>CAZBUU010000119.1:0-12354 GCA_964495125.1 uncultured Rubrivivax sp.
TCCACCAGCACCTCGAAGCGGTCTTCCTTCAGCAGGTAGCCGTCGGCGCCGCACTGCAGCGCGGGGAAGAGGTGGTCGTCGTCGGAGTACAGCGTGGTGACGATCTTGGTGGCCGGGTACTGCGACAGTTCGGCCAGCAGTTCCATGCCGTTGCCGTCGGGCAGTTCGAGATCGACCAGGATGAGCTTGAAGGGGTCGACCCCATGCAGGCCCTGCGCGCCGCCGGTCAACGAGATGTGCCGGCGCGCCGTCTCCAGGTCACCGGCTTCGGTGATGACGATGGCGTCGCTGAAGCTTTCGCGGACGACACGGCACAGGAAGCTCCGCGCGACCGGGTTGTCCTCGAGTATCAGCACCTTGACGGTCATACGGCTCGCCTCCCGGGGGTCACGGGCCGTCATGCTAGCGCGGAAAGCCTCGCGGGCCGCGCCGTTCGGCACCCCCTTACGGGTTGACCAGCAGCAGTTTCCCCGTGACCTGGCGCGAGCCCATGCGGGCGTAGGCGGCCTTCAATTCGCTCATCGGCAGCACGCTGTCGATCACCGGGCGCAGCTTGCCTTCACCGTACCAGCGGGCCAGTTCACCCAGCGCGGCGACGTAGGCCTGCGGCTCGCGGCGCACGAAGTCGCCCCAGAACACGCCCACCACCGAGGCCCCTTTCAGCAGCGCCAGGTTCCACGGCAGTGCCGGAATGCCGCCACCGGCGAAGCCGACCACGAGGTAGCGGCCGCGCCAGGAGATGCTGCGGAACACGGGCTCGGCGAGGTCGCCGCCCACGGGGTCGTAGACGACGTCGGGGCCCTTGCCGTCGGTGAGGGCCTTGAGCGCCTCGCGCACGTTGGCCGTGCCGTAGTTCAGCGTCGCGTCCGCGCCGAGCTCCAGGCAGCGTGCGCACTTCTCCTCGGTGGACGCGGCGGCGATGACGCGCGCGCCGGCCGCCTTGGCGATCTGCAGCGCCGCCGTGCCCACGCCGCCGGCGGCGCCCAGCACCAGCACGGTCTCGCCGGGCTTGAGCTGCGCGCGGTCGATCAGCGCATGGTGCGAAGTGCCGTAGGTGAACGCGAAGGCCGCGCCGTCGCGCACCGCGAAGCCCGGCGGCAGCGGCATCACGTGGTCGGCGCGCACCACGGCATGGGTGCCGAAGCCACCGGTGGTGCCGATGGCGGCCACGGCCATGCCGGGCCTGAGGTGCTTCACGCCTTCGCCCACGGCGTCCACGTGGCCCGCGTATTCGGCGCCGGGCACGAATGGCAGCGGCGGCTTGACCTGGTACTTGCCTTCGACGATCAGCAGGTCGGGGAAGTTGAGGCTGGCGGCTTCGACCGCGATGCGCACCTCGCCCGGCTTGGGCTCGGGCGTGGGCAGTTCCTGCCAGGTCAGGGCGTCGATGCCGTCGAGCGTGGTGCAGAGCCAGGCGTGCATGTGGAGCGGTCTCCCAGGTTCGCGGCGGCGGTTCAGAGCGACTGGCGCAGCACGGCGGCGCCCAGGGCTTGCTTGAGCGTGTCGATGCTGTCGGCGAGGTGGCTGCGGGTGTCGGCGTCGATGCCCCCGCGGCGGCCCGGCGCGGCCGTGCCTGCACGTGACGCCGCGCTCTCCAGGCGGGCCAGCAGCGCGCGCGCCTGCGAACGCACCAGGCCGCGCGCGTCGGCGCGGGCCAGCGGCGACGGCCGCAACAGGGCCGCCGCCACGCGGTTGACATGGCTGCGCTGCAGTTCGCGCCGGGCCGGCGGGATGGGTGCCGACAGCGTGCTGCCCTTGCCGAGTTCGCCCCAGATGTCGTCGTTCAGCCGCTGGTAGATCTCGCTGAGCTGGAAGGCCTCGCCGGGTTGGTCGAGCTTGCTCGCGTTGTCCAGCACGCGCGCCGCGATGCCGTCGCTCATCAGGAAGTTGAGCACCGCGCGTTGCAGGTCCAGCAAGCGCTGGGGCAGGGCGAAGTCGGTGGCGTCGCCGATGAGTTCGGCGCGGTCCAGGTAGTCGGGCGCCAGGCGGCGCTGCAGTCCGGGCGTGATGCTCAGGCCGTCGGCGGCGAGCGCCGCCTTGGCCATCAGGTCCAGTGACTCGCGCTGCAACGCCGGCGCCACAGGCGTCAGCGGTTCGCGGCCGCTGCCGGGGAAGTCGCGCAAGGTGCGCACGCCGCCGATCTGGCGCGCCAGCACGCCCAGCGAACGGTAGACATCGCCGATGGCATAGCCCAGCGAGCGGCGCAGCACGGCGTAGTCGCGGTCGGGCGGCAGCGCGCGCGACTCCTGGCGCTTGAAGAGGTCGCGTGCGATCTCCAGGCGCTTGGCGGCGAAGGCGATGGGGTCGTTGCCGAGGTCGAGCTGGATGGTCTCGGGGTCGAGCCCGAAGAAGATGTCCTCGTCGGTGCCGAAAGCCAGCTGCGGCTCGCTGCTGCGCGCGGCGATCTTCTGCAGTTCCGCGCGCTCGGTCGCCGGCTTGGTGCCTGCGGGCATCGGCTTGTAGGCGTACTCGATGGCCCAGTAGTCGTAGGGGCCGAGCGTCGTCTGGAAGGGCATGCCGCCGGTCTTGCCGGGGCGCGGCAGGTTGACGGCGTTGTACTCCATCACCGAACCCGTGGTGCCGAAAGCGCGCGTGAACTCGGCGTCGGCGAGCTGGGCTTCGGTGTAAGCCCGCGATGCGCGGAAGTTGTGCCGCAGGCCAAGCGCGTGGCCCACCTCGTGCATGATGGCTTCCTTGACGTAGTCCTGCACGAACTGCTGGGTCAGGGGGCTGTCGGGGTCGAGCTCGCCGCGCGCTTCCATCACGTCGAGTGCATAGCCGAGTTGTTCGGCGCCCAGCGCGCCATGCATGCAGCGTGCGAACCCGGCCGGCACCAGGCCGGCCTGGACAAGTTCCACCGGCGGCTGCAGCGGCGAGGCGAACGGCGGCAGCGTCTGGCCTTGGCCCTGGTCCTGCGCCAGCGCATGGGCCGAAGCCGGCGCCGGCAGCACCTGCGTGCGCAACGTGCGTACCGAGCGCACCGTGAGGCCCTCGAAGGCGATGTCGGCGTCCAGGATCTCGCCGCTGCGCGGGTCGACGTGGCTGGGGCCGATGGCGCCGAACTGCGGCTCGGCGTTCATCATCCAGCGCACCGAGGCATAGCCGAAGTCCAGCGTGTCGAACTTCGCGTCGTCGGGCTGCTGCTCGACCTTGATGGCTTCCTTGAAGCCGATCTTCTCGAAGGCCTTG
This sequence comes from uncultured Rubrivivax sp., assembly GCA_964495125.1. Lineage (GTDB taxonomy): Bacteria > Pseudomonadota > Gammaproteobacteria > Burkholderiales > Burkholderiaceae_C > Rubrivivax. The sequence continues at coordinate 3,190 of CAZBUU010000119.1, forward strand.
TTCCACTCCAGGATGGCCGCGCGCACCGTCTCGCGGTAGGCCTTGGGCACGTTGCGGTCGACCCAGAAGGTGATGGGCTTGACCGGTTCGGAAACGTCGGCCGCCGGGTCCTTCTTCTCGAGCCGCCAGCGGTTCACGTAGCGCTGGCGCGGGGACAGAGAGAGTTCTTCGGAGAAGTCGAGCACCACGCTCGTGAACATGCCGACACGTGGGTCGGCGCGGCGGGGCGCCATGGGCTGCTCGGGCAGCGGTGCCAGCGAGTAGCTCAGGCCCACCAGCATGCTGCGCGCGTCCGGCAGATAGCGCGGCACCACGGGCACGGGCGCGCCCGGCGGCGCGGCGCCGAGAGGCACGGAGGCGATGCCGCCGGTGAAGAAGTGGTTCTGCGTCTCCAGCGTCGTGGCCGCGGGCGTGCCGCGCACGGCGGTGATGACGGAGTTGCTGCGGTCCAGCCCGTAGCCTTGGCGCAGGCTGCGCTGCAGCAGCATGCCGATGCCCTGCAGGTCATTGAGGAAGATCGCGTTGGCCTCGACCAGCACGCTCTTGCGGTCGGGGTGGGGCTGGCTGACCACGGGCACCGACGCCAGCAGGCTGTTCGCGTAGCTGGCCTCCACCGCACGCGCCTCCGGCGTGCCCGCAGCCGCGGAGACGTCGGTGTTGCGGGCCACCAAGCGCATCTGGTTGTGCACGCGCACGAATTCCACCACCTGCACGCCGCCGGCGCCGTTGACGGGCTGGGCCATCAGACCGCCCAGCACCCAGGCGTCGCTGATGCCGCTGCGGATCTTGGGCGACAGCAGGTAGGGTTTGCCCAGTTGCTCGGGCTTGAGTTCGATCCAGACCTTCTCGTCCTTCTGCCACAGCACGAGGGGGCCGTCGATGCGGCGCGCCTCGCGGATGACGGTGGCGAAGGGCGGCGGACCGCCCGGCGGGCCGGAAGGGGCCGCCGCCGTGGCCGCGGCGCCGCTGGCCGGGCGGGCGGGCGCGGCCGAACTGGCAGCGCTGGCGGCGGTCTTGGCGGTGGCCGCCCGCGCGGCGGCCGCGGCCTTCTCGCTGTTGCCGCCCTTGGTGGTCTCGGACGCGGGCTCGGTCGTCGGCGTCTGGGCGCAGGCGGCAAGCAGGAGGACGGCCACGGTGACGGCGGCGCGGCGGGGCAGGGCAGGGTAGCGCATGGGGCAGCAGGGCGCGGGCGCCGAAGGGTCGAAATTCCATTGTCGGCCAAAGCCGAATTCGCCGCTTCCCCCTTCCGCGCGAGGCGGCCCGGGGCGAGGATTAGTCGATGGTCTGGCGGTAGCGCGCCATGGCCACGGCCCCCATCACGGCCACGAAGGCGGCGATGGCCATCGCCTCCGGCCACAACTCGGGCCAGCCCGTGCCCTTGAGCATGATGCCGCGCACGATGCGCAGGAAGTGCGTCAGCGGCAGCAGCTCGCCCAGGGCCTGCGCCCACGCCGGCATGCCCCGGAAGGGGAACATGAAGCCCGACAGCAGGATGTTGGGCAGGAAGTAGAAGAGCGTCATCTGCATGCTCTGCATCTGCGAGCGCGCGATGGTGCTGAAGGTGAAGCCCACGGTCAGCGTGGCGACGATGAAGAGCAGCACCATGGCCGTCAGCAACGCAAAGCTGCCCGCCATGGGGACGTCGAACAGCCCGCGTGCCGCGGCGAAGACGATCAGCACCTGCACGTAGCCCGTCAGCACGTAGGGCAGGATCTTGCCGACCATCATCTCCAGCGGCCGCACCGGCGTGGCCAGCAGGTTCTCCAGCGTGCCGCGCTCGCGCTCGCGCGTCATGGCCATGGCCGTCATCATCACCAGCGTCATGGTGAGGATCACGCCCATCAAGCCGGGCACCACGTTGTAGGGCGACAGGCCTTCCGGGTTGTAGCGCCTGTGCAGGCGCAGCTCGAAAGGTGCAGCGCCAGGTTGCAGGCGCGCCAGCGGACCGCGCAGGTCGTGGGCCAGCGCCAGCGCCGGCAACTGCTGCAACGCGGCCACGGCGGGGCCGGTGGCCGCCGGGTCGGCCGCATCGGCGTAGACCGCCAGCGGCGGCTTCTCGCCGCGCAGCAGCCGGCGGCTGAAGTCGGCCGGGAAGACGAGGACGAACTGCACCTCGCCGCGAGCCAGCAGCGCTTCGCCCTCGCTGTCGCTTGCGTGCGCGACGACGCGGAAGTAGCCCGTGTTCTCGGCCGCGCGCACGATGCTGCGCACCAGCGGGCCCTCGTCCAGCGCCACGATGGCGGTGGGCAGCTGGCGCGGGTCGCCGTTGATGGCGTAGCCGAACAGCACCAGCTGCATCAGCGGCACGCCGACCAGCATCGCGAAGGTGAGGCGGTCGCGCCGCAGCTGCACGAATTCCTTCAGCAGCACCGCGAGCACGCGGCCCCAGCTACTGGAAATTGTCCTGAGCATGGGCGGTGAGCGCGATGAACACGTCTTCCAGACCGGTGGCGATGGGCGAGAGCTGCCAGCGCCCGGCGCTGCCTTGCGCCGCCAGCCAGGCCGGCAGGTCCTCGCCCTCGGCCGCACTCACGTGGACGGCGCTGCCGAAGGGCACGACCATCCAGCGCCGGTCGGCCTGCAGCAGCGCCGTGGCCGCGCTCAGGCCTTCGCCGCGCAGTTCCCAGGTGCGCAGCCCGGCGCCGGCGATCACCGCCTCGGCCGTGCCGGTGGCCAGCAGCCGGCCGTAGCTGATGTAGGCCAGCCGGTGGCAGCGCTCGGCCTCGTCCATGTAGTGCGTGCTGACCAGCACCGTCAGCCCCTCGGCCGCCAGGGCGTGGATCTGCTGCCAGAAGTCGCGCCGCGCCTTCGGGTCCACGCCCGCGGTGGGTTCGTCCAGCAGCAGCAGTTCGGGTTCGTGCAGCATGCAGGCGGCCAGCGCCAGTCGCTGCTTCCAGCCGCCCGAGAGCGAACCCGCCAGCTGCCTGCGGCGCTCCACGAGGCCCAGCCGCTGCAAGGCCGCCTGCACCACGGTGCGCCGGTCCGGCATGCCGTAGGCGCGGGCGACGAAGTCCAGGTTCTCCTGCAGCGACAGGTCTTCGTAGAGGCCGAAGCGCTGCGTCATGTAGCCCACGCGGCGCTTGATGTGTCGGGCCGCGGTCCGCAGGTCGTGGCCCAGGCACTGGCCTTCGCCACCGTCGGGCTCCAGCAGGCCGCAGAGCATGCGGATGGTGGTGGTCTTGCCGCTGCCGTTGGGCCCCAGGAAGCCGCAGATCTCGCCGCGCCGCACCTGGATGGCCACGTCGTCTACCACGCGCCGGCCGCCGTAGTGCTTGACCAGGCCGCGCACGTCCACGGCCAGTGGCGCCTCGCTCATGGCTGTGCGGGCCCGAAGCGCACGTCCAGCGGCTGGCCCGGCTTCAGCGACGAGCCGTCCAGCGGCTCGGCCTCGACCTTGTAGACCAGCTTGCTGCGGCTGCCGTTGCTGTAGATGACCGGCGGCGTGAACTCGGCCTGCGGCGACACCCAGCGGATGCGGGCTTTCATCCCGGCCGCGCAGCCGTCGCAGGCGAGATCGACCTCACGGCCCAGCCGTGCCTGCGGCAGCTGCGGCTCGGGCACGAAGAAGCGCACCTTCAGCGCGCCGGCGGGCAGCAGGCTCAGGACCGGCGTGCCGGCGCTGACGAACTCGCCGGGGCGGGCCAGCACGTCGAAGACCTGCGCATCGAAGGTTGCCTGCCGTTGGCGCTGCGTTTCGCGCCAGCGCGCCAGGGCGAGGTCGGCGCCGCTGCCGCGGGCGTCGGCGGCGGCAGCAGCAATCTCGTCGGCACGAGCGGCCTCGCCGGCCAGGGCGCGCTGCGCCTGCAGTTCACGCAGGCGGGCGGCGTCGCGGTCCTTGGCGGCCTGCAGGTCGGTGAGCTGCTGCGCCGAGACGAAGCCCTGTGCCACCAGCTGTTGCTGGCGCACCAGCGTGGCCGACGACGCCTGCAGTGCCGCCTGGGCCTGCGCCAGTTGCTGGTCCAGCGCCGCCAATTCCAGGGGCCGCTTGCCCTTGCGCAGGTTGGCCAGCGCTGAGCGGGCCCTGGCTTCGCGCGCATCGGCGACGCCGCGGGTGAAGGCCTCGGCGTCGGCGTCCAGCGCGAACAGCGCCTGGCCGCGCGTGACGCGGTCGCCGCGCTGCACGGCCACGCTCTGCAGGATGCCGGCGCCGCTGGGAGCGATGACCACGAGGTCGGCTTCCGCGTAGCCCGCCAATGGGGCCTCGCCGGCGGGGGCGCATGCCGCCAGCAGCAGCGCGGCAGCGGCCGTGGCAAGCGAGGGTTGAGCGTGCATGGGGTTCCTTCTCAGGCGTCGGGCGCCAGGCCGCGCAAGGCCCAGCCCAGGCGCAGTTCGACCTGTGCGAGGTCGGTGGTGAAGGCCGTCAGCGTCTGGACCAGCGCCGGTGGTGCGGCGCCCTGGCGCAGCGCCAGGTGGAACATCAGCACCGGCACGGCCAGTGTCGTCATCAGGAACAGCAGCTGGTGCAGCGGGTGGTCGCGCCGCAGCGCGCCGGCCTGCTGGGCGCGCTGGATGAGTGCCAGCAGCAGCACCGGGTGGCGCGCATCCAGGCCGCGCACGAAGCGTTGTGCAGCCGCTTCGCCCGCGGCGGCGTCCAGCACCAGTTGGGCCACGAAAGCGCGGTTGTCGACCAGCCAGCCCACCAGGTGCAACAGCGCCGCTCGCAAGGCCTCCAGCGGCGCCAGCGCGGCCGCTGCGTCGAGTTGCAGACGTTCGAAGACGGGGGCGTACCAGCGCTCGATCACCTCGTCGAGGAAGGCGTCTCGGGTGCCGAAGTGATGCACGAAGCTGCCCAGGTTGGCGTCGGCCTGTACCGCCACGGCGCGCACCGTCAGGCGCTTGATGCCGTCGCGCTGCGCCAGCGCGAGGCCGGCGAGAAGCAGCCGTTCGCGGGTGTCGGCGACTTTGGCGGATGGGCGGTGGGGCAGGGCCATGAGCACATGGTTATACACCTGTACAAGCCATCGCGATGGCGGTTCACCCGTGAGCCCTTTGCGGCGGATGAACGGCGTAGGGGCGATGAATGCCCATCCCCGGGCGTCTTCGCCAAGCCTCTTCCCTTCAAACACCTGGAGAACTGTCATGAATGCTTCCTCGATCCCAAGACCCTGGCTTGCCCTCGTGGCCTGCGCGGCGCTGCTGGCCGGCTGTGTCAGCCTGCCGTCGTTGACGGGCTCCGAGCCGGCGACGGAGGCGATGCGCACCACTGGCGTCGCGGCCACGCCGGCACAGACGGCGGTCATCCGATCGGCCGTGGCGGGCGACGCCCAGGCCCGGGCCGAAATCATCAAGCTGGGCTACAAGTCGCCGCAGCAGGTGATGGCGGGCCTCAACGACCTGGTGCAGAACCGGGGCGGCCTGGTGAAGGCGGCGAACTACCGCGCCGAGAACAAGCACAACAACGGGCTCGATGGCGGCAGCCTGACCTTGTTCAACCCGGATCGCGACGATCCCAAGAAGATGCGCTGGTGGGTCGACATCCGCGTCTACGCCGATGCCAACATGAACACCGTGGTGGAGGGCGTCTTCAAGCAGGCGAACACGCCCCGCGGCGCGTCGGGTGAAGGATTCGACCTGATGCAGGACCTGCGCAGCCGCATCGGCGTCAGCAAGTTCGACGACCGGCTGCCACCCGCGCTGCTGTTCAAGGGCGACTTCGCCTCGCGGTTCTAGGCGGCATGAAGCCGGCTGCCTGCTCCCTGGCCCTGGTGGTGCTGATGCTGGCCGGCGTCGCGACGCCGGCCGAGGCCCAGTCGTCACGCTCCGCGCTGGGCTACTACCGCCGTGACTCCGACGAAGCCAGCCGACAGCGCATGGCGAGCCAATTCCGGCGCGACTCGGAAAACTTCGCGCGCCGCCAGGAAGCAGCGCGCAACAGCAGTTCCCGCCCTGCGACGGCCGCCGCCGGCGGCGGCACGTCGCGCCGCCAGGCCGCACGCGCCGGGCTGGCGAGCCCGGTGCTGGGCGGCGATGCCAGCGTGGACGACGGGCCGCCGAGCATCGAGAGCACGCAGACGGTCACCGTGCGCATGACGGAGACCCAGGCCCAGACCGCCAAACGCATCCTGGCCGAGGCCGACGCCGGCACGGTCGAATCGATGTGGAACGCCGGCCGCTTGCACGCCACCGGCGGCTATGGCGGCGTGGCTCAGGACGACGCCGCGGCGCTGAAGTGGTTCCTCAAGGCGGCCCGGGCCGGCCACGCCCAGGCCGCCACCGCGCTGGGCGAGGCCTACACCTACGGCCGCGGTACGGCGGCCGACCCGGTGCAGGCCGCAGCCTGGCTGCTGAAGGGCGCGCAAGGCGGCGTGCCACGCGCCCAGATGTTGTACGGCGCTGCCCAGGCCCGCGGCGACGGCGTGCCGCAAGACATGCGTGCCGGCTTGGCCTGGCTGGACAAGGCGGCGCAGGGCGGCGAGGCGGCAGCGCAGTGGCTCATCGGCGAAGCCTCGATGGAAGGCGAGGGCGATGCCCTGCCCAAGGATCTGGCGCGCGCGCGCACCCTGCTGCAGGCGGCGGCCGACCAGGGCCTCGCCCAGGCCTGGTCGCCACTGGGCTACCTGTACTTCAACGGCCTGGGTGTTCCGCGCGACGCGGCCCGCGCGCGCAGCCTGTTCACGCAGGGTGCAGAACGGGGCGATGCCAAGGCGCAGTTCAACTTGTCGGTGCTGCTGATGCAGGGCGAGGGCGGGCCGGCCGATCCGGCCCAGGCCATGCGCTGGCTGGAGCGCGCCGCGGCCGCCGGCTACGCGGACGCCCAGGCCAACCTGGGCACGGCCCACCTGGAAGGCGCCTTGGGCCTGAGCAAGGACCTGGCCCGCGCCGCGCCGCTGCTGGCCCGGGCCGCCGAGCAGAAGCACGCACGCGCCCAGGGCCTGTACGGCGACATCCTGCTGCACGGCACGCCGACCGTCCCGCAGGATGTCCAACGCGGCCTGCGGCTGCTGCGCGAAGGCGCGGAGGCCGGCGACGCCGTGGCACAGGACCTGCTGAGCCTGGCGCTCTTCAGCGGCGAGGTGGTGCCGAAGGACCGCGTGGAAGCGGCGCGCTGGAACCGCGCCGCCGCCGAGCAGGGCCGCAAGTTCGCGCAGCTGCGCCTGGGCTGGCAGCTGCGCTACGGCCAGGGCGTGGCGCAGGACAGCGTCGAGGGCAACCGCTGGCTGCGCCGCGCCCTGGAACAGGGGCTGGACCAGGCGCGCGAGCACCTGGACCCTGCTGTCCCGTAGGGCGTCAGATCGCCTTGAAGCGCATGCGCTTGGGCCGCGCGCCTTCCTCGCCCAGGCGGCGCACCTTGTCCGCCTCGTACTCCTGGTAGTTGCCGTTGAAGAAGACCCATTGCGAGTCGCCTTCGGCGGCCAGGATGTGCGTGCAGATGCGGTCCAGGAACCAGCGGTCGTGGCTGATGACCATGGCGCTGCCGGCGAACTCCAGCAGCGCCTCTTCCAGCGCGCGCAGGGTTTCCACGTCGAGGTCGTTGGACGGTTCGTCCAGCATCAGCACGTTGCCGCCCTGCGCCAGCGTCTTGGCCAGGTGCAGGCGGCCGCGTTCACCGCCGGAGAGGTTGCCCACCAGCTTCTGCTGGTCGTTGCCCTTGAAGTTGAAGCGGCCCAGGTAGGCGCGGCTGGGCATCACGAACTGGCCGACGACGATGTTGTCCAGGCCGCCGGAGACGTCCTGCCACACGGTGTTCTCGGCCGCCAGGCTGTCGCGGCTCTGGTCGACGAAGGTGGGGTGCGCGGTCTTGCCGATCAGCACTTCGCCGGTGTCCGGCTTCTCGGTGCCCTGGATCATGCGGAACAGCGTCGACTTGCCGGCGCCGTTGGGGCCGATGATGCCGACGATGGCGCCTGCCGGCACCTTGAAGCTGAGCTTGTCGATGAGCACGCGGTCACCGAAGCTCTTGGTGACGTCCTTGAACTCGATGACCTCGTTGCCCAGGCGCTCGGCCACGGGGATGAAGATCTCGTTGGTCTCGTTGCGGCGCTGGTATTCGACGTCGCTCAGTTCCTCGAAGCGGGCCAGGCGGGCCTTGCTCTTGGTCTGGCGCGCCTTGGCGTTGGAGCGCACCCATTTGAGTTCCTCCTTCATCGCCTTCATGCGCGCGTCTTCCTTCTTCTGCTCCACCTCCAGGCGCTTTTCCTTCTGGTCCAGCCAATCGGAGTAGTTGCCCTTCCAGGGAATGCCGGAGCCGCGGTCCAGTTCCAGGATCCACTCGGCGGCGTTGTCCAGGAAGTAGCGGTCGTGGGTGATGGCCACCACGGTGCCGGGGAAGCGTTGCAGGAAATGCTCCAGCCACTCCACGCTTTCGGCGTCCAGGTGGTTGGTGGGTTCGTCCAGCAGCAGCATGTCCGGGCGGCTCAGCAGCAGGCGGCACAGCGCCACGCGGCGCTTTTCGCCACCGGACAGCACGCCGATCTTGGTGTCCCAGGGCGGCAGGCGCAGCGCGTCGGCGGCCATTTCCAGCTGCAGGTCGGTGTTCTCGCTGCCGGCGGCGGCGATGACGGCTTCCAGTTCGGCCTGCTCGGCGGCCAGCTTGTCGAAGTCGGCATCGGGCTCGGCGTACTCGGCATAGACCTCGTCCAGGCGCTTCTTGGCCGCCAGCACGCCGCCGATGCCCTGCTCCACCGCCTCGCGCACGGTCTGCTCGGCCGTCAGCTGGGGTTCCTGCGGCAGGTAGCCGATGTTCAGACCCGGCATCGGAACGGCTTCGCCCTCGATCTCCTTGTCGATGCCGGCCATGATCTTCAGCAGCGTGCTCTTGCCGGAGCCGTTGACACCCAGCACGCCGATCTTGGCGCCGGGGAAGAAGGACAAGCTGATGTCCTTCAGGATCTGCCGCTTCGGCGGCACGATCTTGCCGACGCGGTTCATGGTGAAGACGTACTGGGCCATGGAGTTCTCGGTTGCCTAGGGGGCGGGAGGAGTCAACCCTCGATTATCGGCGAGCGGCCGGGGTGCGGCTGCCCTCCGCGTAGAATGAGGTCCATGCGGCGTGGCTTCCAGTCATCGCGCTGCTGTCGATTCCGACACCAAGAACTTTCGCGCCCCACGACTGGCGCGCCCGCCCCGGGCGCAGGCCGGGCGCGGACTTCGGCCCCTGCGGGCCCATTCAAATGCACTTCACCGACCTCGGCCTGGCCGAGCCGCTCCTGCGCGCCGTTCGCGACC
>CAZBUU010000120.1:0-12354 GCA_964495125.1 uncultured Rubrivivax sp.
GGACCACGACCGACAGCACGTAGCCCTGCCACAGGCCCCGGCTCGGCACGCCCAGGAGCCGCATGCCCAAGGCGGTGAGCACCACCGAACAGAGCACCGAGAGCGCCGTCAGCAGCAGCACCGAGCGCCAGCGACCCAGCGAGACCACGAGGCCGTGCCACGGCGCTCGCTCCAGCGAATTTGCGTGCAGGTCGCTCCGAGTCACCATGCCCCGCATCGTATCGGCGCCGTGGCGACGCCGCGCGAGCTTCGTGCGGTCGCGGCCGCACTTCAGGCTGATTGACGCAGCCAGGCCGCCAGGTGGGCCAGCACGCGCGGGCCGACGTCCGACACGGACGGCGGCATCGTCAGGCAGCCGTGCACGCCGGCGGGTTCGTGCAGGTGCTGCACGGTGACGCCGCTCTCCCGCAGCGTGCGCAAGAGCGCCAGGCCGTCGTCGCGCAGTGGGTCGTGGCCCAGGGTGGCCAGCCAGGTGGGCGGCAGGCGATGCAGGCCAGGCGCGCGCAACAGCGCCGTCTCGGGGTGGCGCAGCAGTGAAGCGTCGTCGCCCAGGTAGAGCTCGGCACACCAGCGCAGCATCTCGCGCGTGAGGACCTTGCCATCGCCGTTCTCCACCTTGGCTGGCGTGGGCACGCTCCAGGGGTGCGCTGGCGGGTAGATGAGCCCCAGCGCGACCACCGGCACCTCTCCGGCCGTGCGCAGGGCTGCGGTGGCCGCGAGCTGCGCGCCGGCACTATCGCCGGCCAGGGCCAGGCGCAGCGGGTGGGCGCCCAGGTCGGCGGCATGCGCGAACAGCCAGCGCAGCGCGGCTTCGGTGTCGTCCAGCGCCGCCGGGAAGCGGTGCTCTGGCGCAAGGCGGTAGCCCACCGACACCACCACGGCGCCGGCCTCGCGGCACAGCGTGCGGCACACGGCGTCGTGGCTGTCCAGATCGCCGAAGACCCAGCCGCCCCCGTGCACGAACATCAGCAGCGGGGGCTGGCCTTCGGCTTCTGCCGGCCGGTACAGCCGCAGCGGGATGTCGCAGGCCGGGCCCGGCGCGTACAGCTCACGCACCTCGCCCACCGGCGCCACCGGCGTGCCAGGCGGCGGCAGCGATTGCTGACGCACGATGTCGCGCACCACCGCCGGCGGCAGCAGATGCAGCGGCGGTTGCGTGGCCACCAGGGCCAGCAGGTGCGCCATGGCGGGCTCCAGTGGAGCGGTCAGGGGTTCGGTCACGGAGCGTCTCCGGTCAAGGGGCCGTGGCCGCGGCCCCGGGCTGCGGGTTCAAGGAAGGCGCGGCAGGCGCCAGCAGCCAGCGCGACAGCGCCGGCAGCAGCACCAGCGCGCCGACCATGTTCCAGACGAACATGAAGGCCAGCAGCAGCCCCATGTCGGCCTGGAACTTGATCGGGCTGAAGAACCAGGTGCCCACGGCCAGCGCCAGGGTCAGCCCGGTGAGCAGCACCACACGACCGGTGAACTGCAGCGCGTGGCGGTAGGCCGTGGCCACGCTGGCGCCCGCTCGCAGTTGCGACAGCATCACCGCCAGCACGTAGAGCGCGTAGTCCACGCCGATGCCCACGCCCAGCGCGATGACGGGCAGCGTGGCCACCTTCACGCCCATGCCCAGCAGCACCATCAGCGCCTCGCACAGGATGGATGTCAGCACCAGCGGCAGCACCGCCACGACGGTGGCGCGCCAGGAACGGAAGGTGAACCAGCACAGCAGCAGCACCGCGCCGTAGACCCACAGCAGCATCTCGCGCATGGCCTGCTTGACGACGATGTTGGTGGCGGCGTCGATGCCGGCCGAGCCGCCGGCGAGCTTGAAGGTGGCGTCCGACTTCGGCTGCGTGGCGATGAAGGCCTCGACGGTGTCGACCACGCGCGTCAGCGTCTCGGCCTTGTGGTCCTTCAGGTAGACGTAGAGCGACAGGAACGAGCAGCCCTGGTTGAACAGCTCACGCGGGGCACGCGACTGCACGCCACCCAGGGCGCTGTCGCTGGGGATCAGCTCGTACCACTTCAGGTTGCCTTCGTTGTAGCCCACCATGGCCAGCTTGGAGAGCCCGGCCATGGACTGCGTGCCTTCCACGCCAGGAAGCTGCTGCAGCCGCCAGGCCAGGTCGTCCACCTGCGACAGCGTGGCGTAGCGCGTGCACTGGTCTTCGGGCGTGGTGACCATCACCGTGAGGATGTCGGTGCTGGCCGCGTAGTGCTGGACGATGTAGGCGTTGTCGCGGTTGTAGCGGCTGTCGGCGCGCAGCTCGGGGGCACCGGGGTCGAGGTCACCCACGCGCAGCTGCAGGCTCAGCACGAACCCCAGCACGGCCAGCAGCGCCCCCGCGGCCACGGCCACGGCCGCCGGGCGCGGGCGCGTGAAGCGCGTGAGCACGGCCCACATTCCCTGCGGCGCCAGCTCGCGTTCCTGGGCCAGGCTGCGCGCCGCCGCACGCGAGCTCACGCCCACGTAGGACAGCAGCACCGGCAGCAGCACCAGGTTCGTGAAGATCAGCACCGCGACGCCGATGCTGGCCACCACGGCCAGGTCCTGGATGGCGCGGATGGGGATCAGCACCAGCACCGCGAAGCCCACGGCGTCGCACAGCAGCGCCGTCAGGCCGGCCACGAAGAGGCGGCGGAAGGTGTAGCGCGCGGCCACCACGCGGTGCGTGCCGCGGCCCACGTCCTGCAGGATGCCGTTCATCTTCTGCGCGCCGTGGCTCATGCCGATGGCGAACACCAGGAAGGGCACCAGCACCGAGTACGGGTCCAGCGTGTAGCCCAAGAGGCGCAGCAGCCCGCACTGCCACAGCACGGCCACCAGCGAGCAGGCCACCACCAGCGCAGTGGAGCGCGCGCAGCGCGTGTAGCCGAACAGCACGGCCGAGGTGATGGCCAGCGCCAGCGCGAAGAAGCCCAGCACCTGGCGCAGGCCGTCCATCAGGTCGCCCACCACCTTGGCGAAGCCGATGATGTGCAGGCTGATGTTGCCCTTCTGGTGCTTCGCGCGCAGCGCTTCCACCTGCTGCGCCAGTGCGGCGTAGTCCAGCGCCTGGCCGGTGCGCGGGTCCTTGTCCAGCAGCGGCACATGGACGATGCTGCTCTTGAAGTCGGCGGCCACCAGCTGGCCGATCTCTCCCGAACGTTCGACGTTGGCGCGCACCTCGGCCATGGCGGCGGGGCTGCCGTCGTAGCGGTCCGTCATCACGGTGTCGCCGTCCAGGCCCTCTTCGCTGACGGCCACCCAGCGCGTGTTGCTCGTCCACAGCGACTTCATGAACGGCCGGTCCACGCCCGGCAGCAGGAAGACCTCGTCGTTGATCTGCCGCAGCGTCTCCAGGTAGTCCTTGTCGAAGATCGTCCCGTCCTTCACTGCCACGGCGATGCGCAGCGCATTGCCCTGGCCCGCCAGGTCGGCGCGGTGGGCCAGCAGGTTGGCGATGTAGGGGTGCTGCGTGGGGATGGTCTTCTCGAAGCTGGCGCTGAGCTTCAGGCCCAGCGCTGCCCAGCCCAGGCCCAGCGTGAGCGCCAGGCACAGCGCCAGCACCCAGGGCCGGTGGTTGAAGAACAGGCGCTCGGCGCGCGAGCCCGAGGCGGTGTCGAAGTGCTGCAGGTCGGCGATGACCGGCTGCGCGGGGTCGGAAGAGGATGGGCTCACGGTGCAGGGGCTTCAGGGTTCAGGCGGACTCGATGCGCTTGACGCCGCGCAGCCCGGCCAGCACCAGGCCCGGGCCGTCGGCGGCGGCCAGCGCGGCGGCCGGGAAAGGGGGCGCGGCGGCGCGGCGCTCGAAGCTGCGGCCGTCGTCGCGGCTGGCCAGCAGGTCTCCGTTCTGCGCCAGCAGCAGCAGCGAGCCGTCGTCGCGCTCGATGCCGGCGCTCAGCGACATCGGCACGCCGATGTTCAGTGCGGCCCAGCTGCTGCCGAAGTCGGTGGAGCGGAAGGCATTGCCGCGCAGGCCGTAGGTGATGAGCGTGCCGCTGCGCGCGGCCAGCAAGCCGAAGAAGCTGCCCCTGTAGGGCGAGGCCAGCGGCTCGAAGCTGGCACCGCGGTCGGTCGATCGCAGCAGCAGGCCCTGCTCGCCGGCCACGAACATGCGCTCGCCGACGCTGCGCACGGCGTACAGGTGCAGGTGGCGCGGGTTGGGCAGGCGATGCGCCACGCTCTGCCAACGGCCGCCCTGCATCTCCAGCGCCAGGCCGTAGGCGCCCACCACCCAGGCGCTGTCGCCCGCGGTCTCGATGTCGAAGAAGGGCTTGTCGGGGCCGTCGGCCACCAGGCGCTGCGCGTGCTTGCGCTGGGCGTCGTCGGTGGCCGCGGCCAGCGTGGCCGCGGCGGCGCGCACACCGTCCATCTGCAGCGTCCAGCTGGCGCCGCCGTCGGCCGTGCCCAGCAGCACGCCCAGGTGGCCGGCGGCCAGGCCGCGGCGCTCGTCGGTGAAGCGCAGCGCCGTCAGGCTCACCTGCACCGGCACCTGCGCCTGCGTCCACTGGCGGCCGCCGTCGTCGCTGAAGAGCACGAGGCCGCGCTCGCCCGCCACCATCAGGCGGCGGCCGGCGCGCGCGGCGGCTAGCATCGCGGCGCCTGGTGCCAGCGGCGTGGCCACGGCCGCCCGACGCAGCACGCCAGGCAGCACGCCCGGCAGCGCGGCATCGGCCGCCGCGGCACCCCGGCAGGCTGCCGCGGCAGCCGTCCCCAGCAGCAGCGCGCGACGCTTCACCGCGTGCCTTCGTTGGCCAGTTCCTCGGGGCTGAAGACGCTGCGCTCCAGCTTGGGCAGCACCTTCACCTGCACCGGCAGCTCGTTGGTCGCCATGTTCAGGTAGTACGCGCCGGTCTGCAGGTCGTAGCCGCCCCAGAACACGTTGCCCAGCACCGCCGGGATGTCCGGCGCGGTGAGCGTGAGCGTGTAGTTGGTGCGCCAGAGCTCGCCCTTGGCGTCCCAGCCGTCGAACAGGATGATCTGCCAGCTGTCCTCGTCGATGTAGTACTTGCGCTTGGCGGCCACGTGGCGCTTGCCGGCGGCCAGCGTCGCTTCCACCTCCCACACGCGGTGCAGTTCCCAGCGCACCAGGCTCGGGTTCAGCGTGTTCGGCGTGACGAGGTCGGCCACCTTGGCCAGCGCCGCCCGGTTGTTGTTGTAGGGGATGTAGAGCTCCTTCTTCCCCACCAGCTTCAGCTCGTGCTTGTCGATGGGGCCGAAGAGGTTGAAGGCTTCGTCGAAGAGGCCGATGCCGCTGGTCACCGCGTCGGGCGTGTCGTAGCCCACCGAAGGCGCCTTGCGCACGCGGCGCTGGCCCACCAGGTACTGCCACAGGCCGCGCGGCGCGCCGGCGTTGAGGCCGTCGTGCGCCAGGATGGCTTCGCCGGCCTTGCTGCCCGGCTCGGTGGCGGCGAACTTGCCCAGCGCGTAGTAGCCGTCGAACTTCTCGGGCGTCATGTCGGGGTCGTAGTACACGCGGCGGAAGGTCTGCGTGCCGCCCGAGGCCATGGTGCGCTTGCCGTCGGAGGTCATCACCCACACCCGCAGCGGCGTCTGCGTGTTCACGCCCAGCCAAGCCAGGCGGTGGTTGAGGATGACTTCGTAGGCGTCCTTCGGCATCGGGAACGGCGTGCCGCCGAACGCGCCTTCGATGCCCTGGCCGTTGTCCACCAGCTTGGCGCGGGTGGCATTCCTGAAGGTGTTGTCGTAGACGTATTGCGGCGCGGCGGCGCTGCGGCGCGTGGGGTAGACGTCGATGCGGAAGTCGGGGTACTTCTTCATCAGCGCCTTCACGCCGTCGCTCAACTTGGCGGCGTGGGCATCCATGTTCTTGGCGTTGATCGAAAGCACCGGCTTGTCGCCCGGGTAGGGGTCGGGCCGCGGGTCGCCGTTCCTGTAGCCGGGCGCGGGCCTGGTGAGGCCGCCTTCCCACGCGGGAATGGTGCCTTCCTTGTTGGCGCCGCGTTCGGCGCCCAAGGGCGTGAGGGTGGTCTTGAGCCTGGCCGCTTCGTCGGCCGAAACACCGGCCGTCGCGACCAGCGGAAGGATGGGCAGCAGCGCGGCGCAGGCCGCCGCCATGAGGTTGCGCTTCATGTGGTTGTCCCCGGAAGTTTTCAGAAGGTGGCCGACGCGCTGAAGGCGACGTAGGCGCGGTCCTTGAGCGTCTGGCCGAAAGTCAGCTGGCGCGGTGAGCCGCTGCCCGGCACGAGCGTTTGTGTGAAGGTCTTGGCCTTGCCGAAGTAGTCGTTGTAGGTGAGCGCGAAGTTCCAGGTGTTCTGGTACTTCAGCTTCACGCCCACGGTCCAGTCGCCGCCGTCGGACACGCCGCCGGCGAAGTTGGCGATGGCCGACGAACGGCCGCCGAAGTTCCAGCCAAGGCCGATGGGCAGCGAGAGGTCCAGCCCCGGCGCCACCTGGAAGTAGCTGGGTTCGAACAGGAAGCGCGCCGCGAAGGCGCCCTTGGTGGTGTTTGGGTCCAGGCCGCCGATGCCGGCGTTGGTGCCGTTGGGGCCGATGGCGAAGATGTCCTTGGTCACCTTCAGGCGGTGGTTGTAGGCGATCTCGCCCAGCAACGCGCCGCCGCCCCACAGCGCACCCGGCTGCAGCACATAGATGCCCGACACCTGCAGGTGCGCGGTGTCGCCCACGGCGTAGCAGGGCGTGTCCTTGCTGGTGTCGCAGGCCAGCACCGGGCTCGGGCCGCCCACCACCGCGGGGTCGCTGTTCAGCGGCGTGTTCTGCCGCACGCTGCCTTCCACGGCCCAGTTCAGCTGCCCGATGGAAGAAGTGACGCTGGCGCCGAAGGTGCGGATGTCGCTGGCATAGGCCAGGTGCACGTTGCCGCGGGCGAAGTCGAACACCAGGCCGCTGGGCGTCTTGTCGTGGTACTGCGCGGCGTAGAAGCCGAACTCGTACTCGCTGCCGGTGGGGCTCCAGCGCAGCATCAGGCCGCCCTGGCCGCTGTTCTTGGGCTTGATGTCGGCCGACGTCAGCGTGGGCAGCACGATGGGTGAGCCATCCGGCGCCTGGCCGAAGTTGACGCTGCCGCCGCCCACATAGTCCTGGTTCGAGAAGTAGCTGCCCACGCCGGGCAGCTTGCTCTTGCGCCACTTCGTTTGCACGTAAGCACCCAACTGCAGGCCTTCGCCGATGCGCAGCGTGCCCGACACCTGCTCCACCGGCAGCAGCACCTCCTTGAACTGCCAGCCCGGCACCGAGACGATCTTGGCGATGTCCACCGGCCCCTGCGCGTTGGCGATGCCGTTCTGGCCGAAGAACAGGCTCTCGCCCCACTGCAGCGTGTGCTTGCCGAAGCGCACCGTGGCCTTCATGCCCGCGATGTCGCCCTTCAGGAAGGCGAAGGCGTCCAGCAGCTCGCTGCCCCGCCCGTGCTGCTTGCGCGTGGCGGGCAGGAACTCGTCCAGCGCCTGGCCGACGTTGTTGTTGGCGGTGCTGACCACCGGGCCCAGCGGCGCGCCGTTCAGGTACAGCGGCGTGCCGGTGTAGTCGTTGCGGCGGCGGTAGACGCTGTCGTGCCAGGCGGTGCCGCTGAGGCGGCCGCCCCAGCTGGGCGTGGAGAAGTCCAGCTCGGCCAGCAGGTCGAAGCGGCGCGAGATCACGCCCCTGCCGAAGGCGTTGTTGCCATCGTCCTCGTTGACGACGCCGGGGTCTTTGGCCAGGTCCACGCGCGTAAGCGCGGCCGACGGGTCCTTCAGGCGCCAGGCGGTGCTGAACTTGGGCGTGATGTCGGCGCGCAGCTTGGTATCGGGGTCGCCGGTGTCGATCGTGACGGCTTGGACCGAGCCGAGCGCGCAGGCGGCGGCCACCGCCAGCGCGGTGCGGGTGTGTCTCATGGCTTGTCTCCTGGTTGTTCTGTGAAGGCTCAGAGGTAGGTGGCCGCGAAGCCCCCGTCCACCGGCAGGTTGATGCCCGTGATCCAGCGCGCCGCGTCGCTGCACAGGAAAGCGAGGGCCGGGGCCACCTCGTCGGCCAGCGCCGGGCGCTTGATGCGGCCGGCGTCCGCGGCCACGCGGTCAGCGCCCAGCTGCGCGACGAATTCGCCCAGGATGGGCGTCAGCACCGGGCCCGGGGCGACGCAGTTCATGCGGATGCCGCGCTCGAAGAACAGCGCCTTGGCGCGCTGCATCGTCCAGACGATCAGCGCCTCCTTGAAGAACTCGTAGCAGGTGGCCTGCTCAACCGGGTGGCGCGCCAGCCAGGCGAGGCCGGCCTCGAAGCTGGTGGTGGCGCCCAGCGCCTTGTGCTGGTCCAGCCGCTGCGGGTAGAAGTAGCCGAGGATGGACGAGACGTTGACGATGCTGCCGCCCTCCGGCATGCGCTCGGCCACGCGCTCGCTGAGGTGGCGCAGGCCGAGATAGTTGACGCGGCCCACCAGCGCCGCCGGCGACGTGCCCGCCACGCCGGCCACGTTGCACAGGCCGTCGATGCGCTCGGGCAGCTGCTTCACCGCGGCGTCGATGGCGGCCTGCTCCGACAGGTCGGCCTTCACGAAGCCGTCGATGGACAGCAGCGGGTCGTTGCGGTCCACGCCGATCACGCGCGCGCCTTGGAAGCGCATCAGCCGCACGGTCTCGGCACCGATGCCCGAGCTGGCGCCGGTGACGACGATGGTCTTGCCTTGCAGGTTCATGGGGTGTCTCCTCCAGGTGTTGTTCAGAACGGGTAGGCGGGCGGCGTGTCCTTGACGGTCAGCCACTGCCAGGTGGTGAAGGCCTCCCAGTCGGCCGGGCCGCCGTGCACCTGGCCGTTGCCGGCGATGCCGGGCCCGCCGAAGGGGTTGGTGGCGTCGTCGTTCACCGTCTGGTCGTTGACGTGGACCATGCCGGCGCGCAGCCGCTGCGCCAGCGCCATGGCGCGGCCCACCGAGCGCGAGATCACGGCCGCGGCCAGGCCGCCGGCGTGGTCGTTGGCCAGGCGCACGGCCTCGTCGTCGGTCTGGAAGGTGATGAGGTTCAGCACCGGGCCGAACACCTCCTGGTCGTGGCAGGGCATGCCCGGCTTCACGCCGGCCAGCACCGTGGGGCGGTAGAACAGGCCCTCGTAGGTGCCGCCGGCCAGCAGCTGCGCGCCGGCCTGCACGCTGCTCAGCACCAGGGCGTGCACGCGGTCGCGCTGGCGCACGTCGATCAGTGGGCCCAGCGCCACCTGGCCCGTGGCACCGTCGCCCACGGGCAGGTGCGTGGCCTTGGCCACCAGGCGTTTGTTCAATGCCGGCGCGATGCTCTCGTGCACGATGACGCGGCTGGTGGCCATGCAGATCTGCCCCTGGTGCAGCCAGGCGCCCCATGCGGCGTTGGAGGCGGCCAGGTCCAGGTCGGCGTCGTCCAGGATCACCAGCGAGTTCGTGCCGCCGAGTTCCAGCGAGGCCTTCTTCAGGTGCCGCGCCGCCAGTTCGCCGACGCGCCGGCCCACCGCGGCCGAGCCGGTGAAGGAGATCATCTGCACGGCGGGGTCGGTGACCAGCGCCTCGCCCACCGCGGCGCCGCCGGGCAGCACGTGCAGCACGCCGGCGGGCAGGCCCGCTTCCTGGAACAGCCGCGCGATGAGCATGCCGCCGCTGACGGGCGTGCGCGCGTCGGGCTTCACCACCACGGCGTTGCCGGCGGCCAGCGCTGGCGCCACCACGCGCAGCGTGAGGATGAGCGGAAAGTTGAAAGGCGAGATCACGCCCACCACGCCCATCGGCACCCGTTTGGCCAGGCTGGTGCGCCCGGGCACGCTGGGCAGCACCTGGCCCTGCGGCTGCATGGGCATGGCCGCGGCCACGTGGCAGAACGTGATGGCTTCGCGCACCTCGTGCTGGCCCTTAGGGCAAATGGCGCCGGTCTCGCGGGTGATCCACAGCGCCAGCTCGTCGAAGTGCTGCTGCAGCAGCGCGGCCACGCGCAGGAACACGGCAGCGCGTTCGCGCGGCGCCGTCGCGGCCCAGGCCGGCTGCGCCGCTGCTGCTGCAGCGGCGGCACTGGCGACGTCGGCCGGCGTGGCCACGCCGCAGCGCCCGAGCGGCCGGCCGGTGGCCGGCTCCACGATGTCGGCAGCGGCCGAGGCCGCGCGCCAACCGCCGTCGAAGAGATGCTCGCGCCAGGGCGCGCTGTCGAGGAGGGCCGCTGTGGGCATGGGGGTCTCCGGGCTGTGCGTTTCGAAGGACGCTGGCCCATTCCGTTAGATGGGCTAACGGCCTGGCCTGCTGCCCCGTCCTGCGCAACGCACATGCCAGGGCCGCACGGACCGCTCTGCCCGGGCACCATTGCTGCGGCGCACGATGACCCGCACTCCCCTGGGAACCGGCCGCCAAGCCCCGGACTTTCCCTAGCCCGGCGAACGACCCGCCTGACCGGCCGCTCAGGGCCGCTGCCAATTGCGAAAATCAGCAGTTCGCAGCCACAGTCGCGGCCGCCCGATTCATCAATTCAGGAATCACCATGCCCAAGCAGGCCCGCATCTCGCTCGCCGAGATGGCCCGCCAGAGCGGCACAATGCTGCGCCGCGGCGACAGCCACAGCTTCGAACTCGCACGCGACAAGCCGCCCACGCTGGGCGACCTGACGGAGTCGCTGTTCTTCTCGCCCGGCGATGGCCGCATCTGGCTGAACGACCAGCGCATGCTGCTGCTGCACAGCTCGGCCATGGGCCACCTGCGGCGCGAGCTGATCGACACGCTGGGCGTGGAGCGCGCGCGCGGCCTGCTCACGCGCGCCGGCTACGTGAGCGGCGCGCGCGATGCGCAGCTGGTGCGCGAGCGCTGGCCCGACGGCGACGCCGCCGCCGTGTTCATGGCCGGCACGCGGCTGCACGCCATCGAAGGCGTGGTGAAGGTGACGCCGCTCTCCTTCGAGTTCGACATCGACCGCGGCACCTACGAAGGCGAGTTCCTCTGGGAACACTCCAGCGAGGACGACGAACACATCGCCGCCTACGGCCTGGGCACCGAGGCCGCCTGCTGGGGCCAGGTGGGCTACGCCACCGGCTACGTGACCAGCCTGTTCGGGCAACTGGTGGTGTTCCGCGAGATCGAATGCCGCTCGGCCGGGGCCAGCGTGTGCCGCGTCATCGGCCGCCACGCCGCCGCCTGGGGCGACATCGGCGAGGACCTGCGCTACCTCCAGGCGCGCGACCACGGCAGCCTGGCCGTGGGCGGCACGCTGTCGGCGCCGGCGCCACTGCCCCAGGCTGTGCTGCCCGAGCCGCCTGCCGGCGGCGACCGGCACGAGATCGTCGGCGCCTCGTCGGCCTTCGCCGCCGCCTGCCACCAGTTGGACCGCGTGGCGCGCACGCAGGCCACGGTGCTGTTCACGGGCGAATCCGGCGTCGGCAAGGAGGCCTTTGCGCGAAGGCTGCACCGCATCAGCGCGCGCCACGCGCAGCCCTTCCTGGCCGTCAACTGCGCCGCCATCCCCGAGACGCTGGTGGAGAGCGAGCTCTTCGGCGTGGAGCGCGGCGCCTTCACCGGCGCCAGCCATTCGCGGCCGGGCCGCTTCGAGCGCGCCGACGGCGGCACGCTGTTCCTGGACGAGATCGGCACGCTGAGCCTGCCCAGCCAGGGCAAGCTGCTGCGCGCGCTGCAGGAAGGCGAGTTGGAACGCGTGGGCGGCACGCGCACGCTGAAGGTGGACGTGCGGCTGGTGGCGGCCACCAACGTGGACCTGCAGGCCGAGGTGCGCGCCGGCCGCTTCCGCGAAGACCTGTTCTACCGCCTCAACGTCTACCCCATCCACCTGCCGCCGCTGCGCGAGCGCCGCGACGACATCCCGATGCTGATGAACCACTTCCTGCGGCGCGAGGCGGCGCGCCACGGCCGTCGCGTCACGGGCTTCGCGCCACGCGCCGTGCGGGCGCTGCTGCACTACGGCTTCCCCGGCAACATCCGCGAACTGCAGAACCTGGTGGAGCGTGGCGTGATCAGCGCCGACGAGGGCGCGCCCATCGACGTGCGCCACATGTTCCGCCGCGAGCAGTTGTCGGAAGAGGCGCTGCTGGCCATCGGCGTGCACGGCGCGCTGAAGTCGCAGGCCGCCGACGCCTCGGCCGACGGCGTGCCCGACCTGCTGCAGCACCTGCAGCAGGCGCTGGGTGGCGGCCCGCTGTCGCTGGCCGAGGTGGAGGCCCGGCTGCTGCGCGAGGCGGTGCAGGCCGAGAACGGCAACCTGGCCGCGGCGTCGCGGCGCCTGGGCCTGAGCCGCGCACAGCTCGCCTACCGGCTGGAGAAGACCGGCGGCCTATAATCGCTACCCAAGCTAACGAATCACGCGCCCCCATGTCCACGCCCGCCGAACCGCTGGTCACCGTCGAGATCGACGGCGCCCTGGCCACCTTCACGCTGAACCGCCCCGAGAAGCGCAACGCCATCAGCCTGCGCATGGTGGCCA
>CAZBUU010000121.1:0-12343 GCA_964495125.1 uncultured Rubrivivax sp.
CCAGCTCCAGGTCCTCCACGGAACCGGCTTCAGCGGCCAGCGACAGGATGGTGTCCTGCGCCTTGGCGTGCAGGATCAGGCGCGTGCTGTCGGCCTTGGGGTCGCAGCCGACGATGAGGATCTTCTGGCCCATTTCAGACAGGGCCGCGAGGGTGTTCTGCGAGGTGGTGGACTTGCCGATGCCGCCCTTGCCGTAGAAGGCGATTTGCCGAAGTTTTGCCATTTCGTTCTCCAGTGAGATTGAGGGTTCGTTGACGAGACAGACTTCCGTTCGTCGCGATCGCCATGCAGCCTTCGGTGCCTGTGTGGGTCTTCTTTGAAGGTCCCTCGGGGCTTCACAACCGGTGTCGCGCAGCCCCCTTACCGCAACCCGCGTGCCAATGAGGTGACGAAACTTCAAGTGCTTGTTTCTGCGAGGGAAAGCGCGGATGGGAGGCGTTCGCACCGACCTCACGGCGCGTGTCGGGAACCCGACAAATGCGGGCCGGCTGTCGGTCTTGCGCCGTGCCAATCCACGATGGCGTCTTCGTTCACCGGGCAAAGCGGGGTGGTACGGGCATTGCTCTAGGCCCTGCATGAGCGCCCTGCCCCACATCCCCGTCATCGCCAACCCGCACTACACGCGGCTGGGCGGCGAGCCCGCGGTGGTGAGGCTGGTCGACGCCTTCTACGCGGCGATGGATCGGCGCGACGACGCACGCGGCATCCGCGTCATGCATGCGGCCGACCTCACGCAAACGAAGGCCGTGCTCGTCACCTACCTCTGCGAGTGGCTCGGCGGGCCCAAGCGCTACACCGCCGAGCGCGGCGCGCCGAAGTTGCGCCGCGTGCACGCGCCGTTCGCGCTGGACGGCGCCGCCGCCGACGCCTGGTTGGCCTGCATGGCCGACGCGCTGGTCAACACCTGCGAAGACGCCGCGCTGCGCGACGAACTCTTCACCGCCTTCAGCAAGATTGCCCGCCACCTGGCCGGGCCTTCACCCCATTCCCACGCCACACCAACCCGGAGCCCCCCATGAGCACCACCACGGCCGAACCCGGCCTCCTCGACACGGCCTTTGCCCGCCTGCAGACCGAAGGCCGCCTGCTGAACCCGGTGCTGAAGGGCGCCACCAAGAAGGCCGGGCGCTTCGGCTTTCGCGGCGAACTGGCGCTGCGCTTCGCGGCAAAGATGGCCGACGAAGCGCGCCCGCCCGAACTCACCTGCGACCAGGTCATCGCCATCGCCGAAGCGGGCAACCCGAAGCTGCCCTTCTTCGCCGGCTACCTGCTGAACTTCGCGCACCTGTTGGACGTGGCCGAAGTGCTGGGCGACACCCTCAGTGCCGGCGGCAAGTACTTCCTCTTCTGCAACAACATCGACCTCAGCAGGAAGTACCAGGTGCCGCTGAAAGGCGCCATGTTCTACGTGCTGCCCATCGACGAGTCCACGGTCTACAACGAACTGCTGGAACTCTTCTACCTGGAGAAAGGCGATCTGAAGAAGCTGGACACCGCCGGCAAGACCGACGCGGTGGCCAACGCGGCGCTCAAGTTCGACGTCACCTTCGACACCATGACCTACGAGGAAGGCCTGGCCACCATGGGCCCGGTGCGCAACCCGAACGAGAACCGCCCGGTCTGAGCCGCCTGATGTGAACGATGGCAGCGACCCCGCACGCTGGCACTCGACCAACCTGGTCGGCGTGCCCGCGCCGGTGCTCGCCAGCCCGGCGTTCAACGTCCATCCCGTGCCGCTGCACATCGCCGGCGCGCGTGAAGGCAACCCGGGGCTCTTCGCGCTGCTGGCGAAGAGCCGTGACGAGGCCGAGTCGCGTGTCATGTTCGAGCACTACATGACGCTGGCCTTCGGTCTGGCCAAGCCCGAGCCCGGCGCGCCGCCACCGGAGGCGCGGCGCTGGCGCGCCAGCTACCTGAAGCTGCTGCAGGGCTGGGGCCTGGACGCCAACGGCGCCGCCGGTGCCGTGCTCAAGGGCTGGGCCGAGAGCCGTTTCGGCCTGGCACCGGCCTTCCACAAGGCGCCGCTGGCGCGCTTTCCGTCGCCCGCCTGGGTGGACTACCTGGTGGAGAAGGCGGCCAGCCGCTTCCACAACAACAACGTCTACCAGCAACTGGACCTGCTCTACGAATTCAGCCAGTGGCGCCTGCTGCGCTACGCGCCGCTGGGCCCAGGCCCCACGGTGCCGCTGTGGCGCGGCAGCACGCGCTGCGCGGAACAGGTGGTGGCCGGCAGCCTGAGGGCGCGCCGCTGCACCGTGCGCCTGAACAACGTGGTGTCCTTCAGCCGCACGCGCGAACAGGCCGGCTGCTTCGGCGACTGGCTGCTGGGCGTGCGCGTGCCGCTGGTCAAGCTGCTGCTGTGGCCGGGGCTGCTGGACACGGCCTCGCTGGACGGCGAGTCCGAGGTCATCGCGCTGGGCGGCGACTACGAGGTGGAGGCGCACTATGAGTGAGAGGGCGCGGCCACCGTGGCCGGTGCTGTGGGACCGCGCGCTGGGCGCCTACCTGGGCCTGGCCATCGGCGACGCCCTGGGCGCCACGGTGGAGTTCATGACGCCGCGCGAGATCGCCCACCAGTTCGCTCCCCAGGGCGGCGTTCACCGGCACATCGTGGGCGGCGGTTGGCTGAAGCTGCCGGCCGGCCAGGTGACCGACGACACCACGATGTGCCTGGCCCTGGGCCAGGCGCTGCTGGCCGGCGACGCGGCCGGCCGCCCCTTCGACACACGGCTGATCGCCGACGCCTTCGTCGCCTGGTGGCGCGCCAAGCCGGTGGACTGCGGCCACACCTGCCAGCGCGGCATCGTGCGCTACCTGCGCGACGGCACGCTGCAAGGCCCCTGCAACGAAGGCGACGGCGGCAATGGCGCGGCCATGCGCAACCTGCCGGTGGTGCTGGCCACGCTGTCGGACGCGGTGGCCTTCGAAAGCGTGTCGCTGGCGCAGGCGCGCATCACGCACCACCAGGCGCAGAGCGACGCCGCGACGCTGGGCCTGGGGCAGTTGCTGCGACGGCTGCTGGCCGGCGCCGGCACGGCCGAAGCTGCGGCCTGGGCCGAGGCCTGGGTGCAGCAGAACCCCGCCTTCCGCTTCACGCCCTACCGCGGCCGCGCCAGCGCCTACGTCGTGGACACAGTGCAGACCGTGCTCCACCACTTCCTGGCGCACGAGAACTTCGAGACTGCACTCATCGCCACCGTCAACCGCGGCGAGGACGCCGACACCACCGGCGCGCTGGTGGGCATGCTGGCCGGCGCCCGCTGCGGTGCACGCGCACTGCCAAGGCACTGGCTGGCCCGCCTGAACCGCAGCGTGGTGCAGCAGATCACCGACCAGGCCGGCGCCCTGCTGGCGCTGGGCATGCCTCCGCAGGCGCAGGCCGCCTGAACCGAGCTTCAAGGAGCAACCGATGCCGATCTACGACTTCCGCTGCAGCGCCTGTGGCCAGGCTTTCGAGCTGCTGGTGCGCGGCAGCCTCGAACCCAGCTGCCCGCACTGCGCCAGCACGGCGCTGGAGCGCCAGGTCTCGCTGACCGCACCGCAGGGCACGAGCAAGGCGGTCATCGCCAGTGCGCGCCAGAAGGCCAAGGCCGAGGGGCACTTCAGCCACTACTCGAAAGCCGAGCGCCGGAAATCGGGCGTGTAGACGTCTGCCACCAATCGCCGGCCCGCCTTGCGGGTACAAGGGCGGCATGGCTCCCATCAACAAGGCGCACATCGCCGACCTGCGCGGCGCCGCGCAGGTGGCGTTGGACGCGACGACGGGCATCGTCGACATCGTCGAGCGCATGCATCGCACCATCCAGGTCAAGCCGCTGCCGCTGGGCAAGGGGCCCCGCACACCGACGCGCGGCATCACCGGCCTGGTCTACCGCAGCGTGCGCGGCGTCATGGGGTGGGTCGGGCAAGGCATCGACCTCACGCTGGGCGCGGCGTCCGGCTTCCTGCCCGAGGGCACGACGCCCCCGCAACGCGACGCCGTGGTTGCGGCGCTCAACGGCCTGCATGGCGACCACCTGCAGCGCACGGGGAACCCGCTGGCCATCACCATGGCGCTGCGCCACGGCGGGCAGGCGCTGGACCCGCTGAACTCCGCCGCCGTGGTGAAGGCGCCCACCGGCCGTGTGCTGCTGCTGGTGCACGGCCTGTGCATGACCGACGCGCAGTGGCAGCGCGATGGCCACGACCACGGTGCCATGCTGGCCGAAGCGGGCGGCTTCACGCCCGTCTACCTTCGCTACAACAGCGGCCTTCACGTGGGCGACAACGGCGAGCGCTTTGCCGCGCTGCTGGAAGCGCTGCTCGAACACTGGCCCGTGCCGGTGCAGGAGCTCGTGATCGTCGGCCACAGCATGGGCGGGCTGGTGGCGCGCAGCGCCTGTTCCCATGCGGCGCGCTCGCAGCACCAGTGGCCTTCGCAGCTGAAGAAGCTGGTCTTCCTGGGCACCCCGCACCACGGCTCGCCGCTGGAACGTGGCGGCCACGGCATCGACCGCCTGCTGCAGCTGAGCCCCTACTCGGCCCCGCTGGCCGCCCTGGGCAAGGCGCGCAGCGCCGGCATCCAGGACCTGCGCCACGGCAACGTCCTGCGCGGCGCGCCCGTGCACGTGGCCCTGCCGCCCGACGTGGCCTGCTACGCCGTGGCGGCCACGCTGGCCGGCAAGCGCAAGCCGCTGGCCGAACGCCTGCTGGGCGACGGCCTGGTGCCGGTGGACAGCGCGCTGGGCCGCCATCCGGACCCGGGCCGCACGCTGCGCTTCCTGCCTTCGCATCGGTTCACCAGCACCGAGACCGGCCACCTGGAAATGCTCAGCCACCCGGCGGTGGCTGCGCAGTTGAAGGCCTGGCTGGTACCCGCAGCGGGCTGAAGCTCAGCCCGACAGCGCGTCCAGCATCTCCACCGTCACCGCCTCGGTGCCCAGCAGCGTGGCCTGGCAGGCCAGGCGCGACTTGCTGCCGATGCCCACCAGCGTGTCCAGCTTGGCGTTTTCGGCCGGCGTGATGCGGCTGACGCCCTTGCGGCCTTCGACGACGAAGACGTGGCAGGCGCCGCAGCTGGCGTTGCCGCCGCACTTCGTCGCCAGCTGGCCGCCGACGGCCAGGATGGCCTGCAGCAGCGAGGTCCCGGCGGGCAGGTCGGCGGTCAGGCCGCCCGGGTTCAGGGTGAACGTGCTCATGGTGCGTTGGGGTGTGGGGTTGAAGATCTATGCCGCCACGGCGCCGCACAGTGCGGCGGCCGCGTCGGCCAGGGGCATCGCGATGCGCGTGATGCCTTGTTCGGCCAGGAAGCGGGCTTCCATGCGCGTCGGCTCGTCGGGCAGCACGGCATAGTGCGGGCCGGCCGAGCGCTTCATGATCTGGCGCGCGAAAGCCCGCGGCAGCTGGTCGTTGAAGCGGCAACCCAGGAACACGAAACCCAGCGAGGCGCGGCGCTGCTGCACCTCGGCAGGGATGGGCGTCTGGATGTCGATCTCGGTCAACACCTCCACGAAGTCGCTGTCCGACACCAGGTAGTTGCCGGCCGGCGCGTGGCCGCCCCAGGGCTTGTACAGCAGCGTCGGCGCGGCCGGCAGCGCGGCCAGGGCCTGGCCGTCGGCGCCGTAGGCCCCGGTCCAGGTGCCGAAGTGTTCGCTCTGGCTCAGGCCCTGCACTTCGACCCAGTCGCTGCGCGCCGCGGCAAGCGCACTGCGCAGCGTGTCGTCGTACCAGGTGTCGACGATCAGCGGCGCCGGCAGTGCCGCCAGCCAGCGGTGCAGCGGGCTCGGCGCGGCCGGCGTCGCGAAGGCCTCCTGCATGGCCTTCACGAGCGTGCTGCGGTGCTTGAAGTTCTCGATGAACTGCGCCGCCGCCGTGAGCCGGTTCCTGATCTTGCCGGGTACCGACACCTTGGACGTCAGCATCCCGGCCAGTGCCTCGGGTTCGGCCGGCGGCCGGCTGCCTTCGCACAAGGCGAGCAGCCGCGGCCCGAGATAGGGTGCCAGACGCCCCCTCTCCAGGCCTTCGAGCAAGGGCGCGATCAAGTCGTGGTTCATGCAGATTCCATTCAGTAGATGGCCGCGCCGGCGCCGACGTTGATGGACGAATCCTTCAAGGTCTGCACGATGAAGCGCACGTGGTCGCCTTCCAGCGCACCGTGGAAGGGCAGCGCCAGCGCGCGGTCGGCGATGCGTTCGGCCAGCGGCAGCTGCCCGCGCTGCCAGCCCTGCAGACCGTAGGCGTGCTGCTGGTGCAGCGGGCGGCAGTACAGGGCCGTCTCGATGCACTCGGTGCGCAGGTCGTCCACCACCTGCGCGCAGGCGCTGGCCGTGAAGCGCTTGCCCAGGTGAACGACGTAGAGCATCCAGTGCACCTCGTCCACGCCCGGCGCCACGTAAGGCGGCTTGATGCCTTCGAAGCTCAGCATGTGCTCTCGGTAGGCGGCCTCCACCGTACGGCGGCGCTCCAGGATCTCGTCCAGCCGCAGCAGCTGCGCCAGGCCCAGCGCGGCCGTGATGTCGCTCATGCGCGCCGACAGCGGCACGCGCGCGCCCACCGACACCGAACGCTGCTCGCCCAGGCTGCGCGCGCGCAGGTAGCGCAGTTCGCTGGCCAGCGCGGTGTCGTCGGTCAGCAGCATGCCGCCTTCGCCGCAGTTCAGTGCGCCGGGCGCGGAGAAGTCGAACACCGCGATGTCGCCGAAGCTGCCCACGGGCTGGCCGCCGTAGCGCGAGCCGATGGCCTCGGTGGAGTCTTCGACCAGCGCCAGGCCCTTGTCCTTGGCCAGTGCGCGCAGGCCGCCCCAGGCGGCCGGGTGGCCGTTGACGTTGCCGGCGAGGACGGCGCGCGTGGCCGGCGTCACCAGCAAGGCGGCGCGCGCCGGGTCCAGGCAGCCGCTCCAGTAGTCGATGTCGGCGAAGACCACGCGCGCGCCGGCCAGCGTGACCGCATGCGCCACCTGGTGCCAGCCGTAGGCCGAAGCGATGACCTCGTCACCCGGCCCGACGCCCAGCGCCCGCAGCGCCAGCCAGGTGCCCAGCAGCCCGCTGGCCACCGCCACGCCGTGGGCGCGGCCGTGGCGTTCGGCGAACGCCTGCTCGAAGCGTTCCGTCATCGGCCCGGCCGACCAGCGCGGCGCCTGCAGCGCGGCCTGCACGAAATCAGCCTCCAGCGGGCCGCTGTCGGGCTCGGTCAGCAGCAGCCAGCCGTCGGGGGCCGGGCCGGCGTCTGCGGCGTCAGGGGGCAGGCTGTCCATGGCCTCAGTCGCCCGACAGGCGCCGTGCTTCCACCGTGATGGGCAGCGAGGTGCCTTCGGCCATCTCGGGCAGCGCCAGCAGCCAGCCATTGCCCAGCGTGATGGTGCCGCCCCACAGGCCGGCCAGTTCCTGCGCCACGATGGGCTCTTCGAGATCCTTCTTCGGCACGTAGGCCGACAGCGCCCCGGAACTGGTCTTGCGGATCATCACTTTCATGGCGCTTCCTTGCGTGGTGTTCGTGTTCAGGCGGGCACGGGCTGCGCCGGGGCCAGCAGCGGCGCCAGCGCGGCGTGGGCGGCGGCCAGCGTGGCCGCGATGTCTTCGGCCGTGGTGTCGCGGCCCAGCGAGAAACGCACGCCGCGCCGCGCTGCGCGCTCGCCCAGGCCCATGGCCAGCAGCACGTGCGAAGGCTGCGTGCCGCCCGCGCTGCAGGCCGCGCCCGACGCGGCGATGACGCCGGCGCGTTCCAGCTTGCCGAGCACGAGCTCGGCGTCCAGTTCGCCGAAGCTCAGGCAGCTGGTGTTGCACAGCCGCTCGGCGGCACCGCCCAGCACGCGCACGCCGGGCAGCGCCTGCAGCAGGCCTTGCTCCAGGCGGTCGCGCAGCGTGCGCATGCGCTCGAGGTCGGCGGCCAGCGTGGCCGTGCTGCGCTGGCAGGCGGCGGCGAAGCCGGCGATGCCGGGCAGGTTCTCGGTGCCGCCGCGGCGGTGGCGTTCCTGGCGGCCCGACAACAGCGGCGGCAGCGCCAGCCCCTTGCGCACCAGCAGCGCACCCACACCCTTGGGCCCGCCGATCTTGTGCGCCGACACCGACATCAGGTCGGCGCCGCTGGCGGCGAAGTCCAGCGGCGCCTTGCCCGGCAGCTGCGTGGCGTCCACGTGCAACCAGGCGCCGCGCGCGTGCGCCAGCTCGGCCACGGCGGCCAGCGGCATGCAGACGCCGGTCTCGTTGTTGGCGCCCATGACGCTGACGAGTGCTGTTTCCTGCCCGATCAGTGCGTGCGCGGCCCACAGGTCCAGCCGGCCCTCACGGTCCACGGGGATCAGGTCCACCGGCGTGCCGGCGGCGCGCAGCCGTTCGGCCAGCGCCAGCAGCCCCGGGTGTTCCACGGCCGACAGCACCAGGCGCCCGCGTACCGGCCGCGCCGCCAGCGCGCCCAGCACGGCCTGGTGGTTAGCCTCGGTGGCACCGCTGGTGAACACGAGTTCAGCCGCCTGCGCGCCCAGGAAAGCCGCCACGCGCGAGCGCGCATCGGCGAGCACGCGGCGCGCGGTCTGCCCGGGCCCATGCGTGGACGAGGGGTTGGCCCAGGCGCACCGCATCGTGTCCAGCATCTCGGCCTGCGCTTCATCGCACACCGGCGTGGTGGCGTTCCAGTCCAGGTAGACGGCGTCCGCGCTCATGGCCAGAAACGTCCGAGCGGGTCGTCACACAGCTGCACCAGTGCGGCGTCCAGCGGCTGGCCGCAGCCTTCGGCCTGCCAGGTGCCGGCCACGTGGTCGCGCGAGTGCAGCTGCCACAGGCCACCGGCCACAGGCAGCAGCCAGGCGATGTCGATGTCGCCGCCGGCCGGATCGACGCGGCGTGAGCAGTTCGGGCTGACCACCTTCCAGCCGCCACCCAGCGCCTCCAGGCGCGGCTGCACGTAGCGGTAGCGGCCCCGCCGCTGCAGCGCGCGTTCGATGCGCGCCGACGCCAGGTCCACCACGGCCGTGGTGGCCGGCCTGGCGGCGCGGCGTGGCGCAGTCACGCCAGCGCCTCCGCCAGCACGATTTCTTCCTCCAGGCAGCCCAGCACCACGACGCCGAAGTCCACCATGTAGATGGGCACATTGGCTTCGTCGTGGCGGCCGATCTGCACGATCTCGCCCGGGCCGCCGGCGGCCACCAGCAGCTGGTCCTCGGCGATGTCGGGCAGGCTGCCGTCGTTGTAGAGGTCGTCCGCGGCCAGCACGCTCTGGCCCCAGCGGTACTTCGGTTCGCGTGGCTCGATCATCGTCTTGCTCCTTCAACGCAAGGTGCTCAGCAACCCGGCGCGCTCACCCAACTGGGCCAGCACCTCGTCGGGCAGGTGGTCCAGCGTGCACAGCTCCTTGGCGCGCATGCCCACCTGGTGCCCGGTCTCGGTGAACTCCACCGCATAGATGTAGAACTGCTGCAGGAAGGTGCCGATGGAACGCACGTAGCCGATGTCGCCCTTGTGCACGAGCACGTCGCCGATGTCGTAGCCGGTGTAGGTGCCGTCGTTGCGGATGACGCTGCGGCTGGCCACGCGCTCGCCCATCTCGAAGCGCGGCGGGTGCGCGATCTCCACCGTGTCGTCTTCGCGCGAGATGTCAGCCATGGGCCGGCTCCTCCATCGTGGCCGCGACAGCCAGGCGCTCAGCGGCGTGCTCGCGCACCACGGCTTCGGGGTCGCGCAGCAGGTGCGCCAGCAGCGCCGGCGCTGCGCGGCCGGCCACTTCCCAGCGCACCGTCCACTCGGCGTCCTGCGCCAGGCGGTCCAGCAGCGGCACCGGCAGGCGCTGCGCGGCGATGCGCCGCACTTCGGGCGCCGGGTCGTCGAGCAGGCGCAACATCGCCGGCATGGGCACGCGACGGGCGGCCTCCAGGCGCACCTGCAGGTCGGGGTCGGTGAGCAGCGGCGTCAGCAGGGCTTCGGGCAGCCGCTGCGCGGCGATGCAACGCACCTGGTAGTCGGGGTCGGCGGCCATCGGGCGCAAGGCCTCCAGCTCGATGCGCAGGGCCACGCGGATGCGCACCTCGCGGTGCGCGTCGTCGCGCATCGCCAGCAGCAGCCGCTGCGGCACGCGCAGCGCCACCTGCAGGCGGACGGTCTCGTCCGGATCCTGCACCAGGGGCGGCAGCCGGAACAGATCGGCCCAGCGCGCGGCAATGGCCCGAACCTCGAAGTACGGGTGCGCCAGATGCTCGTTGGCCAGCGCGCGGTGGCTGCGGAAGAAGCGGTCGATGCGGCGCGCGTAGGCGTCCTGCACGCAGCTGTGGCCCAGCGCGCAACCGCCCTCGCGCCGCAGCGCGGCGTGCGGGCAGGTGGGGCAGCGTTCAGCGGTGAGTGCGGCGCCTTGCCAGTCGACGCAGGGGATGTCGCCGTCGGCCGCTTCCATGCCGGTCTCTCAGCCCGCCGCGGCCGGTGCCCAGGCGAGAGCGCCCGTCACCTGCACGTAGGCGGCGATGTCGTCTTCGTCCTCGGGCTGCTGCGCGCGGCGGCGCACGCTTTCCAGCAGCGCGCCGCCCACGCAGTCCTGCGGGTCCAGCTCGCGCAGCAGCGCCAGCGCGTCGCGCGCTTCCACGTCGTCGGCCAGGCGCAGGCTCAGGTAGGCGTAGCCCTTCAGCACGAAGAGGAAGAAGCGCGTCCGCGCCTCGAAGCGGGCGCCGGGCAAGGGCGCCTTCGGCACCTCGCGCCACACGGGCGGCAAGCCCAGCGCCTGCGCGCCGACGGCCAGCGCACGCCGCGCCACACCGCGCGCCAGCTCCAGCCGGTGGCCGAAGAAGTGGTGGCGGTAGAAAGCCACCAGCACCGCAGGATGGTCGGGCGCGATGGCCTGCGCGCGCATCAGCGCGGCCATGGCGCGCGGGGCGTCACCACGATGCGCCCCGGCTTCGCGCAGCGCGTCCTCCACGCCCGCGGGCATCGCGAGGCCGAGCACGGCGCTGTCGAAGTCGAGGTCCATCGCGCGGCCCGGGCTACTTGCGTTTCAGCGAGGCCAGCGACACCGACACCTGGGCCGGCGGCGATGCCGCGTCCGACGTCGAACAGCCGCAGGCCGCCGCGTTGGGGTTGAAGAAGCTCAGGCCCGAGGACGTGGGCGTCTCGGCGAAGTCCACCGTCACGCCGTCCAGCAGCAGCCGGCTTTCGGCGGGCAGGAAGATGCGCAGGCCGTTCACCGCCAGTTCGCTGTCGCCGCTGCGCGGCGCGGCCTCGGCCGTGAACTCCGACGAGTAGCCCGAGCAGCCGCCCGGCGTCACCGTCAGGCGAAAGCCGCCGGTCGGGTGATCGGAGAAGCGCACCATGCGGCGCATGAACTTCTCGGCCGCCGCCGTGACGGTGACCTGGGGCGTCAGCACGGCGCTCATACCTTCTTGATGCAGCCGTCGACCGGGCACACCGCGATGCATTGCGGCGCGTCGAAGTGGCCTTCGCACTCCGTGCACTTGGCCGGGTCGATGATGAAGGTGCCACCCTTTTCGCGGATGGCCATGTTGGGGCACTCGGGCTCGCAGGCCGAGCAGCCGGTGCAGGTGGAAGCGATGATCTTCAGGGCCATGTCGGTCTCCTTTTCAGCAGCAATGGATCAGGCGGCGGCGGTGAAGGCGCCTTGGCGGATGCGCGCGTCGCCGCGCTCCTGGTGCACGAGTTCGCCGCGCGCGATGCGCCCGCGGTAGTCGGCAAACCACGACAGCGCGGCCTTCTCGATGAACTCGTGCGCGTACGCGTCCACCGGCTCGATGCCGGCGGCCAGCAGTTCGTCACGCGGGCAGGCACCGATCTTGGAGACGAGCACGGCGTGGCAGTCGTTGATGGCGCCGACGATGGACGGCAGCTGCTCGTCTTCGCCGTAGCCGCCCTGGCAGTACAGGTCCACGCGGCGGTGGCCGACGAAGAGCGCCTCGCCCTGGCTCACCTCGTAGATCTGGAACTCGGTGGCGTGGCCGAAGTGCTGGTTCACCTTGCCCTGCCCTTCGGTGGCCACGGCCACCAGCAGCTTCATGCCGGCGTCGACGCCGTCATCGGCGGCCACGGCGTCCAGCGCGGCGGCCTTGGCGGCGTGCTGGGCCTGGCGCTCCTGCTCCACCTGCTGCTGGTAGGCGCGGCGCTTGTCGAGGTCGTACACGACCTCCATCTCTTCGATCTTGTCGAGCGTGAACTCGTCGCTGCGGTCCTCACCCAGCAGGCCCACGGCGTCGGCGCGGCACTGACGGCAGTGGCGCATGAGGTTGGCGCCGCCCATGCAGGCGTCCTGCACGGCCTTCAGCTCCTGGGCGGAGGGGCCGCGCTGGCCGGTCAGGCCGAACACCGTGCCGTGCTCGGCCTCGCTGATCAGCGGCATGATGTTGTGCAGGAAGGCGCCGCGCTTCTTCACCTCGCGGTTC
>CAZBUU010000122.1:0-12326 GCA_964495125.1 uncultured Rubrivivax sp.
AGCTGGTCTCCAGCGCCGGGCCGCTCTGGCGGTCGACCACTTCCACCTCGTGCCCGGCGCGCGCCAGGAAGTAGGCGCAGGACACGCCGATCACACCACCGCCGAGAACCAGCACCTTCATCGAACACCTCCTGCGAAGCCCCGCACTGTATCGGCGCCCCTGCCGACGGCATGGCGCGTTTTCCGAGAGAATCCCCGGATGAATGCAGCTTCCGCGCCCGAGCGGCTGTCGATGACCCAGGTGCTGCTGTGCGGCGCCGCCATCGTCACGCTCAGCATGGGCATCCGCCACGGCTTCGGCCTGTGGCTTCAGCCCATCACGATGGAGCGCGGCTGGACGCGCGAGACCTTCGCCTTCGCGCTGGCCGTGCAGAACCTGGCCTGGGGCGCGGCCGGCCCCTTCGCCGGCATGCTGGCCGACCGCTTCGGCGCCTTCCGCGTGCTCATCGTGGGCAGCGTGCTCTACGCGCTGGGCCTGGCCGGCATGGCACTGGCCACCACCGGCGCCGGCTTCCTGGGCAGCGCCGGCCTGCTGCTGGGCTTCGCGCAGTCGGGCACCACCTACGCGGTGGTGTACGGCGTCATCGGTCGCCAGGTGGCGCCTGAGAAGCGGTCCTGGGCCATGGGCGTGGCCGCGGCTGCGGGCTCCTTCGGCCAGTTCCTGATGGTGCCGGTGGAGAACGGGCTCATCAGCGGCTGGGGCTGGCAGAACGCGCTCTTCGTGCTGGCCTGCCTGTCGCTGGCCATCGTGCCGCTGGCCTTCTGGATGAAGGAGCCGCCACAACCCCTCAGCGCGGGGCCCCGGCAGAGCATCGGCGCGGCGCTGCGCGAAGCCTTCGGCCACCCGAGCTTCCTGCTCCTGACGGCGGGCTACTTCGTCTGCGACTTCCAGGTCGTGTTCATCGGCGTGCACATGCCCAGCTACCTGAAGGACCACGGCCTGAGCCCGCAGGTGGCCACCACGGCGCTGGCGCTGATCGGCCTCTTCAACGTCTTCGGCACCTACATCGCCGGCACGCTGGGGCAGAAGATGCCCAAGCGCCACATCCTGTCGACGATCTACGCGCTGCGGGCGGTGGCCATCGTCATCTTCATCAACGTGCCGCTCACGCCCTGGAGCGTCTACATCTTCGCTTCGGTGATGGGCTTCCTGTGGCTCAGCACGGTGCCGCCCACCAACGCCATCGTGGCGCAGATCTTCGGCGTGCAGTACATGTCCATGCTGGGCGGCTTCGTGTTTCTCAGCCACCAGATGGGTTCGTTCATGGGTGTGTGGCTCGGTGGCCGCCTGTACGACGCCACGGGCAGCTACGACGTGGTGTGGTGGATCGCCGCGGCGCTGGGCGTCTTCGCCGCGCTGATCAACCTGCCGGTGCGCGAGGCGGCCATCGTGCGGCCCGCGCTGAAGCCGGCATGAAGCTGCGCCGCGTTGCCGCCTGGGGCCTGGCCGCGGCCGCGCTGGCGGCGGTGTTCACGGCCTACCTGGACCCGCACGCGGTGCGCGACCTCGCCACCCGCGTCTGGGCCTGCTTCTGAACCCCTCGGCCTGGGTCACGCGCTGGGCCCGCCTCGTGCGGCACGGCGGCAGCGTGCTCGACGTGGCCTGCGGCAGCGGCCGGCACGTGCGCTGGCTGGCGGCGCAGGGCTTCGCCGTCACCGGGGTGGACCGCGATGCCGACGCGCTGGCGCCGCTGCGCGACATCGCCGAAACCGTCGTGGCCGACATCGAAGGCGGCCCCTGGCCCTTCGCCGGCCGGCGCTTCGACGCCGTGGTCGTCACCAACTACCTCTGGCGGCCGCTGTGGCCGGCGTGGCAGGCCGCGCTGGCACCCGGCGGCGTCTTCATCCACGAGACCTTCTCGCTGGGGCAGGAACGGGTGGGCAAGCCTTCGAGGCCGGAGTTCCTGTTGCGGCCGGGCGAGCTGCTGTCGGCCTGCCAGGGCCTGCGCACCGTGGCCTTCGAGGACGGCTTCGACGGCGGCCGCTACGTGCAGCGCATCGCCGCGGTGAACGAGGCCCCGGGTCAACCCGAGCCGCCACGCTACGGCCTGTCGGGGCCCGCCGGCTAAAATCAGCGGTTTTGACGCTCCTGCCCCCGGCCCGCCCATGAACCCCATCCAAGGCAGCATCGTTGCGCTCGTCACGCCGATGCGCGAAGACGGCAGCATCGACTTCCCCGCGCTGCGCAGCCTGATCGACTGGCACATCGCCGAAGGCACGGACTGCATCGGCGTCGTCGGCACCACGGGCGAATCGCCCACGGTGTCGATGGCCGAGAACTGCGAAGTCATCCGCGTGGCCGTGGAACACGCCAAAGGCCGTGTGCCCATCATGGCCGGCACGGGGGCGAATTCCACCGCCGAGGCCATCGAGCTCACGCGCTTTGCCAGGCAGGTGGGCGCCGACTGCCACCTCAGCGTGGTGCCCTACTACAACAAGCCCTCGCAGGAAGGCATCTACCAGCACTTCAAGGCCATCGCCGAAGCGGTGGACCTGCCGATGGTGCTGTACAACGTGCCCAGCCGCACCGTGGCCGACATGCTGCCCGAGACCGCGCTGCGCCTGGCCCAGTTGCCGGGTGTCATCGGCATCAAGGAAGCCAGCGGCAACATCGAACGCGCGGCCCAGCTGATCAAGCATGCGCCCAAGGGCTTTGCCGTCTACTCGGGCGACGATGGCACGGCCGTGGCGCTGATGCTGCTGGGCGGCCAGGGCAACGTCAGCGTCACCGCCAACGTGGCACCGAAGCTGATGCACGAGATGTGCATCGCCGCCATCGAAGGCGACCTGAAGCGCGCGCGCGCCATCCACCTGCAACTGCTGCCGCTGCACCGGCAGCTCTTCTGCGAACCCAGTCCGGCGCCCGCGAAGTGGGCGCTGTCGCACCTGGGTCGTTGCCAGCCGCACGTGCGCCTGCCCATCGTGCCGCTCACGCCCGCCGGCCAGGCCAGCCTGGCGCAGGCGATGCGCGAAGCCGGCGTGCCGTGAGCCCGGTCCACGCCGCCCGTTTTCCTACCGAACCCCAGGCAGCGCCCCCTGACGGCCGCTGCGGAGACCCGCCAGTGACAAGTTCCCCTGCCGCCACCCTGCCTCGCCTCGGCGCCCTGGCCCTCGCGGCCACGCTGCTGAGCGGCTGCACCATCGTCGGCGACGGCCTGCTCTCGGGTGACAAGGTCGACTACCGCAATGCCCCGGTGAAGACGCAACCCCTGGAGGTGCCGCCCGATCTCACGCAGCTGGCCCGCGAGTCGCGCTACCAGGCCCAGGGCGGCGTGATCAGTGCCGCCGCAGCCGCGACGGCCGCCCCGGCCGCCGGTGCCGGCCCGGCGGCCACGGCCACGCAAGCCACCGTGGCGCTGAACGCCCTGGGCGGCATGCGTATCGAGCGCGACGGCCAGCAGCGCTGGCTGGTGGTGCCGCAGACGCCCGAGCAGTTGTGGCCGCAACTGCGTGCCTTCTGGGAGAAGAACGGCTTCCAGTTGTCCACCGACAGCGCCACCACGGGCGTCATGGAAACGACCTGGGCCGAGAACCGCGCCAAGATAGGCCCGGCCGACGCGCCGCGCGGCATCATCGCCCGCCTCATGGGCGCCGTCTCCGACACCGGCGAGCGCGACCGCTACCGCACGCGCGTGGAGCGCACCGCCAACGGCGCCGAGGTCTACATCACGCACCGCGGCATCGAAGAGGTCTACACCAACGAGCGCCAGGACAACACCAATTGGCGCGTGCGCCCGACCGACCCGCAGCTGGAAGCCGAGTTCCTGTCGCGTCTGATGGTCACGCTGGGGGCCAAGGACGAGCCGGCGCGCACCGCGGTGGCCGCCGCCACGCCCGCCTCGGCACCCGCACCCGCTGCGCCGGCCACGGGCGCCGCGCGCCCGGCGCCTTCAACGGCCACCGCGATCGCGCTCAGCGAGCCCTTCGACCGCGCCTGGCGCCGCGTCGGCCTGGCGCTGGACCGTTCC
Source organism: uncultured Rubrivivax sp. (assembly GCA_964495125.1). Classification (GTDB taxonomy): domain Bacteria; phylum Pseudomonadota; class Gammaproteobacteria; order Burkholderiales; family Burkholderiaceae_C; genus Rubrivivax. Next base: position 3,969 of record CAZBUU010000122.1, read on the forward strand.
GGCTTCACGGTGGAAGACCGCGACCGCGCCGCCGGCCTGTACTACGTGCGCTACGTCGACCCGAAGAACGCCGGCAAGGAAGAGCCCGGCTGGTGGGCGCGGCTGTGGGGCGACAAGAGCAACCCACAGGAGGCGCTGCGCTACCGCGTGCTCGTGAAGGCCGCCGGCGACAAGACCAACGTCTCGGTGCAGAACTCCGTCGGCGCGCCCGAGACCGGCGACAACGCGCAGCGCATCATCGGCCTGCTCGCCGGCGAGCTGCGCTGATCGGCCGCGGGCTTCAGGCCACCGGCGCCTGCAGCAGGCCGCGAAGCGCGGCCAGCGTGAAGGGCTTCTCCAGCGCGCCGGCCACCGGCAGCCCCAGGGCCTGCGCCTCGCGCAGTGCCTCGGCCAGCGCCACCGGGCCGGCACCGCTGCAGACGATCACCCGCGCGCGGCAACCCACGCCGGCCAGGGCCACCAGCACTTCGGCGCCGGTGCTGCCGGCGAGCGTGAGGTCCACGCTGACGTGGCTGGGCGCCCAGGCGGCCAGCGCCTGCAGAAACTCGTCCACGCGCAGGCACAGCCGCGACTCGAAGCCTGCGGCCTGCGCGCCCAGGCACAGGATCTGGCCGACGGTGTCGTCGTCGTCCAGCACCAGCAGTCGGCCACGGTCCATGCCTTGATCGCCCCTCCCTGGCCCCACACGGCCTATGATGGCCGTGTCATGCACATTGCCGGTCAGCATAGCAGCGAAGGCGCGCTGTGGCGACGGCGCGGAGCCGCGCCGTGAGCCTGCGGCTGCGCCTGCTGCTCATCGCGCTGCTGGCCACGGCGCTGCCGGCCCTGCTGGTGCTGACGCGCTTCGTGCAGGACCGCGAGGCCGTGCTGCAGGCCGACCGCCAGCGCCTGGCCGCGCTGGCGCAGGGCACCGTGGAGACCCTGCGTGACCGCATCCAGGGCACGGCGCAGCTGCACTTCGGCCTGGCGCGTGCCAGCGTGCTGGCTTCGGGGGACCGCGCCGCCTGCTCGGCCTTTCTCTCCGAAGTGCGCGAGGCCTACCCGCAGTACACCGGCATCCTGACCATCCTGCCCGACGGGCGCCTGTTCTGCGACTCGCTGCAGACCGGTCGCGAGCTCGACCTGCGCAACCGCGACTACTTCGTGCGCGCCCTGGCCTCACGCGGCGAGATCGTTCTGGAACCCACCTTCGGCCGCCTCACCGGCATGGCCGTGCTGCAGGTGGCCTACCCCGTGCGCACACCCCAGGGCACGCCGGCCTTCGTGCTGCTGGCCTCCTTGAACCTGCAGAAAGCCACGGCGCTGCGCGACAGCGATGTGCCCGGCCAGCGGCTCCTGCTCGTCGACCGGCAAGGCACCGTGCTGGCGACGGCGCCGGCCGAGGTGCCGGGCTTCCGTGCCGGCTCGTCCCTGGCGGGAACGCCGCTGCAGGACTTCGCCAGCGGGAGGTCCGGCCCGGCGCACACCACGCTGCCGCAGGCCGACGGCCGGCCTTTCGAGTGGGCGCGGGCCGACAGCGGGCCCATCGGCCCGACCGGCCTGCAGGTGCTGGCCGGTGCGCCGCAGGCCAGCCTGGTGGCTGGAGCCGACCGGCGCTTCGCCCAGGACATCGCGGTGCTGGCCGCCGCCGCGCTGCTGCTGTTCCTGGCCGTGTGGCTGCTCTCCGAACTGGCCATCCGCCGGCAGGTGGCGCGCATCACCGGCCTCGCGCAGCGCATGGCCGCGGGCGACCTGGGCGCGCGCGTGGCGCCGCCGCTGCCGCGCGGCGAACTGGGCACGCTGATGAAGGTGATGAACCAGGCCGCCGAGTCGCTGCAGGCGCAGCGCAGCGACATCGCCCAGCTCAACGACCGCCTGCTGCAGGCGCAACGGCTGGAAGCCGTGGGCCAGCTCACCGGCGGCGTGGCGCACGACTTCAACAACCTGCTCACGGTGGTGCTGGGCAATGCCGAACTGCTGGCCGAGCTGACCGCCGGCGACGCCCAGAAACAGCCACTGGCACTGATGATCGTGCAAGCCGCGCAACGCGGCGGCTCGCTGACGCGCCAGCTGCTGGCCTTCGCACGCCGCCAGACCCTGGCGCCCAGCGCCGTGGACGTGAACGCCCTGGTCGCCGGGCTCGACCCCATGCTGCGCCGCACGCTGGGCGAGCACATCGAGATCGAGTTCGTGCGTGGCGCCGGCCTCTGGCTGGCCATGGTGGACGCCAGCCAGCTGGAGAACGCGCTGCTCAACCTGTGCCTCAACGCGCGCGACGCCATGCCCGGCGGCGGGCGCCTGACGCTGGAGACGGCCAACACCTCGCTGGACCGCAGCTACACCGATCGCTATCCCGATGCCTTGCCCGGCCAGTACGTGATGCTGGCCGTGTCCGACACCGGCAGCGGCATCGCGCCCGAAAACCTGTCGCGCGTCTTCGAACCCTTCTTCACGACCAAGGACAAGGGCAAGGGCACCGGCCTGGGCCTGGCCATGGTGTACGGCTTCGCCAAGCAATCGGCCGGGCACGTGGGCATCTACTCCGAGCCCGGCCAGGGCACCACCGTGAAGCTGTACCTGCCGCGTGCGGTGCGCGGCGAGGAACCCGCGCCGCCCGAAGCCCAGCCCCCCGTGGCCGCCGGCGTGGGCGAGTTGGTGCTGGTGGTGGAGGACGACGAACTGGTGCGCCTGTTCGCCTGCGCCGAGCTGCGCTCGCTGGGTTACCGCGTGCTCGAAGCCGAGCAGGGCAGCGCGGCGCTGAAGCTGATCGAGCAGCACGAAGGCATCGCGCTGCTGTTCACCGACGTCGTCATGCCTGGCGGCATGTCGGGCCGCGCGCTGGCCGACGCGGCGCTGGCGCTGCGGCCCGGCCTGCGCGTGCTCTACACCTCGGGCTACACCGAAAACGCCATCGTGCACCACGGCCGCCTGGACCCGGGCGTGAAGCTGCTGGCCAAGCCTTACCACCGCGCCGAGCTGGCGCGCGCGGTGCGGGCAGCCCTGGCCGGCTGAAGCCGGGCCGGCCACAATGCCGGCGCCCCAACCCCGCAGGACCCCGCCATGCTGAAGTTCTACTACTCGCTCGCGCCCAACCCGATGAAGGTGGCGCTGTTCCTCGAAGAAGCCGGCCTGCCCTACGAGGCCCTGCCCGTGGACACGCGCAAGGGCGAACAGCACGCCCCGGCCTTCACGGCGCTGAACCCCAACGCCAAGGTGCCCGTCATCGTGGACGGTGGCACCACCGTGTTCGACAGCAACGCCATCCTGCTGTACCTGGCCGAGAAGACCGGCCAGTTCCTGCCCGCCGCCGCCGAGCGCGGCCCCTTGCTGTCCTGGCTGATGTTCGTGGCTTCGGGCATCGGGCCCTTCACCGGACAGTGCGTGCACTTCAAGAGCTATGCGCCGGAGCCCGTTCCCTACGCCATCAACCGCTACGACTTCGAGGCCTGGCGCCACTGGAAGATCCTGGACGCCCACTTGGCCGGCCGCCCCTGGATGGTGGGCGAGGCCTACTCGCTCGTCGACATGGCCGTCTGGGGCTGGGCGCGCGCCGTACCCTTCGCGCTGGGCGCCGAGGCCTGGGCCCAGTTGCCGAACGTCAAGCGACACTTCGACGCCGTGAGCGCCCGTCCGGCGGCGCAGCGCGCGGCCGCGCTGAAGGACCGCCATGCCTTCAAGACCGAGCTGGACGACGAGGCGCGGCGCGCCATGTTCCCGCAGAACGAGCGTCTGAAAGGCTGACCACCCGGGCTCAGAAGACGGCGTGGTCGCCGCGCTCCAGCGTGGCCGTGCCCTTGAGCAGCGCGCGGTGGTAGTCGACGAGGCGGTCGCTGCCGGTGGAGGGCGTGGCCTCGGCGTCGTAGCGGCCGGTGGCCGGGTTCAGCACCAGCATCGACTCCGTGGCGTAGTAGCGGCCGATGCGCGCCAGTTCCGCCTTGTCGGCCAGCGCCGGGAACCAGCGTCCGCCCGTGCCCAGCACGCGGATGATCGTGTCCAGCAGCGCCACCGGCACTTGCTTGAAGCGCGGCGGCCGGCCCAGCAGGGCGAACAACTGCTCGCCCTGCTGCCGCGGCGAGAGCGCCGGGCCCGGCCCGCCGATGGGCAGCACGCGGTGGTGGCACGCGCTGTCGTGCAGGCAGTCGGCCAGGTAGTCGCCCAAGTCGCGGTCGCTGATGGGCTTGCACGCGGTAAGCGTGCCGTCGCCGAAGACCAGGAAGGGCTTGCCCCGGCGCACGCGCTCCACCTGCCCCGAGAGTGACTTGAAGAAGGCCGTGGGCCGCACGATGGACCAGACGAGGCCGGACTCGACCAGCACCTGCTCGAAGGCCAGCTTGGCCTGCTGGAAGGCCAGCAGCGGTTTCTGCACGCACAGCGCCGACAGCAGCACCACCTGCGTGACGCCGGCCTGCCGGGCCGCATCGAGCGCGTTCATGTGCGCCTGGTGGTCGATGGCCCAGGCATCCTTCGGCGCCCCGGTGCGCGAAGCCAAGCAGGACACCAACGCATCGAAACGCTCGCCGCGAAAGCCGTCACTCGCGAGCGAGGCGGGGTCGGTCACGTCGCCGAAGCGGAACTCGGCGCCGGGGAAACGCACCGCCAAGTCTTCGGCCGTCCAGCGGCCCTGCACGCCGGAGCGCGGGCGCACGAAGCACACCACGGCATGGCCGCGCTGCAGCAGCGCCCGCACCGTGGCCTGGCCGATGGTGCCGGTAGCACCGATGAAGAAGACGCGACGCGGCGCGATCTGCGCTGCGGACGGACTCACCGGCTCAGGGACAGCGGACATGCGGCGCACAAGGAAAAGCGGCTCAGGAGCTTGAAGCTTCTGAGCCGCTGATGCAGGGCAATGAGGTGGTGCGGCTGGCAGGAATCGAACCCACGACCCCTTGGTTCGTAGCCAAGTACTCTATCCAGCTGAGCTACAGCCGCACGTGAGCCTCGCACTATAGCACAGGCTTCCCGGGCCCCGGCGCGTGGCAGGCTCAGTCCAGCGCCGCAGCGGCGCGCTCGCAGGCCACGGCGCGCGCTTCGTCGGACTCCTGGCGGGCCAGCGCGGCCAGCTGGCGCCAGGTGGCGCGGCGCGCGCGCGCCGGCAGCGTGGGCGAGGCAGCGGCCTGCTCCAGCAGCCGGCGCGCCTTGCCCCACAGCTGGCGTTCGGCGAAAGCCATGCCCACGGCAGCCACCACGGCGCTTTCGTGGCCGAAAGCCTGCGCGGAGGCTTCCAGGCGCGGCAGCCAGTCGCCCCCGATGCCGGCGCGGGCCTCCACGAGGGCCAGCGCCACCTGCTCGCGCTCTTCGCGCGAGAGTTCCGCCAGCCGTTCCCAGAAGGGCCGCAGCCAGCCACGCGCGTCTTCGACAGCGTCCAGCTGCACGGCCCGCAGCGCGGCACGGGCCGCCACGGCGGCGTCACGCCGGTCGGCGTGGTCGAACTGCTGCCAAAGTCGGCGCAGTTGCTGCACGTCGTGTGCCGACTCCAGCGTCTCGGCCGCCAGCGAGCGCAGCAGGCTTTGCGCCACCACCGGGCTGAAGGCCTGGTGGTTGGCCAGCAGCCGCGCCGTGTGCAGCGCCTCCAGGGGCCGGCGCGCCATGCGCAGCGCCTGCAGCTTCAGCCGCAGCGCCTGCGTGCGGCGGGCCGCGCCGGGTGGCAGGGCCTCCAGGGCTTCGAGCGCCCGCGGCGCATCACGGTCTTCCAGGGCCCACTCGGCACCCAGCAGTCGCGCCGCCTCCTCGGCACTGCGCGGCGTGCCGCCCAGCGCGCGCCCACTGCGCGAGGCCTTCAGCGCCTGACGCAGCGTCTCGTCGCGCCGCGTGCGGTCCTGCAGGCGGTGCAGGCTGCCGGCGGCCAGCATGTGCCCCAGCGCCAGGAACTCGGCGTCGCCTTGCAAGGCGGCGGTGTCGGCGGCGATGTCCAACGCCCGCTGCGCGGCCTTGCGCGCGCGGCCGTAGCGTGCCGCAAAGAATTCGGCCAGCGCCTCGCGCAGCGCGGCCTCGGCGGCCCGTTCGCGCCGCAGAGCGCGCCACTGGCTGGCGCGCTGCGGGAGGCTCACCAGCGAATTCAGCGCCTGCACGGCCGACATCAGCACGAGGCAGGCGCCCAACAGAGCGATGACGAAGAGGTTCAGCGACAGGTCGGCGCGCCAGCCGCCCCAGTAGATGCTCACCAGCCCGTCGTTGCCGCCCAGCGTGGTGGCTGCGACCACGGCCACCACGAACAGCAGGACGATCCAGATGACGCCGCGCATGCCGCGTGGGGATCAGCGCCCGGCCGAAGCCGTGGCAATGGCCGCCAGCGTGGCGTCGGGGCGCGGCACCGAGACCAGACGCGCCTGGCCGGCCAGCGTGCGCAGCAGTTCGCCGGCGGCGGCCACGCGGCGAGTGCCGCGGTCGAAGTAGCGGTCCAGCGCCGTCTGCGCATCGCGCAGGTCGCTCTGCGCGGTGTCGAACTGGCGCGACAGCAGCGCCAGCCGGGCGTTCAGCAGCCGCAGTTTGAGGTTCTCGCGCAGGAAGAAGGCCTGCTCGGGCGACAGGATCATGGCCTCGGGGTGCTCGATGCGCGACACGCGCACGAGGCCCTTCACCTCTTGCCAGAAGGCGCCGCCGACGACGCGCCAGCGTTCCGAAAGGCCGCTGGCCCAGCCGGCGCCCGAAGCCGCCGAGGCCGGTGCCGCTGCGGCCTCGGCCCGCGCCACGGCGCGCTTGTCGGGGTTCGACTGCAGCGGCAGCTCGTCGATCTGCCGGATGATCTCGTCCAGCCGGATGGTGAGCACCGTGATGTCGGTGACGCCGGCCGCTCTCGTGCGCTCCAGGTCCTGCGCCACGGCGCGCCGCACGCGCTCCAGGCGCGGCTGGTTGTAGCGCGCCAGACGCTCGTCGGCCTGCTTGAGCGTCAGCACCAGGGGTTCGGCGCTGCCGGTGATGGCCGTCTGCTGCTGCGCCACGCGGATGGCGGCCTCCACGTCGGCCAACACGTTCTCGTCGCGCGAACGCGCCAGCGACTGGATCAGGTCTTCCAGCTGCGTGCGCTGCAGCGAGTTCTCGGCCACGCGGGCTTCCAGCAGCGCCTGCTTGGCCGCCACCTCGCGCGAGGTGAGCTCGGCCTGGCGCGCCAGCGTGCGCGCCTCGGTGGCCTGGCTGCCGCTGTCCTGCTGGCGCTTGACGAGTTCGGCCTCCAGCGTCTTCACGCGCTGCTGCGTGTTCCAGGCCAGCACCAGCGCGGCGGTGGCCAGTGCGGCCAGCACGGCGCCGGCGACGGCGATCCAGCGGCCGGGCAACAGGGCGGGAGGGGGGGACGGGGCCGGCGTCGGCACAGGCGCGGTGGGAACCGGCGCGGCCGTCTCGTCAGCGGGTCCGGGAAGGGGCGCAGGCGTCTCGGTCACGGCGTCGCGGATTGTATCGGGGGGGCCCCGCGCGCAGTGGCCCAGGCCACGATGGCATCCAGACGTGCCGGCAGTTCCTCGACACGCCCAAAGCCGGCCTCGCGCGCCGCCTGCGCGATGCGCGGGTGCGAGGCGATGGCGCCGCTGCCCGCCCAGGCCGCGCCGGGCCAGGCCTGCACGAGGTGGCGCACGGCCTCGCTGCTGCTGAAGAGCCACACATGGCCGGCCGCATCGGCCCGCGCGGACTGCACCAGCGCCCGTTGCGCCGCGTCGAAGTCCGGGGCGTGGCGCGCGTACGCGGCGACGAAGCCCACCTCGGCGCCACGGCGGCGCAGCGTGTCGGCCAGCCAGTCGCGGCCTTCCTCGCCGCGCACGATGAGCGCCTGACGGCCGGCCCAGTCTTCGTGGGCCAGCTGCGCCCACAGTGCTTCGGAGTCCAGGCTCGGCGCGTCGGGCGCCGGCTCGACGATGGCCGCCGCCGGCACGCCCGCCCGGCGCAGTGCCGCCGTGGTGCCCGGCCCGGTGGACGCCGCGCGCGGCCCCGCAGGCCAGGGCCCCGGGGCCGCGGCGAAGAAGTGCTCGACGGCATTGGCGCTGACGAACATCACCAGCGCCTGCGCCGGCAGCGCCTGCCAGGCAGCGAGCACCGGCGCGCTGTCGGCCGGCGGGCCGATGGCGATCAAGGGCAGCGCCACGGCGTCGAGGCCGGCCGCGCGCAGACCGTCGACCCAGGCCACGGCCTGCGCCGCGGGACGGGTGACGATGAAGCGCATCGAAGGCGGGCTCAGCCCGCGGCGGCGAGGTAGCTGCCGGCGCCGGCGGCGCGCAGGCGTTCGGCGGCCTCGGTGCCCAGGTCACGCGCGCCGGCTTCGTCGGTGACGGCGGCCGATACGCGCGTGTGCAGCAGCGGGCGCGACGGCGTCTCGGGGTCGCCCAGCGCGGCGTCCAGCTTGAGCGCGGCGCCGTCCCACACCGCGTGTGCGGCCAGCGGCATGCTGCAGCT
>CAZBUU010000123.1:0-12295 GCA_964495125.1 uncultured Rubrivivax sp.
TTCGGCCTGCGCGGCAAGATGGACAAGTGCACCTTCTGCGCCGGCGGCCCGGAAGACAACAACAGCGCGGCCGAGAACTCGAAGTACGGCCGCAACCGCCTCGCCGAAGGGAAGCTGCCCATCTGCGCCGAGATGTGCTCCACCAAGGCGCTGCTCGGGGGAGACGGCGACGTGGTCGCCGACATCTTCCGCACCCGCGTGCTCACGCGCGGCAAGGGCAGCGAAGTGTGGGGTTGGGGCACGGCCTACGGCAAGCCATCCGGCGGTGGCGCCAAGCCGCAGGCTGCGGGGACCAAGTCATGAAGCTCATCGCCATCACCTGTACCGCGCTGGCCTGCCTGGCGCTCGGAGCCTGCTCCGAGCGCGAGCAGACGGCCGGAATGCGCAAGAGCGACACCTCGCCCTCCAGCACGGCCGCGGGCCCCTTCACCGCCTCGGGCTGGAAGGCCGGTGACAAGACCAGCTGGGAAACCCAGATCGCCACGCGCGCGCGCTCGCAGAACGAATACAACCGCACCGGCGCCCACTGAAGCTGGCAAGGGGATCTCGACCATGAAGCGCTGGATATCCACGATCGCCGGGGGCTTGGTGCTGGCCTGGGCGGTGATGCTGCCCGTGCGGGCCCAGGCGCCGGCGGCAGCCGGTGCGGCGCCGCCCGCGGCGGCGGCCACCAACGGCCCGCCCCCGGGTTTCGTCGCGCCCGCCGAGCCCAAGCCCGGCGAAAGCAATGCCGAGCGCGCGAAGTCGCAGCCCGGCAACAACGCGCCCATCTGGCGCGCCGTCCGCGAGTCCGGCACCCAGCCTGGCTTTAGCACGCTGCCCGGCCCCGAGAAGGGCATCCTGATCCAGCCCTTTGTCAAGTACCCCGGCTCGGCCTACACCACCGCGGGCGAAGCGTGGCGGCAGGTGCGCAACCAGTGGATCATTCCCTACGGCGGCGCATTGATCCTGCTCGTCGGCGTGGCCGTGGGGCTGTTCTACTGGCGCAGGGGCCCCTTGGGTGGGCATGAGGTCAACACCGGCCGCCTGATCGAGCGTTTCACTTACCTCGAACGCGTCTCGCACTGGGCGGTGGCCGCCACCTTCGTCATCCTGGCCGTCTCGGGCCTGGTGCTGGCCTTCGGGAAGTTCATCCTGTTGCCGGTGCTGGGTAGCACGCTGTTCGGCTGGCTCAGCTATGCGCTGAAGATGGCGCACAACTTCGCCGGCCCGGTGTTCGCCGTGGCGCTGCTGATCTTCATCTTCACGTACATCCGCGACAACCTGCCGAAGGCGCACGACCTGGGCTGGCTGGCCAAGGGTGGTGGCATGTTCAGCGGCGAGCATGTGCCGTCGGACAAGTTCAACGGCGGCGAGAAGATCGTGTTCTGGGGCGGCGTCATCGTGCTCGGCCTGACGGTGGTGGCTTCCGGCCTGGTGCTGGACCTGCTGGTGCCGGGCTGGGGCGAGACGCGCGGCCAGATGCAGGTGGCTCACCTCGTGCACGCCGTGGCTTCGGTGGCGATGATGGCCATGTTCGTCGGCCACATCTACATGGGCACCGTGGGGGTCTCGGGCGCGCTGAATGCGATGAAGACCGGCTACGTCGACGAGGCCTGGGCCAAGGAGCACCACGAGCGCTGGCATGACGACGTCAAGGCCGGGAAGATTCCCGCCATTCGCTCGGCGCCGCCGGCGCCAGGACTCGGCGCTGCGTCGCCCCAGGCCTGAGCCGCTTATCCGCCAAGGAATTCCAGACCATGAACAAGACCCTCATCGCGCTTCTGGCCATTGCGGCGCTGCCTGTGCTGGCCAAGTTGCCGGCCCCCAGCGACGAGGCCAAGGCCAAGGCGGCCGAGGCCGCGGCCAAGGCGGCCCACGGCAACAAGGTCGCCAACTTCCAGCTCTGCAAGAGCATGGACAAGGTGGCGGCCACCTACTACGCGCAGGCCAAGAAGGAGGGCAAGGCCGTCAAGCCGGCCACCGCCACCGAGGCCTGTGCCGACCCCGGACCCTTCGTCTACACGCCGCCGGCGCCTGCTGCGCCTGCGGTGGCCGCCGCGCCGGCGGCTCCGGCCGCTCCGGCGAAGAAGTAGTCCGGCGCGCCGATGTCGCCACCCTCGGAAGCGCTGGCTTTCGCCGCGCCGGCGGTTCTGCCGCTGGTGGCCGGCGCGCCGCGCTTGACCGACGCGCGCTGCGAACTGCTGCGTGAGATCACCATCCTGGACGAGTGCGGCAGCCGCCGCAGCATCCACATCCCTTCCGAGCGGCCGCTGACGATCTTTGTCGACAAGCGCGAGCTCGTGACCCTGATGACGCTGGGTGCCCGCCCGGAGCTTCTGGTGCTGGGCTACCTGCGCAACCAGCGCCTGGTGGAGCGTGTGCAGGACGTCGAATCCGTGACGGTGGACTGGGAGGTCGGCGCCGCCGCCGTGCGCACGCACCACGGCGTGGCCGACTTCGCCGCCAAGACGGCCAAGCGCGTGGTCACCACCGGCTGCGGCCAGGGCACGGTGTTCGGCGACGTGATGACGCAGCTGGACGCCGTCCGCCTGCCTGACGCCCAAACGGCACGCATCCGCCAGGGCACGCTGCACCGCATGCTGGAGACCATGCGCCAGCAGGACAGCATCCACCGCAAGGCGGGCTCCGTGCACGGCTGCGCGCTGTTCCAGGGCGCTGAGATGCTGATGTTCGTGGAGGACGTGGGCCGCCACAACGCGATCGACACCATCGCCGGCTGGATGTCTCTGCACGGCGTGGAAGGCGGCGACAAGGCCTTCTACACGACGGGCCGGCTGACCAGCGAGATGGTGATGAAGTCGGCCCAGCTGGGCGTGCCCATCATCGTGTCGCGCAATGGCGTCACGGCCATGGGGCATGAGCTGGCCAGCAGGCTGGGCATGACGCTCTTCGGCCGCGCGGCCAACCGCCACTTCCTCTGCTACACCGGCATGGAGCGCTTCGACTCGGAACCCGAGCCGCAGCGGGCACCGGTGAGGGTGGTGGCCGGTTCCTAGACCAGCCCGTCGAACAGCCAGACGTCCACCGGCTCGCCCGCCGCCACCGAGCCCTGCTCGTGGCGCAGCACCAGCAGCGCATTGGCCTCGGCCATGCTTCGCAGCACGCCTGCACCTTGTGAACCCGTGAGCCGCACCTGCCAGCCGCCTTCGGCCGTCGGCTCGACGATGGCGCGCTGGAACTCCGTGCGCCCGGGCCGCTTGCGGATGGGCGCCGTGCAGCGCGCCTGCAGCACCGGCAGCGGGCTGGGCGTCGCGCCGGCCAGCTGCAGCAGCGCTTCGCGCGCGAAGACGTAGAAGGTCACCAGCGCCGCCACCGGGTTGCCGGGCAAGGCGAAGAGCCAGGTCGGCGGCACGCCCTCGCCGCGTGACAGCGGGCCGAAGGCGAACGGGCGCCCGGGACGCATCGCCACCTTCCAGAAATCCACCCGGCCCAGCCGCGCCAGCACGTCGCGCGTGTGGTCGGCGTCGCCGACGCTCACGCCGCCGCTGGTGAGCACCACGTCGGCCTCGGCCACGGCGCGCTGCAGCGTGGCCTCCAGCGCGGCCGGGTCGTCGCGCACCAGGCCCAGGTCCACGACGTCCATGCCCAGGCGGCTGACGGCGGCGTGCAGGCTGGCGCGGTTGCTGTCGTAGATGCTGCCCGCGTCGAGCGGCTGGCCCAGCGTGCGCAGCTCGTCGCCGGTGGAGAACAGCGCCACGCGCAGCCGGCGGAACACCGTCAGCTCGCCGATGCCCAGCGAAGCCACCAGGCCCAGGTCGGCCGGGCGCAGGACGCGGCCGGCGCGCACGGCGGGCTTGCCGGCGCTGAGGTCTTCGCCGCGCAGCCGGCGGTTCTCGCCCGACTTGAGCACGCCCGGCGCGATCTCGACCTGCCCGCTGTCGGCTCGGCACAGCTCCTGCGGCACCACGGTGTCCAGGCCTTCGGGCATCACCGCGCCGGTCATGATGCGCAGGCATTCGCCGTCACCGATGAGGCCTTCGAAGGGCGTGCCGGCGTAGACGATGCCCACGTTGCGCAGCACCGTGGGGGCGTCGCTTCGCAGTGCGCTGCCGGCGAAGGCGTAGCCGTCCATGGCGGAGTTGTCGTGGGCCGGCACGTCGATGGGTGAAACCACGTCCTGTGCCAGCACGCGGCCCAGGGCCTGGACGAGCGGCAGGGTCTCGGTGCCGGCGATCGGCGACAGGGCCGCGGCGATGGCGGCACGCGCGTCGGCGACGCTGATGTTGCGGTCGCCGGCGGCCAGCGGGGATTCACCGAGTGCGGTCATGGCGGAGGTCGGTCACGGGGCTGCGCGCATTGTGGTCCCGCGCAGTGCCTATCATCGCAGCGCATGATCGAAAGCCTCTGGCTCGCGCTGGCGATGGTGGCGCGCGCCGACCCCGAACTGCTGCGTGTCGTCGGCCTGTCGCTGCGTGTCTCGGGCACGGCCTGCCTGCTGGGCGCGGTGTTCGGCCTGGCGCTGGGTACCTGGCTGGCCGCGGTGCGCTTCCGGGGCCAGGGGCTGCTGGTGTGGGCACTGAACACGTTGCTGGCGCTGCCCTCGGTGGTGGTGGGCCTGGTGGTCTACCTGATGCTGTCGCGTGCCGGTCCGCTGGGCTCGCTGGGCATCCTGTTCACGCCCACGGCGATGGTCATCGCGCAGTCGATCCTCGTCGTGCCGCTGATCGCCGCGCTGGCGCGCCGCGTCGTGCTGGAGGCACTGGACGAAGGCGGCGAGCAACTGCGTTCGCTGGGCGCCGGCCCGCTGATGGCCGCCGCGCTGATGCTGCTGCACGAACGGCGCGCCGTGCTGACCATCCTGCTCACCGCCTTCGGCCGTGCCATCGCCGAGGTGGGCGCGGTGATGATCGTGGGCGGCAACATCGACGGCGTCACCCGCGTCATGACGACGGCCATCGCGCTGGAGACGAGCAAGGGCGACCTGCCGCTGGCGCTGGCGCTGGGCACGGTGCTGCTGCTGGTGGTGGGCGCGGTGAACCTGGTCATCGGTGCGGTGCAGGGACGCAGGGGCCTGCGTGGCCACGAGGCGCTGGCATGACGGCCGCACCTCTGGTCGAACTTCGAGGCGCCGCGGTGCGCTTCGGTGACGTGACGGCGCTGCGCGAGCTGGACCTCACCTTGCACCGGGGCGAGCGCCTGGCCCTGGTGGGCGCCAACGGCAGCGGCAAGACCACGCTGCTGCGCCTGCTGCATGGTCTGGTGCCCAGCGAAGGACAGCGGCAGGTGTTCGACGTGGCACCCGGGCGCGCGCCGGCCATGGCCATGCTCTTCCAGAAGCCCTTCCTGCTGAGCCTGACGGTGCGCTTCAACCTCATGCTCGGGTTCTGGCTGCACGGCGTGCCCCGCGCCGAGCGTGAGCTGCGCGGGCGTGAGGCGCTGGCCCGCGTCGGCCTGCAGGGCCTGGACGCGCGCGGCGCACGCGACCTCTCGGGCGGCCAGCAGCAGCGCCTGGCACTGGCCCGCGCCTGGGCGCTGAAGCCCGACCTGCTGCTGCTGGACGAGCCCACCGCCAGCCTGGACCCCAGCGCCAAGCGCGAAGTGGAGAACCTCATCCAGCGCATCGCCGACGACGGCGTCACCGTGGTCATGAGCACACACAACCTGGGCCAGGCCAAGCGCCTGGCCACGCGCGTCGCCTACTTGGAGGCCGGTCGCCTGGTGGTGGACCTGCCCGTGCAGCGCTTCTTCGAGGACGAACTGCCGCAGGAGGCCGCCCTGTTCCTGAAGGGCGAGCTGCCCTGGTCGCCGGCACGCGCCTGAGGAGAGCGGCATGAACCTCATCGACCTGCGCAGCGACACTGTCACCCGCCCCACGCCCGCCATGCGCGCGGCCATCGCCGCAGCCCCCGTGGGCGACGAGCAGTACGGCGAGGACGGGCCCACCCTGGAACTGCAGGCGCGCTGCGCCCACATGCTGGGCAAGGAGGCCGCGCTCTGGATGCCCAGCGGCACCATGGCCAACCAGGTGGCGCTGCGCGTGCTCACGCGGCCGGGCGACGAGGTCGTCACCTCGCGCGAGGCGCATGCCGGCTGGCACGAGACCGGCGGCGCGGCGGCCAACGCCGGCGTGCAGATCGTCGAGGTGGGACAGGGTGGCTTGTATACAGCGGCCGACCTGGAGGCTGCCATCAAGCCCAGCGGGCTGCCCGTGTTCCCGCCGACCACGTTGGTGCAGGTGGAGAACACGCACAACCGTGGCGGTGGCCGCGTGTTCCCGCAGGATGAGGTGCAGCGCATCTGCGCCCTGGCACGCGTGCGCGGCCTGGCCAGCTTCCTGGACGGCGCCCGGCTGTGGAACGCCGCCGTGGCCAGCGGCCGCAGCGAGGCCGATCTGGCGGCACCCTTCGACCTGGTGGCCGTCGCATTCAGCAAGGGGCTGGGCGCGCCTGGAGGCTCTCTGCTGGCGGGCCGGCGGGACCTGATCGCCGCCGCCAACCGCCACCGCCGCATGCTGGGCGGCGCCATGCGCCAGACCGGCTTCTACGCTGCCGCTGCGTTGTACGCCCTGGACCACCACCGCGCACGGCTGGCCGAAGACCATCGGCATGCGCGGCGCCTGGCGGAGACGCTGGCCCTGTGCCCTGCCGTGCGGCTGGACCTGGCCACCGTGCAGACCAACATCGTGGTCTTCCATCTGCGCGACGACATGTGGGGTGTGCCCGATGCCGCCACGCTGGTGGCGCAGGCGCGCGAGCGCGGCGTCCTGCTGAACGCCTTCGCCGCCCGCACCGTGCGCGCCGTGACGCACCTGGACGTGAGTGCGGCCCAGGTGGCGCAGGCCGCGCAGGTGCTGTCCGAGCTGCTGGTCTGAACGGATTGCGGCGCTCCGGGTAGACCCGGGGGCGGGTGGCGGAGTGGGGCTTGCAGAATACAGCCTGTATACAAAAGCGCCCTGTCTCGACCTTGCCTTCCCGCCCCAACCGCACCGTCGCCCTGCGCCAGACGCCGCCGGCCCCACTGGCCGAGCCGACCGGCGAGTCGCAGACCTTGCGCGCGCAACTGCGTCTTCGCGAGCTGATCCTCGACGGCGAACTGGCCGCCGGCGACCGCCTCACGGAGCTGGCGCTGGTGGAGCGCCTGGGCGTTTCGCGCACCCCGGTGCGGGCGGCGCTGCTGGCGCTGCAGGACGAGGGTCTGCTGGAGCCGCTGGCCGGCGGCGGCATCGCCGTCAAGGCTTTCGGCGAAACCGACATCCACGACGCCATCGAGATCCGCGGCACGCTGGAAGGCCTGGCCGCTCGGCTGGCCGCCGAGCGTGGCGTGCGGCCCTCGCTGCTGGCGCAGGCCGGCGAGGTGCTCGAGCGCATCGACGCGCTGCTCTCGCGGCCCGGCTTCAACGACGAGGCCTTCAGCGGCTACGTCGACGAGAACGCGCGCTTCCACGATCTGCTGGCCGACATGGCCGACAGCGAGATGCTGCGCCGGCAGATCGCGCGCGCCGCGGCGCAGCCTTTTGCGTCGCCCAGCGCCTTCGTCATGGCGCCGCGCACGGGCACGCTGGCGCGTGACCGGCTCGTCGTCGCGCAGGAGCAGCACCATGCCACGCTGGAAGCCGTCACGCGCCGCGAAGGCGGGCGCGCCGAGGCTCTGATGCGAGAGCACGCGCGCATCGCGCACCGTGCGCTCAGCGAAGCGCTGGCCAGCCGGCACGGCCTGACCGGCGTGCGCGGCGCCGGGCTCATCCGCCGCAGCGGCCGCCCCGCCTGAATCGACCCGACGTTCCCCAAACCACAGCTCCGGAGACCCACATGACCACCCGCAGACAACTCATCGCCCTGCCGGCCCTCGCCCTGCTGGGCGCCGGCGCCGCCCGCGCGCAGAGCGACACCGTGAAGGTCGGCGTCATCCTGCCGATGACGGGCCCGCAGGCTTCCACGGGCCGCCAGATCGACGCCGCCATCAAGCTCTTCATGGCGCAGAACCCGGGCAAGGTGGCGGGCAAGAAGCTGGAAGTCATCCTCAAGGACGACGCCGGCATCCCCGACACCACGCGCCGCCTTGCGCAGGAACTGGTGGTCAACGACAAGGTGGCGGTGATCGCCGGCTTCGGCCTCACGCCCTGCGCGCTGGCCGCCGCCCCCATCGCCACGCAGAGCAAGACGCCGCTGGTGGTGATGGCCGCCGGCACCAGCAGCATCACCGAGGCCTCGCCCTTCGTCACGCGCACCAGCGTCACGCTGCCGCAGGTGGCGGTGGCCATGGCCGAGTGGTCGAACAAGAACGGCATCAAGAAGGTGATGACGCTGGTCACCGACTACGGCCCCGGCATCGACGCCGAGCGCTTCTACGCCGACCGCGTGACGCTCAACGGCGGCACCGTGGTGGAGAAGCTGCGCACGCCCTTGCGCAGCCCCGACTTCGCGCCCGTGCTGCAAAAGACGCGTGACGCCAAGCCCGACGCGCTGTTCGTCTTCCTGCCCTCGGGCCAGGGCGCGCAGTTCATGAAGCAGTTCGCCGAGCGGGGCCTGGACAAGTCCGGCATCCGCCTCATCGGCGCCGGCGAGATCACCGACGACGACCAGATCGGCGAGATCGGCGACGTCTCCCTGGGCATCGTCACCGCGCACCACTACTCGGCGGCCCACCCGAGCGCGATGAACAAGAAGTACGTGGCCGACTTCATGGCCATGCACAAGTTCCGGCCGAACTTCATGTCGGTGGGCGGCTGGGACGGCATGCAGCTGATCAAGCGCGCGCTGGAAGCCAGCAAGGGCGCCACCAACGAAGCGCTGATGAACGCGATGAAGGGCCAGATCTGGGAAAGCCCGCGCGGCCAGATCTTCATCGACGCGCAGACGCGCGAGATCGTGCAGGACCTCTACATCCGCAAGGTGGAGCGTCGCGACGGCCAGCTCTGGAACATCGAGTTCGATGCCATCAAGGCCATGAAGGACCCCGGAAAAGCCAAGTAGGCCGAAGCCGTGTTGACCCTGCTCTTCGACGGCATCGCCTTCGGCATGCTGCTGTTCGTGCTGTCGCTCGGCCTGGCCGTGACGATGGGGCTGATGAACTTCATCAACCTCGCGCACGGGGCCTTCGCCATGGCCGGTGGCTACATCCTGGTGCTCTTGATGCAGCAGGCGGGCTGGCCCTTCCTGGCCTGCCTGCCGGCGGCCTTCGTGCTGACGGCGCTGTTCGGTGCAGGGCTGGAGCGGCTGCTGTACCGGCCGATGTACGGCAAGCCGCACCTGGACCAGGTGCTGTTCTCCATCGGCCTGGTCTTCATGTCGGTGGCGGCGGTGGACTACTTCATCGGTTCGGAGCAGAAGAACGTGCAGTTGCCGGAGTTCTTCCGCCACCGCTTCGAGTTCGGCAGCGGTGCGCTGCAGCTGGGCATGGGCTCCTACCGGCTCTTCATCGTGGCCGTGTGCGTGGTGCTGGCGCTGGCGCTGCAGGCGCTGCTGGCAAAGACGCGCTTCGGGGCCCGCCTGCGCGCCGCGGTGGACGACCCGCGCGTCGCGGCCGGCCTGGGCATCCCGGTGGACCGCGTCTTCATGCTGACCTTCGCCGTGGGCTCGGGTCTGGCCGGCCTGGGCGGTGCGCTGGGGGCCGACCTGCTGGGCCTGGACCCGAGCTTCCCGCTGAAGTTCATGGTGTATTTCCTCATCGTCTGCGCCGTCGGCGGCACGAGTTCCATCACCGGCCCGCTGGTGGCCGCGCTGGTGCTGGGCATCGCCGACGTGATGGGCAAGTACTACGTGCCCAAGCTGGGCAGCTTCATCGTCTACTCGCTGATGATCGCCATCCTGCTGTGGCGGCCGCAGGGCCTGTTCGTGAGGCAGGGCGGCCGATGAACCTGCAGAAATCGCTGCTGGCGCGGTCGCGCTGGCGCCCGTGGGAGATCGTTGCCTGGGTCGTGCTGTGGGCCTTGCCGCTGGTGGCGGGCCAGCATGCGGCGCTGATCAACGAGATCGCCATCCTGGCCCTCTTCGCGCTGTCGCTGGACCTCATCCTCGGCTACGCCGGCATCGTTTCGCTGGGCCACGCGGCCTTCTTCGGCATCGGCGCCTACACGGCCGGCCTCTTCGCCAAGCACGTGATGCCCGACCCGCTGGTGGGCCTGGTCGTGGCCATGGCGCTGTCGGCGCTGGTGGGCCTCGTCACCAGCCCGATGATCGTACGCGGCACGGACCTGACGCGGCTGATGGTGACCATGGGCGTGGCGCTGGTGCTGTACGAACTGGCCAACAAGTTCACTGACCTCACGGGCGGCGCCGACGGCCTGCAGGGCGTGGTGATGGGGCCGCTGCTGGGCCAGTTCGAGTTCGACCTCGGCGCGCGCGTGGCCAGCTTCTATTCGATGACGCTGCTCTTCATCGCCTTCCTGCTGGTGCGGCGCTTCGTGCATTCGCCGCTGGGCGCGTCGATGCAGGCGCTGCGCGACAACCGGCTGCGGCTGTCGGCCATCGGCCTGTCCATCAATGGCCGGCTGGCCGCGGTGTACACGCTGGCCGCGGCGTTGGCCGGGGCGGCAGGTGCGCTGCTGTCGCAGACCACCGGCTTCGCCTCGCTGGACGTGTTCGACTTCCACCGCAGTGCGGATGTGATGCTGGCGCTGGTGATCGGCGGCGTGGGCTGGCTGTGGGGCGGCATCGCCGGCGCGCTGGCCTTCAAGGTGCTGCACGACCTGATCTCGGCCGTGACGGTGCAGTACTGGACCTTCTGGATCGGCCTCTTCCTCGTCGTGCTCATGTTGGTGGGCCGCGAGAAACTGCTGCGCCCCTGGACGTGGTGGAGGAAGGGGCCATGAGCGAGGTCGTCCTGCGCACGCATTCGCTGGTCAAGCGCTTCGGCGGCATCCCGGCCACCAACGACGTGTCGCTGAGCGTGCTGAAGGGCGCTCGTCACGCGCTCATCGGCCCCAACGGTGCCGGCAAGACGACGCTGATCAACCTGCTCACTGGCGTGCTGCCACCCACGTCGGGCCGCGTGGAACTGCTGGGGCAGGACATCACCGCCATGCCGCCGCACCGGCGCGTGGGGCTGGGCCTGGTGCGCACCTTCCAGATCAACCAGCTCTTCGACAGCTTCACGCCGCTGGAAAGCCTGGCGCTGGCCGTGGCCAGCCGCGTGGACGCGGCGCGCCGCTTCTGGCAGCCCGTGGGCACCGATGCCGCCATCGCCACGGAGTGCGAGGCGCTGCTGGCACAGTTCCGCCTGCTGGACCACGCCGAGCAGCCGACTCGCCAGCTGCCCTACGGCAAGCGGCGTCTGCTGGAAATCGCGCTGGCCGTGGCGCAGAAGCCCAAGGTGCTGCTGCTGGACGAACCCGCCGCCGGCGTGCCCGCGGCCGAGCGCGCCGACATCCTGGCCACCGTGGCCGCGCTGCCCGCCGAGGTGGCCGTGCTGCTGATCGAACATGACATGGACCTGGTCTTCAGCTTCGCCACGCGCATCACCGTGCTGGTCAATGGCGCGGTGCTCACCGAAGACACGCCCGAGGCCATCGCGGTGGACCCGCGCGTGAAGTCGGTCTACCTGGGCGACGCGGAGTTCGCGCATGGCTGAACCGCTCCTGCACGTCGAAGGCCTCACCTGCGGCCACGGCGACGCCGTGGTGCTGAGCGACGTGTCCTTCACGCTCGAGGCCGGCCGCTCGCTGGCCTTGCTGGGCCGCAACGGCACCGGCAAGACCACGCTCATCGACACGCTGGTGGGCGCCACGCGGCGCTTCGCCGGCCGCATCGTGCTGGCGGGGCGCGAGATCCAGGCGCTGCCCATCCACCGCCGCGCCGAAGCCGGCATTGGCTGGGTGCCGCAGGAGCGCAACATCTTCAAGTCGCTGACGGTGGAAGAGAACCTCAGCGCCGTCGCGCGCCCCGGCGCCTGGACGCCGGCGCGTGTGTTCGAACTCTTCCCGCGCCTGCTGGAAAGGCGTGGCAACCTGGGTCACCAGTTGAGCGGCGGCGAGCAGCAGATGCTGGCCTTCGGCCGCGCGCTGGTGCTCAACCCCAAGCTGCTGCTGCTGGACGAGCCGCTGGAAGGCCTGGCGCCGCTGATCGTGCAGGAGCTGCTGGCGGCCATCCGCCGCGTCGCGCGCGAGGAGGGGCTGCCGTCCATCGTCGTCGAACAGCATCCGCACATGGTGCTGGCCGTCACCGACGACGCGCTGGTGCTGGACCGCGGCGGCGTGGCCTACCGCGCCACCAGCGAAGCCCTGCTGGCCGACCCGGCACCCCTGGACACCTGGCTGGGCGTCTCGGCCCGCCACTGAACTCGACAACACCTGAAGGAGAAGCCATGAGCACCCGCACCACGCCCCCGTTCCGCGCCGACCACGTCGGCAGCTTCC
>CAZBUU010000124.1:0-12101 GCA_964495125.1 uncultured Rubrivivax sp.
GGATGGCCTCGCAGGGGTGGCAGTACTCGTTGATGAGGCCGTCCACGCTCCAGGTGAGGTTGTATTTCAGCGAGTTGGTCGGGAAGGCCGGCAAGGCGCCCACGCGCATCTTCACCTCGTGCAGGGTGTCGAAGCCCTTGGCCAGGTGGTGCGCCACGATGCCGATGAAGCCCGGCGCCAGCCCGCACTGCGGCATGAACGCCGTGGGCGCGCCATCGGCCAGGGCCTTGATGGTGCGCGTGGCCGCCACGTCTTCGGTGAGGTCGAAGTAGTGCACGCCGGCTTCGCGCGCGGCCGTCGCGGCGGTGGTGGCCAGGTGGTAGGGCAGCGCATTCACCACGGCCTGCTGGCCACGCAGCACGGCGCGCAGCGCGGTGGCGTCGGCCGTCTCGGCCACCTTGGTTTCCACCGGCAGGCCGGCCAGCTTGTCCAGCGCGGCGGCGCTGCGGTCGACGACGGTGACTTCGTAGTCGCCGCTGGCGCCCAGCAGGCGGGCGATGGTCTGGCCGATGTGGCCGGCACCGAGAAGCGTCAAGCGCATGGCAACTCCTTGTCTGCGAGGGCAATGCCCGGCAGTCTAGGAGTGAGGGATGACGAAAGAAAGCATCGAATCGTCGAAATCAATAATGATCTCGACGATTCGACACCGCGACGCTACGAAGCGCCGCGAAGCCGCTCAGGCGGTTTTCAGTGCAGCGCGGTGGGCTCGCGCTTCGGCGCGCTTGGCACGCGTCGTGGCCTTGATGTAGGCCTCTTCGGCTTCCTTGCGCATCTCGATCGCGCGGTCGAGTGCCGCTTGGTAACGCTCCAGGCTGTAGGTGTTTTCCGTGCCGATGTAGATGGTGCGACGCCGCGGCTTTTCGCCGAAGCGCGGGATCAGCACCATCAGGCTGCAGTCGCGCGTGCGGCCGCCGCGGCGCGTGCGCACCACGGGGCCGGTGATGCCCGGCGGCAGTTGGCTGCTCTTGTTGGCGCTGGGGCCGCGTTGAAGCAGCGACGGCGCCGGCAGCGTGTTGATACGCCGCAGCAGCTCTTTGGTGGCCTTTTCCAGCGCGGCACGGGCTCCGCTGCCGTCGCTGGTGTGGTCGGAAAACAGCTTGGTTCCGCCGTAGCGGAGTTGCCAGCCGTGGGTGGCTCTGTGGTCGATACGCTGGATGCCTTGTGGCACCTCGAATGTTTCACCGCTGAACAGGGTGACAGTGCGTGTTTTCATGGGTTTCCTCTGACGCTGACTCGGACTTGGACTCGAATTTCCCCCTGATTGCTTGGTGGTTATCAAAGCAGGCAGCGCTCGGCCCTCCGGGGCTGCCTAACGCGGGAATGTAGGCCCAACCCCCCGGGGTAATGCAACCGGTTGTTGTACCGATGCCGCGTTGGCACAGAATTCGCGTTATGACTCTGGACAAACTCGACAGGAACTTGCTGGCCCTGCTGCAGGCCGACGCCCGCGCCAGCGCGGCCGACCTGGCGCGACGCCTGGGTGTGGCCCGCACCACGGTGCTGGCACGGCTGTCGCGGCTCGAGAAGACCGGCGTCATCGTGGGTTACACGGTCCGCCTGGCGCAGGACGCCGACGGCAGTGGCGTGGAGGCCTACGTCGGCGTGACCACCGCACCGAAGTCCGCCGCGCTGGTGACGCAGCGGCTGGCGTCGCTGCCGGAACTGCGCCAGCTGTGCTCGGTGAGCGGCGAGTTCGACTACCTGGCGCTGCTGCGCGCCGAGACCACGGCGCGGCTGGACGCCTTGCTGGACGAGATCGGCGCCATCGAAGGCGTGCTCAAGACCACCACGTCCGTGGTGCTGGCGCGACGCATCGACCGTTCGGCCTGAGGGCTCAGCGCGCCGCCGGCCGCGACTCGAAGACCAGCCGGCCGCCCCGCGCCAGCGCCTCATGGGGCATGGCCCTTGGGTCCAGAGGCCGGCTGTCGAGGCGCAGGTCGATGGCCTGCGAGGGCCCCGGCCCGCGGCCCCGGGCCTCGATGCGCAAAGCGCGGCCGTCCGCCATCCTGACCGTGGCCGCACGCACCAGCGGCCAGCCCGCCACGTAGCGGCCGCTGGCCGGGACCACGGGATAGAAGCCCAGCGTGGACAGCACGACCCAGGCGCTCATCTGGCCGCAGTCGTCGTTGCCGGTGAGGCCGTCGGGCGCGTCGCGGTAATGGTCGCGCGCGATGCGCCGCACCAGCGCGTGGCCCTTGTCCGGGCGGTCCGTCCACGCGTAGAGGTAGGCGATGTGGTGGCTGGGCTCGTTGCCATGCGCGTACTGGCCGATCAGCGCCTCCTGGCCCAGGTGCTTGTTGTCGCCGGCCCCGCGCTTGGCGAAGAAGTCGTCCAGCCAGCGCTCGAAGGCCGCCGGCCCGCCCATCAGGGCCACCAGGCCGTCGGGGTCGTGCAGGGCCGGCGTGAGCGTGTACTGCCAGGCGTTGGCCTCGGTGTAGTCGCCTGGGTTGTTCATCGGCGAGGTGGGCGTCAGCGGGTCGAAGGGCGTGCGCCAGCGGCCGGCGCTGTCCTTGCCGCGCATCGTGCGCGTTTCGGTGTCCCACAGCTTCCGGTAGCCCTGGGCGCGCGCGGCGAAGCGTGCGGCAATGTCTTCGCGCCCGGCGGCGCGCGCCACGCGGGCCACCGCGTCGTCGCCGATGCCGTACTCCAGCGTGCGGCTCACGGCCTCGTTGTCGACACGGTCGATGGGCAGGTAGCCGAAGCGTTCGATGTCGTCCCAGTCGCGCTGCGCCCACGCCGGCGCCCGCGGGCGCGGTGCGGTGGAGGTGGTCACCATGGCCTGCAGCGCCTCCTGCAGGTCGAAGCCGCGGAAGCCCTTGGTCACGGCCTCGGCAATCACGGGCAGGGCCGGGTTGCCGATCATGGTCCAGGTCTCGCGGCCCCAGGCTGTCCACAGCGGCAGATGGCCCTGGCTGCGGTGGTGCGCCAGCAGGGTCTGCACCACGCCGTCCACGCGCTCGGGCGCCACGAGGGTCAGCAGCGGATGGACACCGCGGAAGGTGTCCCACAGCGACAGCGTCGAGTCGTAGCGGCCACCCGGCGCGGTGATCACCTCACCGGTCGGCCCGCGCACACGGCCGTCGACATCGGCGATGTCGCTGGGGTGCAGCAGCGCGTGGTACAGCGCCGTGTAGAAGACCCGCTGCTGCGCCACCGGCGCCTCGATGCGGATGCGCGACAGCCGCGCCTCCCAGGCCGCGTCGGCCGCGGCACGCACCTGCTCGAAGCTGCGGCCCTCGGCCTCGCCCAGGTTGCGGCGCGCACCGTCCACGTCCACGGTGGACAGCGCCACGCGGGCCTGCAACTGCCTGGCCCCCTTCAGGTCGAAGCTCAGCAGGTAGCGCGGCGCGCGCTCGCCGGGCCGCGGCGTCAGCGTCTCGGCGTGTGCGATGGGCTGGCTGAAGCGCAGCACGAAGGAGGCTTCGCGCTCCACCCAGTTGCGGCTGTGCACCGTACCGCTCACTTCGCCGGCAGCGGTGTCCAGCCGCACCTCGCTGCGCGTCACGCGCGTGTGCGGGCCGGCGCCCTGCTCGCTCTCGAAGCGCAGCCCGTGCTGCAGGTCCACCAGCACCTGCGCGGTGCCGGCCCGCGCGAAGGTGTAGCGGTGCAACGCCACGCGCGCGGTGGCGGTGAGTTCCACGCGCACCCGGTGGTCCGTGAGCGTGGCGCTGTAGTAGCCCGGCCGCGCACGTTCTCGCGCCTTGTCCTGGCGGCTCGAGAAATCGGTGGTGGCCGCCGTCCAGGGCGAACCTGTGGCCGGTTGCAGCAGCACGTCGCCCAGTTCCGGGATGCCGGCGCCGCTGATGTGCGTGTTCGAGAAGCCCAGGACGCGCGGCGCGCGGTACTGGTAGCCGCTGCTGTAGTCCCAGCCGCGGTCGGCGTTGTCGGGGCTGGGCGCCACCATGCCGAAGGGCACGGCCGCGCCGGGAAAGGCGTGGCCGGTGCCGTCGGTGCCGACGAAGGGGTTCACGTGGCGCGTGAGCCCGGCACCGGCGGCCGGCGCAGCGGTAGCCAAGCCCAGCACGACGGTCGCCAGCAGCCCGGCCAGGCGCAGGCGCAGCGTCATGGCCGCCCCAGCAGGAAGAGGAGCACGCGGTCCAGCCGCGCCGCCCAGTCGGCTTCGCTGTGGCCGCTGCCGTCGATCACCGGCGTGGCGGCATCGGCGGCGGTGTAGCCGCGGTCGCGCAGCACTTCGGCCACGAAGCGGTGCGTGGGCGCGTAGAGCGAATCCAGCCAGTCGTCGCCGCGGTCGGTGTAGAGGCGGTGGCGGCCGGCCGGGGGCAGCTTCTGGCTCAGGTAGGTCATGGCCGCCAAAGGCAGCGCGGCGTTGCGCACGCGCTCGCGCCCCCAGGCCGTGGGCCGCCCGACCCAGTGCGTGGACAGCCCCGCCGCAGCGCCGAAGACCTGCGGGTACTCCGCCAGCGCGTAGATCGAGATCAATCCGCCCATGCTGGAGCCCACGATGGCCGTGCTCTCGGGCCCCGGCCGCGTGGCGTAGCGGCGGTCGATCGCCGGTTTGAGCTCCTCGACGATGAAGCGCA
The DNA here is from genome assembly GCA_964495125.1 of uncultured Rubrivivax sp. Classification (GTDB taxonomy): domain Bacteria; phylum Pseudomonadota; class Gammaproteobacteria; order Burkholderiales; family Burkholderiaceae_C; genus Rubrivivax. The sequence continues at coordinate 4,542 of CAZBUU010000124.1, forward strand.
GGTAGGCGTCGGCCTTGGATCGGCCCTTGCTCGCCACCTCGACGTATTCGCGCCGCGCCGCCTCGGGCGCGAAGGCCAGGAACTTCTCGGGGTAGTACTCGGCGTAGCGCTCCTCGCCGCTGTTCCAGATGCCGACGATGAGGGTGTCGGCGATGCGCCCGGCCTTCACCAGCCGGTCCACCGCCACATCGGCCTGCCAGGCCTTCTTCGTCCAGTTCAGGCTGCCGTCGAACAGGTTCTGCCCGTCGTGCATGTAAAGCACCTGGTAGCGCCGCGCCGGGCTGTAGTCGGCCGGCAGCCAGACATCGACATGGCGCGGCGCCACGTGCCGCGACGGGAAGTCGGCCAGGCGCTCGACGCGGCCGACGCTCACCTGCGGCAGGACGGTCTGCGCCTGCGCGAGGGCGGCAGCGCACAGCACGCCCAGCGCGGTGGCCAGGTGCCAGAAGAGTCGAAGCGGGTGGATCACGGGGTGCTCCCTGTGGTGGTCAACGCGGCGCCTGCGGCCGCACGGTCTGCGTCTGCCCGTTGCCCGGGTGCTTCAGCTCGATGGCCTCGGGCGCCTGGCCCGCCTCCACCCAGCGCTCCAGCGTCGCCAGCCAGTCGGTCTGCCACGGCCCCTGGCCGCCACCGCAGTGGTTCATGCCCGGCACCATGAAGAGCCGGTGGAAGGCGGCGGTGTCGCCCAGCCGCTGCTGCACGGCGGCGAAGTAGTCCAGGCTGAACTGCGGCGAGATGGCCGAATCCGCCCAGCCGTGGTACTGCAGCAGCTTGCCGCCGCGGCGCCGGAAGGGGCGCAGGTCGGGGTCGGTGGCGTCGAGCTCGCGCGACCAGCGGCGGCGGGCCGCCAGCAGGTCGGCGTCGGTCAGGTCGGCCAGTTGGAAGGCCGTGTCCTCGCGCACCAAATGGCGGAAGAAGCTCTCGCCGATGCTGGTGGGGGGCCGGCCGCCGCCGCCCAGCGGGTTGACGGGTGCCAGCAGCAGCCAGAAGTCCCAGTTGCCCGGCTCGGCCTCGGCGCCCGGCTGCAGGCCGGGCAAGATGCGGCCGCTGCCCGGGTCCGGCAGCCCGCGGTAGACGCGGCGCACGGCCTCCACCTGGCGCGGCGTCAGGCAGTTCGCTGCGTCCTCGCCCTGGCAGGCCAGCACGGCAGGGTCGAAGCGGCAGGCCGGCGGGTCGGCCACGTAGCCGCGGCCGGCGCCGCAGGCCGCCAGCGCTGCCGCCTGGATGGTCGGCAGCTTGGTGACCGGCAGCACCGGCGAGGCCGGGCCGAACTCGCGCTGCGCCAGGGCCTGGGCGCTCATCAGGTCCACCCAGGCCAGCGCCGGGGCGCCGGCGACGATGCCGTCGAAGAGCTGCGGCATGCGCTGCGCGGCCATCATGGCGTCGCGTCCGCCGTCGGAGCAGCCCATGAAGTACGAAAGTTTCGGCGCGCGGCCCATCCCCGCCTCGACGATGCGCCGCGCCGCCAGCGCCGTGCGCTCGACGGCGCGCCAGCCGAAGTCCACCACGCTCTCGGGCCGGCCGTTGGCCCAGCCGTAGTCCAGCCCGTCAGGCCACAGGTGGCCGCCGTCGGTGGCGGCGGTGGCGTAGCCGCGCTGCACACCTTCGAGCAGCGAGACCAGCGGCACGGCGCCGGCGGTGCCGCCGTTGCCGGCCTGCAGGAACTTGCCGTTCCAGGCGGCGGCTTCCGGCAGCCAGACCTCGAAGCCGATGGCCGAGCCGACCACCGGCGAAGCGGTGCCACGCACGCGGCAGAAGGCCAGCGGCAGCGGCTGCGCGGGCCCGCCGGACCACAGCGCCAGCCTGTCGCCCGCCGCCAGGCGCTGCGCGCTGTGGATGCGTGCCTGGGGCAGGTTCAGCGTGAGCAGCGACGCGCAGTCGGCGGCCGCGCGGGCCGCCACCGGCAGCACCAGCAGCGCGGCCGCCACCGCGGCGGGCAGCGTCGGCCTCAACGCGCCGTCTCCCTGCCCATCAGCGCCGCAGAGAAGAAGCGCAAGGTGTCCTCCAGGTGGCGCGCCCAGTAGGCCCAGTCGTGGCCGCCCGCATGCTCGGCATATTCATGCGCGATGCCGGCGGCGTCCAGCGCAGCGTGCAGTTCGCGGTTGGCGCCCAGCAGGCCATCGGCGAGGCCGCAATCGAAGCGCAATCGAGGCAGGGGCCCGGGCGCCGCGCGCAAGGCGGCCAGCAGGCTGCGGTCGACATCCGCGCCTGCCCAGCGCGCGCGCGACTCGGCCAGCAGCGGGTCCAGTTGCGCCGCGTCCGTGATCGACGAATGCCCGGCCGCCGCGACGAATCGCTGGGGGTAGCGCGCCGCCAGCCGCAGCGCCCCGAAGCCACCCATGCTGAGCCCGGCGATGCACAGCGGCGATGCCGGCCCGATGGCGCCACAGGCCTCCCGCGCCGCGGCCGGGACCTCGTCGACGACCCAGCGCTCGAAGTCCTGCGCGGCGTGCCGCACGTAGCCGGAGCCGTCGCCCCACAGGCCGTCGCTGGGCATGGCCAGCACCAGCGGCGGGATATCGCCGGCCGCGATCAACCGCGCCGCCGTGCGGTGCGCGCCGCCGGTCAGCGCCCAGGCCCAGTGCGAGCCGTAGACGCCGTGCAGCAGCACGACCAGCGGCACATCGCGCCGGCCCTCGACTTCAGCGGGCACGTGCAGCGTGATGTCGGCGCGCTGGCCCAGCGCCGCGCTCTTGACGGTGACGAAGCGCAGGCCGTCCGGGGACAGCGACGGCTCGGAGATCGCGAAGGTGCGGAAGCTGGACATGGCGCGGGGCTCGGGTTTCAGTCGAAGAGGATCACGCCCTTGGCGCTGCGGCCGGCGAGCATGTCGTCCAGCGCCTCGCGCAGGCCGGACAAGGGGTAGGTGTGCGTGACGAGGCGGTCGAGTTCGAGCGCGCCGCGCGCGGCCCAGTCGAACAGGCGCGGGAAGTCGCGCTCGGGCTGGCAGCCGCCGTACAGCGGCACGAGGTAGCGCTTGTCCCACCAGAACTGCGGCATCTCCACCGTCACCGGCCCATGCGCGCCGCTGAGCTGCACCGCGTTGCCGCCGTGGCGCGCCAGCTTCAGCGGCAGAAAGGCGAGAGCGGCCACGCCCGTGGCTTCGAAGGCGTGGTCGGCCCCGCGGCCGTCGGTGAGGGTGCGCAGTTCGGCCACCAGCTGCTCGTGCTGCGGGTCGGGCTGCGGCGCCTGCACGGTGTGCGTGGCGCCAAAGGCCCGTGCACGCTCCAGTGCCCCGGGCCGCAGATCGATGGCGATGATGCGGCCGGCACCCGCCAGCCGCGCGCCCTGGATCACCGACAGCCCCACGCCCCCGCAGCCCACCACGGCCACGGTCTCGCCCGGCTGCACCTGCGCGATGTTCACCGCCGCGCCGACACCCGTCATCACGCCGCAACCCAGGATGCAGGCGCAGTGCATCGGCAGCGTCGCCGGCAGCGGCGTCACGGCCTCGGCGCGCACCAGCGTGAACTCGGCGAAGGTGCCGAGCCGGAACGACCGCTCCACGGGCGCCCCGCGCCACCGCGTGTGCCCCGGCGCGGGCGCGCTGCTGCCCAGGGTGGCATCGACGCCGTGCGTGCGTTCACACAGCGAGCCCCGCCCGCGGGCGCACTGGGGGCAGCGGCCGCAGGGGATGGCCCAGTTCAGCAGCACGGGCTGGCCGGGGGCCAGGTGCGCGACGCCCGCGCCGACGCTCTCCACCACACCGGCACCTTCGTGACCCAGCACCAGCGGGCCGGGCCAGGAGAGCGAGGCGTGGTCGGTGTGGCACACGCCGGCGGCACGCAGCTTCACGCGCACTTCGCCGGCGCGGGGTGCGGCCACCTCGATGGTGTCGATGGCGAAGCCGCCGGCCCCGTCGCCGATGGCGGCCCGGCCGCTCAGCGCAACGCTCACGCGGGGTAGACCTTCGGGTTCTTCGGCGTGTCGATCACCGCGCCGGGCTGCACGCCCGGACACCACTGCGCCCCGTCGTTCTCTTGCGCCGCGCTGAGGCTGGTCCCCAGGCGCATCTGCGCGTCCATGTAGATGACGGTCATCACCGAGCGCGGACGGTCGCTGCGGTTGGCGCCGGCCTTGTGGAAGGTCCACCCGAGGTGGAAGCTGACCTCGCCCAGCTCGAACGGGCCGCTGTCGAACACGAAGCCGTGGCGCACCATGTTGGCGCTGATCTTCTCTTCGCTCTCGTCGCTGATGCCCAGGCTGCGGCCGAACTCCACGCTCTGGCTGCGCGCCCAGAAGCCCAGCGGGCCCATCTCGGCCGGCACGGCCTGCAGCGGGATCCAGGCCGTGATGGTGCGGTCGCTGGCCAGCGGCCAGTAGTACTGGTCGGCATGCGCCGGGGTGATGCCGCCACCGGGCTCCTTGAACAGGGCCTGGTCGTGGTACAGGCGCACGCCCCCGACCTCCAGCAATTGCGCCGCCAACCGCCCCAGCCGCTGCCCCAGCACGAAGCGCTTCACCAGCGCGCTGTGCTCCCACAGGTTCATCACCTGCAGGAAGGCGCGGTCGTAGGTGCTGCGCTCTTCCAGCGGCCGGTCCTGCGTGTTCAGCGCGAGTGTGAGGCGCGTGATCTCGGCGCCGTAGTGCGCCAAGGTCTCCGGCGAAAGCACCTGCTTGAGCTTGATGAAGCCGTCGCGGCGGAAGGCGGCGATCTGCTCGTCGCTCAGGGGGTAGGGGCTGTCGATGTCCATGGGTTCAGCTTTGGAGAGGCAGGATGAAGGCAGCGCCCGGCGGCAACAGCAGCCGGGTGCCCTGGAGCGTGGCGCCGTTCAGCGCCAGCGCCGGGGCGTGCGCCGAAGCGTCGGCAGGCAGGTCCTGCTGCGCCGGCGCATCGCCGAAGTTGAAGGCGGCCAGCACGGCCGCGTCGCCATGCACGCGGCGCAGCACCAGCACCGTGGCGTCGGCGTGCAGCGTCTCGAAGCGGCCGAGGCGCAGCGCGGGGTGCGCGCGCCGCAACGCCAGCAGCCGGCGTGTGAGCTGCAGCGTGGAGCCGGGATCGGCCTCCTGCACGTCCACCGCCAGTGCGCGGTGGGCGGGGTCGGAAGGCAGCCAGGGCCGGCCGCTGGTGAAGCCACCGGTGGCATCCGCGGCCACCCAGGGCATGGGCGTGCGGCAGCCGTCGCGCCCCTTTTCGCGGGGCCAGTGGTTCTTGCCGAAGGGGTCCTGCAGGTCCTCGAAGGCGATGTCGCTCTGCCCCAGGCCCAGTTCCTCGCCCTGGTAGAGGAAGACCGTGCCGCGCAGGCAGACCAGCAGCGCCAGCCACTGCCGCGCCCGCGCTGCGTCGCCTTGCGCCCAGCGCGTGGCAACGCGCGGCACGTCGTGGTTGGACAGCGCCCACGACGGCCAGGCCGTGCTGGCTTCGCCCTGCTGCCAGGCCTCCACCGTGCGCGCCAGCTCGTCGGCGCGCGGTTGCGGGCCCAGCAGCAGGAAGGAGTAGGCGGTGTGAAGCCGGTCGCTGCCGCGCGTGTACTCCACCATGCGTTCGTGGCTGTGCTGCGAGCCGATCTCGGCCACCGTCATGCGGGCTTCGTAGCGGTCCATCAGCGCGCGCAGGCGCTCCATGAAGGGCAGCGTCTCGGGCTGGCAGATGTTGTAGAGGTGCTGCTGCATCGCCGCCGGGATGGCGCCGCGGCGTTCGGGCGGCTGCGGCGGGTTGTCGCGCAGCTGCAGGTCGTGGCAATAGTAGTTGGCGGTGTCCAGGCGGAAACCGTCGACGCCGCGGTCCAGCCAGAAGGCCGCCACCTCGAGGATGGCATCCTGGACCTCCGCGTTGTGGAAGTTCAGGTCCGGCATCTGCGGCAGGAAGTTGTGCAGGTAGTACTGCTGGCGCCGCGAGTCCCAGCTCCAGGTGGGGCAGCCCATCCAGCTCTGCCAGTTGGTGGGCGCGCTGCCGTCGGGTTTGGCGTCGGCCCACACGTACCAGTCGGCACGCGGGTTGTCGCGGCTGGCGCGGCTCTCCTGGAACCAGGGGTGCTCCATCGCCGTGTGCGACCAGACCTGGTCGATGACGACCTTCAGCCCCAGCGCATGGGCACGCACCACCAGCGCGTCGAAGTCGGCCATCGTGCCGAAAGCGGGGTCGACGCCACGGTAGTCGCTGACGTCGTAGCCGAAGTCGCGCATCGGGCTGGTGAAGAAGGGCGACAGCCACAGGCCGTCGGCCCCCAGCGCCGCGATGTGCTCCAGACGGGCGGTGATGCCGGGCAGGTCGCCGATGCCGTCGCCGTTGCTGTCGGCGTAGCTGCGCGGGTAGACCTGGTAGAGGGTGGCGCCGCGCCACCAGTCGTCGTGCGTCATCGGAAAGCCCGTCGCGGGCGTCGAGGAAGTGGCGCGCATTCTGCGCAGCGCCCCGGGCCGCGGCTAGGCGGTGCCGCGCCAGGACCGACTGTTTTCTGACCGCTTTGAGACAATCCGCCCGCCATGAACATCACGAAAGAGCGCATCGCCGACCCCGCGCACTCCTACCGCTTCCTGCAGCTGGACCTGGCCGCCTTTGGTGGCCAGCGCCACCAGCATGGGGAACTGGAGTTGACGTGGATCGAATCGAGCAGCGGGCTGCGCTTCGTGGGTGACAGCGTGGCGCCCTTCGGCCCGGGCGACCTGGTGCTGGTGGGGCCGCACCTGCCGCACGCCTGGATCAGTGCGCGACGACGCAGCGGCCTGCGCCACACGGCGCGTGTGCTGCAGTTCGCGCCCTCGCTGCTGGACACCGGCCGCTGGCCCGAGATGCGCGCCGCGGCCGACCTGCCGCGGCTGGCGCGCGGCGGTCTGTCCTTCACAGGCCCCGCGCACGAAGCGCTGACGCAGGCGATGGCCCGCATGCCCACCGGCGGCGGCCTGCGCGGCCTGGCCGGGGTGCTGGAGATCATCGACCTGCTGGTGCGGCACGCCCCCGGCACGACGGCGCTGGCCCAGGGGGCGCCGCGTGCCGGCGCGGCACCCGAGCGCGCCGACCGCGCGGCGCGCGTGGTCGAGTGGGTGCGCGCCCACCTGGCCGAGCCGCTGACGGTGGAAGCTGCGGCGCGTGTCGCGCACGTGTCGCCCGGGGCCTTCAGCCGCTGGTTCGTGCGCGAGGTGGGCAAAAGCTTCACGCGCTACGTCAATGACCTGCGCTGCAGCGAAGCCTGCCTGCGCCTTCGAACCAGCGACCGCTCGGTGGCGCAGGTGGCGCAGGACTGCGGCTTCACCACGCTGTCCCACTTCAACCGCCAGTTCCGGCTGCGGCACGGCCTGACGCCGCGCGAGTTCCGGCGCGGCAGCTGAATCAGACGGCCAGCTCGCGCCGCATCGCGTCGATGACGGCCTTGTAGTCGGGCTGGCCGAAGATGGCACTGCCGGCCACGAAGGTGTCGGCGCCGGCGTCGGCCACGCGGCGGATGTTGTCGACCTTGACGCCGCCGTCCACTTCCAGGCGGATGTCGCGGCCGGAGGCTTCGATGATCTTCTTCGCCATCTCGGCCTTGCGCAGCGCGCTGTCGATGAAGCTCTGGCCGCCGAAGCCCGGGTTCACGCTCATCAGCAGCACCAGGTCGACCTTGTCGATCACCCACTCCAGCA
>CAZBUU010000125.1:0-11894 GCA_964495125.1 uncultured Rubrivivax sp.
GGCGAACATCCGAGAAGGAGACCTCAATGCGCTCGATCCAATCGCTCAAAGCCGCGGCCCTGCTTGGCCTGGCAAGCTTGTCCCTAGCCAGTCTTGCGGCCAACGGAACAGATACTTTCATGAACGGGCAGTCCTACTATGGACAGCCGACCGCGCAAGCTTCCGCAGCGCGTGTTGTCGACATTGCTTCGACCGGCGCGATCAACGTCGCCTATGGCGAAACCGTGACCTTCCGCAGCGCAGGCCAGCAGTTTTCGTGGACCTTCAACGGGCTCGGCGGTCGTGCGGTCGATGTGGTCAAGATTGCCCCGGCCGGGTTTCCCGACAAACCCCTCGCGGTCTACGTTGGCAGAGATCCGCAGACCCGCAGGTGAGCCCTCAAGACACCAACGGTAATTTCAGGCGGCCGGTTATCAGACCAGCGCCGCCTCCTGATGCGGTCGCAGGAGACGATCAAGTCGCTGCGCGTTGTCTTCGCCACACTGCATGCCTGTTGGCCTTCGCCGATCGCGGCCGCCGCATCAGGAAGTAAGCGGCGGGTATGACGAACATCGACAGCAGCGGCGCCGTGATCATGCCCCCCACCATCGGCGCCGCAATGCGTTGCATGACTTCCGAGCCGGTACCGGTGCCCCACATGATCGGGAACAGCCCTGCCAGGTACACCGCGACCGTCATCGCCTTCGGCCGCACACGCAACACCGCACCTTCGCGAATGGCGTCCAGCAGGTCTTCGGCACTGACCTTGCCCTGACGTAAACGCTCGTCCCAGGCCTGCCGCAAGTACAGCAGCATGATCACGCCGAACTCGGCCGACACGCCGGCCAACGCGATGAAGCCCACCGTACCGGCGACCGACAGGTTGTAGCTCAGCAGGTAAAGCAGCCAGATGCCGCCAATCAGCGCGAACGGCAGCGTCGACATGATCAACAGCGCCTCGTCGAATCGTTTGAACGTCAGATAGAGCAGCACGAAGTTGATCAGCAGCGTGAACGGCACAACAACCTTGAGCTTGGCCGTGGCGCGTTCCAGGAACTCGAACTGGCCCGACCAGGAGGTCGAAACCGGCGGCCGAGGCGATCTCTGGCGCCTGCACTTCAGCAATGCGCTGGCCACACGCATCCACCTTGACGGCCGCACCGGCTAGTTCGTCGTCTCGCGCAACGAGGCCCGGGTCTGGTACGACTTCTTCTGGCGCCTGCACATCATGGACTACGACGGCGGCGAAGACTTCAACGGCATCCTGCTGCACTTGGCATCGGTGGTGGCGTGGCTGCTGGTGATCGCCGGCGCCGTGCTCGCGGTTCTATCCGCGCGGCGAGCTTTGCAGGCAGCCCGCCGCGCGGTTCGGAGCTGACCGGATTGCGATCAGCGCCGAACGGACAGACCCGCAAGCGCGTGAAACAGCGCGGAGCGCCGGTTGGCCCATGCGGGCGTGCCGAGTTGATCACAGATCTCCGCCACCACACGATCGACGCCTCGGCTGGCCAGATCGTCCAGCGACAGAACGCCCATGCCTTCCAAGCGCTGAATCACCCCCGGTCCGATACCCGGGCAGCGCAACAGCCAGCTTCGGGCGAAGCCGTCAAATCGCGTAGCGTTAGGCGGGACTCCCCCTGGCCGCACCGTGGCTTCCGGCATGACCGCCTCAATGAAGAATCTGCGCCAGGAACTGGCGGGCACGTTCGTTCTGCGGCCGGTCGAAGAACTCATCCGGCGTGTTCGTTTCGACGATGCACCCGGCATCCATGAACACCACACGGTCGGCGGCCTGGCGTGCAAAACCCATCTCGTGGGTCACGCACAGCATGGTCATGCCCTCTTCGGCCAGCGCCACCATGGTGTCGAGCACCTCCTTGACCATCTCCGGGTCCAACGCTGATGTGGGCTCGTCGAACAGCATGATCTTCGGGCTCATGCACAGGCTGCGTGCGATGGCGACACGCTGTTGTTGGCCACCTGATAGCTGGCCCGGGAACTTGCGCGCCTGCTCGGGGATGCGCACTCGGCGCAGGTATTTCATGGCCGTGTCTTCGGCCTCGGCGCGCGCCACACCCAGCACATGCATCGGCGCCAGCGTGCAGTTGTCCAGAACGCTGAGGTGGGGGAAAAGGTTGAAGTGCTGGAAGACCATGCCCACCCCGCGTCGCACCTCGTCGATGCGCTTCAAGTCCTGGTCCACGGTGATGCCGCCCACCGTGATCGTCCCCTGCTGGTGCTCTTCGAGCCGGTTGATGCAACGGATCAGCGTGCTCTTGCCCGAGCCCGATGGGCCACAGACGACGATGCGTTCGCTGCGCCTGACTTCCAGGTTGACGTCGTTCAGCGCGCGGAATTCCCCGAACCATTTGTGCACACCGATCAGCTGTACAGCAGCGGGCTCGGGGACTGCGGTGGCGGTGTTGGATTGAGCGGGTGTCATGGAGGGCATGGGTTGAAGGGGTCAGCGCGCAATCAATGCGCAACACGGCCGCGCCGCTCGAGGAAGTCCGCAAAGCGCGCAAAGCCGAAGCTGATGATGAAGAACACGGCGCCGATGAACAGATGGGTTTCTGTCGAGGGCGAAGGCCAGGCCGGGTCGGCCAACGCCGCCTTGCCCGAGCTGATGATGTCGAACAGGCCCACCACCAGCACCAGGCTGGTGTTCTTGATCATCACGATCACCGTGTTGGCCAGCGCCGGAATGACGATGTGGATGGCCTGCGGCAGGATCACCAGGCGCTGCGTCTTCCAGAACGGCAGTCCCAGACTGTCGGCCGCCTCGAACTGGCCCTTGGGGATGGCCTGCAGGCCGCCCCGCACCACCTCGGCGAAGTAGGCCGAGGCAAACAGCGTCAGCGCCACCAGCGCGCGCACGAACTTGTCCGGCAGCAGGCTCTCGGGCAGAAACAGCGGCAGCATGATCGATGCCACGAACAGGATCGACAGCAGCGGCAGCCCGCGCACGCCCTCGATGAGCACGACGCAACAAAGCCGCAGCGCCGGCAGCGTGCTGCGCCGGCCCAGCGCGAGGAGAACGCCCAGCGGAAAACCCAGCCCGATGGCCACCACGGTGAGGATCAGCGTCACCGGCAGCCCGCCCCACAGCGCCGACGGCACCGGCGTCAGACCGAGACCACCGCCCATCAGCCAGAACACCGCCGCCAGGGCCACCAGCCACAGCGCGCCGAGCCGCCCGCGCCAGCTCGGGGGCCGTACCGACCAGACCAGCAGGCCCAGGATCAACACGCACACCACGCCGGGGCGCCAGCGCTGCTCGAAGGGGTAGATGCCAAAGAGCAGCTGACCCAGCTTGGCCCAGATGAAGTTCCAGCAGGCGCCGCTGGCGGCGCGGCAACTGGCGGGGTCGGGGTCGAACCACACGGCGTCGATCACACCCCAGCGCAGCAACGGCGGCAATGCCTGCAGCAGCACGCCCCCAAACAGCAGCGTCAGCACCGCGTTGCCCGGCGTGCCGAAATAGAGGCGGCGCAGCCGTCGCAGGGCGCCCGATGCAGGCTGGGGCGTCGAGGGCTGGGAGCCCAGGGGCGTGGGCCTGACGTCGGTCATCACGCCTTCAGCGCTCCACCAGCGCGATGCGCCGGTTGTACCAATTGGCCAGCGACGACAGCGACAGGTTGATCGCCAGATAGACCCCCAGGATGATGCCCACGCCTTCGATCGAGTGGCTGCTCTTGCTGATGATGGTGTTCATCACGGCCAGGAAGTCGGGGTAGCCGACCGCAATCACCAGCGTCGAGTTCTTGACGACGTTGATGTACTGGCTGTTCATCGGCGGCACGATCACCCGCAGCGTCTGCGGCACGATCACCAGGCGCAGGATCTGCCGGCGTGACAGCGAGAGTGAGCGTCCCGCCTCCCACTGCCCCTTCGGAATGGCCTGCACGCCAGCGCGCACGATCTCGGCGATGAAGCCGGCGGTGTACAGCGTCAGGCCGATGACCACGGTGCTCAACTCGGGCGACAGCTCCCAGCCGATGGCGTCGGCCTGGAGCCCGCGCATCGACAGGCTCAGGCCAGGCACCAGCTGCCAAGCCTCGTCCAGCGGCGGCAGGATCTTCCACCACAGCGAGTACAGGAAGATCAGGATCACGATCGGCGGGAAGTTGCGCGCCAGCTCGATCCAGACCCGGCTGGTGCCCCGGGCCAGCGGGTTCTCGCTCAGCCGTGCCAGCCCGAGCAACAAGCCGAACAGCGACGACAACACGATCACCAGCGCCGACACATACAGCGTGTTGCCGATGCCGACGACGATGGCGCGCCAGGTGGCTGCTTCATGGTCATGCGACAGCAGCGATTCGGAGATCACCACCTGCGACGGCGCCCACAGGAAGTCCCAGCCCAATGGAATGCCGCGACGCTGCAGGTTGGCCGCCGTGGTGGCGATCAGCAGCGCGACCAGGCCCAGCACGCCGGCCAGCAGCGCCACCTGGATCACGCGCCCACGGCGCCTGGCGTCGCGAAGGATCACGGCTGTGCCCTGCCCATTCGATCAGTCTTCAATCAGTCCCACGGATACGGGTGGTACAGCCCGCCATCGCGCCACAGCGCATTCAGGCCGCGCGGCACTTTCAGCGGCGAGTCCTTGCCCAGGTTGCGGTCCCAGATCTCGGCGTAGTTGCCGACCTGCTTGATGATGTTGAAGACCCATTTGTCGTCCAGGCCGATCACCTTGCCAAAGCCCGGGGCACCCAGCACGCGCTTCTCTTCGGCCGTGCCTGAGGCGGCCTTCTGCTCGACGTTGGCCGACGTGACGCCGCCGGCTTCGGCCCAGATCAGCGCGTTGAGCGTCCAGCGCGTGATGTCGAACAGTTTGTCGTCGCCGCGCGCGATGACCAGGCCGTTGGGTTCGGCCATATGGCCCACCTTGAACATGATGTGATCGGCCGGGTTCTTGGCCACCGTGGCGCGCTGGCCGGCGGCCGCGGTGCCGTCGGTGATGTAGGCGTCGCAGCGGCCGGCGAAGTAGGCGTCACGGGCCTGCAGCGTAGAGTCGAAGTACACCTTCTTGGTCTTGATCTTGTATTCGGCCTCGGTCTCCAGCAGCGCGTTCTCGACCAGGCTGCCGCCGCCCTGCAGGCACACGGTCTTGTTGTTGAGGTCCTTGCCCGACTTGATGTTGTCCTTCTTGCGCACCAGCACCGCGTCGCCGTCGTACTGGTAGATCTGCACGAAGCGCACCGCCATGTCGCGCGAGTAGGTGATGGTGGACGTGCGCGGCAGGATGTCGATCTCGCCCGTCTGCAGCGCCAGGAAGCGCTGGCCGGCGTTGAGGGGCACATAGCGCGCCTTCTCGCGGTCACCCAGGATTGCAGCGGCAAAGGCGCGGCAGATGTCCGAGTCGAAGCCGCGGTAGTAGCCCTTCTCATCAGGCCGCGACAAGCCCGGCACGCCCTGGCTGGCGCCGCAGGTGACGTAGCCGCGGCTCTTGATGCGGTCGAGCACCGCCGACTGCGCGCTGGCCGGCGTGGGCAGGCACAGCGCGGTCAGGCTGGCAATCAGAAGGGCCGCGCGGTGGCCGCGTGAAGAACGTGGGTGAAGCATGGCGGAGGCCCTTTGAGGTTGTTCAAGCATGAGGTGTATCAGCCCTTGAAGGAGCCGCTGTCTGCCGCCGGCGCATGCAAGTTCCCGACCGGGAACGTGCGCAGCCTGTCGAGTCCGAGCTGGAGGTCTTCGAGCAAGGCGTCGAAGGGCTCCAGGCCGATGTGCAACCGCACCACGAAGCTGCCGGCCGCACGCGCCCGCACCGTGCGCGCCGCCGAGAGGTCCGCCAGCGCAACCAGGCTCTCGGTGCCGCCCCAGCTGGCGCCGATGCGAAAGTGCGTCAAGCCGTCGATCATCGCCGCCAGTGCCGAAAGGTCCTGCCTCTGGGGCACGAAGCTCACCAACCCGTTGCCTCGCCGAAAGAAGCGCTGGAAACGCGCGTATCCGCCGTCGTCGGGGTCGGCCGGGTTCAGCACGGCCTCGATGCCCGGCTGCTGGCGCAGCCAGCGCGACACGGCCACGCCCCGCCGCGCGTGTTCGGCCAGGCGCACGTCCAGCGTGCTGAGGCCGCGTTGCACCAGGTAGGCGTCGTCGGAAGACACACCCGCGCCAAGCGCCGCGAAGAAGGACTTGAGCTTGCGGAACAGCGCCTCGTCGCACACCGTCACCGAACCCATGCACACGTCTGAATGGCCGCTGGCGTACTTCGACAAAGCCGTGGCGACGATGTCCACGCCGTGGGCGAACAGGTCGGTGCTGCCGAAGCCCCAGGTGTTGTCCGCCATCACCAGCGCGCCGCCGGCATGCGCCTGCGCGCAGAGTGCGGCGATGTCCTGGATCTCCATGCTGTACGAGCCGGGTGACTCCAGGATCACCAGCCGCGTACGCGCGTCCATCAGCGGCCGGATGTCGGCCGCATCGGGCGCGAAGAAGTCCACCCGAATGCCCAGCCGCCGCAGCGTCGAGGCGCAGTGCTCGCGGGTCGGGCCGTACACACAGTCGGCCACCAGCACCTGGTCGCCCGAAGTCAGCAGGGCCAGCGTGGGGTGTGTCAGCGCCGCCAGGCCCGACGGAAGCAGCATCGCCCGTGTCCCGCCCTCGATGCGCGCCACTGTGGTTTCCAGCGCACGCGTCGTGGGTGTGCCATACAGCCCATAGGAGAATCCATCGAAGAGTTGAGAGCGCCGCGCCATGAACGCGGCCGTGGTGTCGAAGACCACCGTCGATGCGCGGTGCACCGCGACGTTCAGCGCATTGAAGCTCGGGTTGCCGGCTTCGCCATCTGAAGGGGTGTATTGGGCCATGTTCGTCGATCAATCGTGATGCCGCGCCAGCCGCAAGCGCACGCTCGCGCGTGGTTTTGTCGTTGACGGAGAAGCGCCCATGGAAATGCGCGAGGTCGAGATCTTCCGTGCCGTGATGCATGCCGGCAGTGCCGGGAAAGCGGCTGATCTGCTCGGCATCTCGCAGCCGGCGGTGAGCCAATCGATCAAGAAGTTCGAGACAGAATCGGGGCTGCGGTTGTTCGACCGCACGCGCGGCCGCCTGGTGCCCACGCCCGAAGCGCAAGCCTTGCTGGTGGAGGTGGACCTGTACGTCACCGGCTTCGAGAACCTGAGGCACCGTGTGCGCAGCCTGCGCCAGTTCGGCCTGCAGCGCCTGTCCATCGCGTCGTTTCCGGCGCTGGGCACCGGCTTCATGGCGCGCGCCATCGCTGCCTTCGAGCCGCAGCGGCGCGGCATCCAGATGTCGCTGCAGATCATGAGCTCTCGCGAGGTGCACCAGCGCGTCACCAGCGGAAGGGTGGACTTCGGGCTGATGGCCGACGAGCTGGACGTGGCCGGCATGGAAAGCTCGGTCTTCATGAGCCTGCCGGGCGTCATCGTGATGGCGCCCGGACACGCACTGGCCCGCGCGCCGGTGGTGCAACCAGCCGACCTGGCCGAGCACCCGTTCATCGCGCTTAACCCCGAAGACGCCAGCCGCACGCGGCTGGAGAAGGCGCTGCAACCGCTCGGCATCGTGCTCAATCCGCTGATCGAGACCATCTTCGCCAATTCGGTGTGCGAGCTGGCACTGCAGGGTGTGGGCATCGGCATGGCCAATCCGATCGTCGCGCTCGACTACGCGCAGCGCGGGCTGGTGCTCCGGCCGCTGTCCATCGACATCAGCTTTCGCAGCCTGCTGGTGTTCCGGGCCGGGGTGCCGCTGTCGGAGAACGCACGTGAATTGCTCAAGGTCATGCGCATCGCGATGGAGCGCGACACCCAGGCCCTGGCTGCCATCCTGGCCAAAGGCCCGGAGCGCGGCGCGCGGCCCAGGTGAAGGCAGGCCCCATGACGCGCCAGCGCAATCAAAACTTCATCTCCGCCTTGGCGAAGAAGGCGCGTCCGGTGTAGCCGAAGGGCGAGATGTACGGGTAGGGAAAGATGCCGGCGTTGTCCGACCCGTTGGTCCCCGCGGCCACCGAGGCCACGGTCGAGCCCAGGTTCTTGTCGGGATAGACGTCAAACAGGTTGTTCACGCCGGCCGTCAGCGTCACCCGCCCGAGTTGCACGCCGGCGCTCAGGTCGGCGATCCACTTCGCGCCGAAGACCTGCACCACTTGCGAGTTGGCCGACGGGGTGTCGGTGGGCGCCAGCCGCACGTCGTAGCCCGGCGTCAGCACCGCGATGCGCGCCGGCGACAGGCTGGTATTGGCCACCGCCGCCACCTTGCCGTAGCGCACCACGGTGAGGTTGCTGGTCCAGTCGCCGCGCCGCCAGTTGAAGCCGAGCGACAGCTTGTCCTTCGGCGTGGACTCCGTCACCCGCACCTGCTGCGTCAAGTCGAACAGAGGCGCGGTGATGCCGATGGCGGCCAGCGGCGCCGGGGTCGGCGCGATGCGGTCGAGCTTTGTCTTGTTGTAGTTGGCGGCCACGGTGGTCGTCAGACTGCCCCAGTCCTGCAAGCCCAGCTTCCAGCCGCCCGTGATGTCGATGCCGGTGGTGGTGGTGTCGATGGCATTGGTCATGAACTGCACGGCATCGATGCCCGGGTAGCCCAGCGCCGCCAGGCGGGCCGTGAGCGCGGCGCCGCCGAACTGTGTCGACAGCGCGAGCCGGTCCTTGATCTGGATACGATAGGCGTCCACCGTCAGGTTCACCGGGCCTTGCGTCAGCACGAAGCCCAGCGAGGCGTTCTGCGACTTGGCCGGCTTCAGGTCGGTGGCGCCCAACGAGCGCGCGGCGGGGTTGTCCACGGGCAGCAGACGCACCAGGCTGGGCACGAAGTTGTTGAAGTTGGTGGCCGTGGTGCTGGTGTAGGACTGCGCCAGGTGCGGTGCCTTGAAGCCGGTGCTGAGTGAGCCGCGCAGCGCCAGCGGATCGGCCACCTTGTAGCGCGTGGACAGCTTGTAGGTGCTGTTGTTGCCGAAGTCACCAAAGCGCTCGAAGCGGGCGGCGCCGGTGAGCACCCAATCCTTGGTGAGGTCTTGCTCAAGCTCCGCATACAACGCGGCGCTGGTGCGGCGGGCCTTGCGCACGTCGTCGGGGGTCAGCCCGGGCTGCATCTGCATGCCCACCGCCGCAGGGCGGCCCGCGTTCGGCCCGTCCAGGATGGCGCCAGGCGTGCCGATGCGGTAGCTGTCAGGCTCACCGGCGACTGACTCGTAGTACTCGCGGCGGAACTCGGCACCGGTGGCGAAGCGGGCCGCCGTGGCCATGCCCAGGGCCACCTCGCGCGACAAGTCCAGGTTGCTCGTCCACTGCGCGAAGCGTTGGCCGCCGACATAGGCGTCGGTCTTGCCGGCAGTGCCCAGCGAAGCATTCAACGAGTTGTAGACGCGGTCGTCGAGCAGTGCACGGCCATACAAGGTGGAGATGTCCCAGTCAAAGCCGAGCAGGCCTTCGCCGCGCGCGCCGGCTGCCAGCGAGGTGTTCTCGAAGGTCGAGTCGGTGTAGGGCCGGTAGCCGTTGGGGAACAGGGCACGCACGGTGCGGTCGTCGCCGGGCCGGCGGAAGAAGCCTTGCGACGTGCCCTTCAAGCGGCTGTAGCCGCCGAAGGTGTACAGCGTGGTGCCACCGGCCAGCGGCAACTCGCCGTTGATGAACACCGTGCCGGCCTTGAACGGCGAGTCCCCGAGCCAGTGGTTGTCACGGTCCACCGTGGCTTCGCGCGGATCGAGTGTGCCGCTGGATGGCGTGAGGCCCGTGCCCGATCCGTAGTTGCCGGACGGCGTGGTCGCTGCGCCTGTCGTCGGGTTGGTGCCGAAGTACTGCTGGCGCGTGTCGGGCTCGGCGCGGTTGCTTCGCTTGCGCTCATTGAGCCGAACCGTGGTGCGCAGCACGCCGCTTTGACCCAGGCGGATGCCGAAACCGGCTGTGGCATCGGTGGTCTGCCCGTCGCCTTCACCGGTGGCGCCGAACTGCACGCTGCCCACACCGCCAAGCGACTTGTCGAGCACCACGTTAATCACGCCGGCCACCGCGTCTGCACCATAGATCGCCGAGGCACCATCGCGCAGCACATCGACGCGCCCGATGGCGGCGGGCGGCAAGGTGTTGAAGTCATAGCCGACATCGCCGCGGCCGATCTGATTGTTCAGGTTGAGCGCCGGCATGCTGTGGCGTCGCTTGCCGTTGACCAGCAGCAGCGTGTCGCCCGGGCCCAGGCCGCGCAGCGTGGGTGAACTCGTGAAATCAAGTGCACCGGCCGTGGACGGCTTGGAGACGCTGAACGAAGGGATGAGCACGCTGAGTGCGTTCTGCAACTGGATCTGGCCGGTGCTGACGAGGTCGTCGCGCCGCACCACGTCCACTGGCGTGGAGGTCTCGGTCAGCACCCGCGTGCTGACGCGGCTGCCGGTGATGGAGATGGTTTGGGGGGTGTCGCCGGTGGCGGCAGCCACAGCCGGGCTTTGTGCCCACACCGGGCCTGCACACACCAGCGCCGCAGCAGACGCCAACGGTGCCATTCGCGTGCGCCCAGCGAGCCATGGCGGCCGTGTGTCATTGAGACACGTCTTCGCACTGCGGTCTGCGTTCCGGGTCATGGTCGAGTGTCCTTGTGATGAAGGGAAAGGCGATATCGCCGGCCACAAACTCGAAGCCGAGTCTTGAGGAAGCGACCGCCTGCCACAAGGCGGCGGATACACTTGCTGGATAAGCAGCGCTTATGGGTGATGGGACGCCCAGGTGGCCGCGACTCCGCGGCCGGGCACTCGCACAGCCGCTGAAATGCCCGTGGCCATCACCGCTCTCTCGCGCTGGCCAACGCCACGCGCAAGTGCACCGACCCGTCGGCTCATGCTGTCTTCGGCCGCCGCATCAGGAAGTACGCGGCCGGAATCACCAACATCGACAGCAGCGGCGCCGTGATCATGCCGCCGACCATCGGCGCGGCGATGCGTTGCATCACTTCCGAACCGGTGCCGGTACCCCACATGATCGGGAACAGGCCTGCCAGGATCACTGCGACCGTCATCGCCTTCGGCCGCACACGCAACACCGCACCTTCGCGAATGGCGTCTAGCAGGTCTTCGGCACTGACCTTGCCCAGACGTAAACGCTCGTCCCAGGCCTGCTTCAGGTACAGCAGCATGATCACGCCGAACTCGGCCGCCACGCCGGCCAGCGCGATGAAGCCGATCGCGCCGGCCACGCTGAGGTTGTAGCCCAGCAGGTAGAGCAGCCAGAAGCCGCCGATCAGCGCGAAGGGCAGCGTCGCCAGGATCAGCAGCGCCTCGTCGAAGCGGCGGAAGGTCAGGTACAGCAGCACGAAGATGATGCCCAGCGTGAAGGGCACCACCACCTTCAGCTTGGCCGTCGCGCGCTCCAGGAACTCGAACTGCCCCGACCACGAGACCGAGTAGCCAGGCGTCAGCTTCACCTGCTCAGCCACCGCCTTCTGCATGTCGAGCACCGCCGACTTCAGGTCGCGCCCACGGATGTCGACGTAGACGAAGCCCGCGAGGCGTGCGTTTTCGCTGCGCAGCATCGGCGGGCCGTCGGTGATGCGCAGTTCGGCCACGTCGGACAGAACGATGCGTGCACCGCGCGGGGTGAGGACGGGCAGCTCGCGCAGCTTCTGCAGCGAATCGCGAACCTCGCGCGGGTAGCGCACGTTGATCGGGAAGCGCTGCAGGCCCTCGACCGTCTCGCCGACGTTGTCGCCGCCGACCGCGGCGCTGATCACCGACTGCACGTCACTGATGTTCATGCCGTAGCGCGCCGCGGCGTCGCGGTTGATGTTCACGTCGACATAACGCCCGCCAGTCAGCCGCTCGGCCAGCGCACTGCTGACGCCGGGCACGCCCTTCACGGCCTTCTCGATTTCTCCGGCCAGGCGGTCGATCTCGGCCAGGTCAGTGCCGGCCACCTTCACGCCGACGGGGCTCTTGATGCCGGTGGCCAGCATGTCGATGCGGTTGC
>CAZBUU010000126.1:0-11830 GCA_964495125.1 uncultured Rubrivivax sp.
GGGCAGCCTGCACAGCCGCAAGCTGCGCAGCTTCGCCGAAGTGGCGTTCCAGTAGCTCGCGGCGTAACGGTGACGTAACGCCGGCCTCGGTAGTCTTTCCTTCCGTTGTGCCGGCCTTGGTGGGCCGGCAACTGCACCTGCGAAGGAACGACCATGCCGAACCTGCACGCCCGATCCGTCCACCGCGTCGCTGGCGCGTTGCTGGCCACCGCCTGCGCGCTGGCCGTGCCGGCCGCCCACGCCGATTTCCACGTCAGCGCCACGCTCGGCCCCTTCGTCTTCACGGCCCTCGACGCCAACGGCGACCCCCTGCCGCAGGACAGCTTCCTGCTCGACGGCAACGGCAACAGCAGCGCCCACCTCATCGCCGGCGGCGCCACCACGACGCTGCCTTCGGCGAACCTGTGGGCGAACTACACCAGCGCCACCCAGCTCTGGGCCGGCACGGGCAGCCATCTGCTCCCGGCTGACGGCCAGGCCCAGATCGCGGGCGGCGACGCGGCGCTCGGGTACAGCGCCAGCATCCTGAACCAGGGCATGCAGCTCGAGGTCCACGGCAGCGGCGCCGACCAGGCCGCATCGGCGACCACGCGCGCCGGCTCCGTCATCCAGGGCGGCGGCCTGCTGACGCTGGCGCCCTTCGTCACGCTGCGCCTGGACGTGACCTTGAACTACGAACTCAGCCAGGGCGGTCAGTGCGACGGCGAGGTGTGCGACGCGGCCTACGTCGGCGCGACGATCAGCACCTTCGACGGCGCGCCGGGCACGTTCACCGGCGGCGGCCCGGGCGCCGGCTACGGCATCGGGCCGCGGGCCGTCGTCAACGCGGGCTACGCCTGGTTCCTCACCGACTCCACGGCCACCTTCGCTTCGGGGACGCAGACGCTGACCGAGTTCTTCGTTAACGAGACCGACCTGCCCTTGACGCTGGACTTCTACGTCTCGATGACGGGCGCGGGCTCCAGCGTGGCCGCGGTGCCCGAGCCTGGCTCTGCCGCGCTGCTGGGCGCGGGGGCATTGGCGGTGCTGGCCGCCGCCCGCCGGCGCCGCCGCACGCAGGCCTGAGGCCGCGCGGCGTGGTGCGCCGCGCACGGCGCACAGGCCCCTGGATGGGCCGCGCTTGATCTTTCGCAACCGGCCATGCCGGCGCCGCCAGAGTGCTGCCGGCCGGCCTTGTGGCCCCGTGCCCGTTGGAATACGCTGGCCTGCATCCGCCGCCGCATCGGCGGCCCCGTTGCAGGAGACTATCCATGGCCGCACCCCTTCCCGGCAGCCCAGCGGGCCCTGCCGCCATCCGAACCCTGGCCCTGGTGGGCTCGGCGGCGGCAGGCAAGACCACCCTGGCCGAAGCGCTGCTGGCGCGCGCCGGCGCCATCCACACCGCCGGCACGGTGGAGCGAGGCAGCACCGTCAGCGACTTCGACCCGCTGGAAAAGCGCATGCAGCATTCGCTGAACTCGGCGGTGATGCACCTCACCCACGCCGACACGCGCATCCACGTCATCGACACCCCGGGCGGCCCCGATTTCCTCGGCCAGAGCCTGCCCGCGCTGGAGGCGGTGGAGACGGCCGCCATCGTCATCAACGCGGCCACCGGCATCGAACCCGTGGCGCGGCGCATGATGGACTACGCCGCCGCGCGCCACCTCGACCGCATCATCATCGTCAACCGCATCGACGTGCCCGGCGTGAAGCTGGCGCAGGTGCTGGCCGACATCCAGGCCGCCTTCGGCAAGGAGTGCCTGCCCTTGAACCTGCCGGTCGACGGCGCCGCGCGCGTGGTCGACTGCTTCTTCAACCGCGAAGGCCAGAGCGATTTCGGCAGCGTCGACGACGCCCACCGCGCGCTGGTGGAGCAGGTGGTGGAGGTGGACGCTGCCTTCGTCGACCGCTACCTCAACGACGGCGACGTGGACGCCGCCGAACTGCACGCCCCGCTGGAGCAGGCGCTGCGCGAAGGCCACCTGATCCCGGTCGTCTTCACGTCCGCCAAGAGCGGCGCCGGCATCGCCGAACTGCTGGACGTCATCGTCAAGTTGCTGCCCAACCCGACTGAAGCCAACCCGCCCGACTTCCTGCGCGACGACATCGCCGGCGGCGAGCCCGAGGCCATGCATGCCACGCCCGACCCGGCGGCGCATGTGCTGGCGCACGTCTTCAAGGTGACGGTGGACCCCTTCGTCGGCCGGCTGGGCATCTTCCGCGTGCACCAGGGCACCATCACGCAGAACATGCAGCTCTACGTGGGCCATGGCCGCAAGCCCTTCAAGGTGAGCCACCTGTACCTGGTGCAGGGCAAGGAACTGGTGGAAGTGCAGCAGGCCGTGCCGGGCGACATCGCCGCCGTGGCCAAGGTGGACGCGCTGCAGTACGACGCCGTGCTGCATGACGCCGCCGAGGACGAGCGCATCCATCTGCTGCCGCTGGGCCTGCCCAAGCCCGTGCACGGCATCGCCATCGAGCCCAAGCGCCACGGCGACGAGCAGCGGCTCTGGGAGATCCTGGGCAAGCTGATCGACGAGGACCCCTGCCTGAAAGTGGAACACGTGGCCGTGAACAACGAGTCCGTGGTCTACGGCCTGGGCGAGTTGCACCTGCGCGTGCTGCTGGAGCGCATGAAGGAGACCTACAAGTTCGAGGTCAACACGCGGCCGCCGCGCATCGCCTACCGCGAGACCATCACCGGCAAGGCCGAGGGCCACCACCGCCACAAGAAGCAGACCGGCGGTGCCGGGCAGTTCGGCGAAGTGTTCCTGCGCGTCGAGTCGCTGCCGGCCGGCACGGGCTACGAGTTCGTGGACGCGGTGAAGGGCGGCACCATCCCCACGGCCTTCATCCCCGCGGTGGAGAAGGGCGTGCGCGAGGCGCTGACGCTGGGCGCCATCAGCGGCCACCCGGTGGTGGACGTGCGCGTCATCGTCTACGACGGCAAGAGCCACAGCGTGGACAGCAAGGAGATCGCCTTCGTCACCGCCGCGCGCAAGGCCACGCTGGGCGCGCTGCGCGAAGCCAAGCCAGTGGTGCTGGAGCCGATCGTCAACATCGAGATCACGGCACCCGACGGCACGCTGGGCGATATCACCGGCGACCTCTCGGCCAAGCGCGGCCTCGTCACCGGCACGGCCAATGGCATGCCGGGCAGCATGGTGGTGCGCGGGCAGGTGCCGCTGTCGGAACTGTCGAACTACCAGTCGCGCCTGAACGCGCTGACGGGCGGCCAGGGGCGCTACGTCATCGAGTTCGCGCATTACCAGGCCGTGCCGCCCACCGTGCAGCAGCAGCTCTGCGCGGCCTACCAGGCGCACGACGAAGACTGAGCCCGGGCTGGCCCCGCGTCGCGCGGGGCCTTGCCGGGCACGGTTAGCATCCCGCCTGTCGAAAGGGGAGTAGCACGCGGTTCCCCACCGCGGCGGCCCCCCGTCAGTACGGTCGCAGGCGCCTGCCTGTGGCCCGGGACCGCAGGGCCTCCCCGCCCGCAAGACCTTTCGACGCGAAACCTTCCACCGTTTCCGTCGAAAAGGAGAGTGTCCGTGGACACCATTGCGCCCCTGTGGCTGTGGATCTTCTTCGTGCTGGCCGTGCTGGCCGCACTGTTCATCGATTTCGTCGTGCTCAGCAAGCAGGGCGCCCACGAGGTGGGCGTGAAGGAGGCGCTGCGCTGGAGCGTCGTCTGGGTGCTGCTGAGCTTCGCCTTCAACGGCCTGTTCTGGTGGGCCGTGGCGCAGGATCACGGCACGGCCGTGGCCAACACCAAGAGCATGGAGTTCCTCACCGGCTATCTCATCGAGAAGAGCCTGGCGGTGGACAACATCTTCGTGTTCCTGATGATCTTCACCTATTTCGCGGTGCCGCCTTCGTTCCAGAAGCGGGTGCTGATGATCGGCATCATCGGTGCCATCGTGCTGCGCACGGTGATGATCCTGGTCGGCTCGTGGCTCATCACGCAGTTCCACTGGGTGCTGTACCTGTTCGGCGCCTTCCTGCTGCTCACGGGTGTGAAGATGTGGTGGGCCGCCGGCAAGGAGCCCGACCTGGAAAGCAACCCCGCGCTGAAGCTGCTGCGCCGCGTGCTGCCCGTCAGCAAGGACTTCGACGGCGAACGCTTCTTCACCGTGGAGAACGGCAAACGCATCGCCACACCGCTGCTGCTGGTGATCGCGCTGGTGGGCCTGACGGACGTGATCTTCGCCGTCGACAGCATCCCGGCCATCTTCGCCATCACCACCGACCCCTTCATCGTGCTGACGAGCAACGTGTTCGCCATCCTGGGCCTGCGCGCGATGTACTTCCTGCTCGCCGCCATGGCGTCGAAGTTCCACCTGCTCAGCTACGGCCTGGCGGTGGTGCTGGTGTTCATCGGCACGAAGATGATGCTGATCGACGTCATCAAGATTCCCGTGCTGGTGTCGCTGGGCGTGGTGGTGGCCGTCCTGGCCGTGACCATGGTGGCCAGCCTGCGCACCGCGCCGCGCGAGAAGGCCGCACAGAGCGCGGCCTGATTCAGGCCGCTTGCCAGTAGAAGGCGTAGCCGACGAGGATGGCGCCCACCAGGCCCACCGCGTCGGCGAACAGCCCGCAACTCAGTGCGTAGCGCGTCTTGCGGATGTTGACGCTGCCGAAGTACACGGCCAGCACGTAGAAGGTGGTTTCGGTGCTGCCCTGGATGATGGCCGCCAGCCTGCCCTGGAAACTCTCGACGCCATAGGTCTTCATCACGTCGATCATCAGCCCGCGCGCACCGCTGCCTGACAGCGTCTTCATCAGCCCCACCGGCAGCGCCGGCACGAAGTCGGTGTTCAGGCCCAGCGCGCCCACGGCGGCGGCGATGCCAGCGATGACGAAGTCCATGCAGCCCGTGCTGCGGAACACCGAGATCGCGGCCAGGATGGCGATGAGGTAGGGAATGATGGTCACCGCGACCTGGAAGCCCTCCTTCGCGCCTTCGACGAAGACCTCGTAGACGTTGATGCGGCGGAGCGCGCCCGCGGCCACGAAGAGCACGATCACGCCGAAGATCACGAGGCTGCCGATGAGCCCGATGACATCGGCCATCTGCTTGGGCGGCAGGCCCGACAGCGAGAGATAGAGACCCGCCATCAGCGCCGCGAAGCCGCCGAAGAAGGCCAGGATGGGGCCCTGCCAGAGCCGGATGCGCTGCACCCAGGCCACGGCGACGAGGCCGGCGACGAAGCTGATGAAGGTGCCGATCAGCGTGGGCAGGAAGATGTCGGCCGCGTTGAAGCCCTGCACGCCCTGCTCGATGGCGATGCTCTGGCGCATGGCGATCACGCTGGTCGGGATCAAGGTGATGCCGGCCGTGTTCAGCACCAGGAACATGATCATCGGGTTGCTGGCCACGTCCTTCTGCGGGTTGATCTCCTGCAGTTCGCGCATGGCCTTCAGGCCCAGCGGCGTGGCGGCGTTGTCCAGCCCCAGCATGTTGGCGCTGGCGTTCATGACGATGCTGCCGCCGGCCGGGTGCCCGGGCGGGATGTCCGGGAACAGGCGCCTGAACAGCGGCCCGACGGCGCGCGCGAAGAGCTGGATCATCCCGGCCTGCTCGCCGATCTTCATGATGCCCAGCCACAGGCTCATGATGCCCACCAGGCCCAGGCTGATGTCGAAGCCGGTCTTGGCCGTGTCGAACAGCGCGGTGACGACGCGGGTGAAAACCGCCACGTCGCCCTGCGCCAGGCGCACGAGCGCAACGACGAAGCCGATGAGGATGAAGCCGATCCAGACGAGGTTCAGAACCATCGGTCGAGGATAAGCGCACCCCCCGGGGTCCAGATCGCTGCGGCGGCCCGACAATATGTATTGCGAATCATTCTCATTCTGTGTAGCATTTCGTTCGTCCTTGCCGACACCAAGCCCAAGTCATGTCTCCGCCCCCAGCCCTGCGCCAAACGCACCCCAGCCCGCCCGTCGATGACGCGCCTGACTGGGACCGTCTGCTGGCCGATCCGAAGGCAGAGACCAGCGGCTCGCGGCGCCTGGTCTGGGCGGCCACTGCCGCCGCCCATCTGCTGGCGCTCTGGGCGGTCCTGCAGGTCAGCGAAGTGCGCGAAGCCCTGCGCCAGGCAGCGCCGATGGTGGTAGACCTGATCACGCCGGAACCGGCGCCCGAACCCAAACCCCCGGCGCCGGCGCCTAAACCTGCGGTGCAGCCGCTGACACCGCCGCCCTTGGCGCCGCAGCTCATCGCCGCGCCCAGCACGGCACCGCTGCCTGCCGATGCCTTCACCGTGCCGGCGCCGCCGCCGACACCCGTGGTCACACCGGTCGCCGCCCCGACCCCGGTGGCGGCGACCGCGGCCGTGGCCGTACCGCCGCCGCGCAAGGTGGTGGCTGCCACGGCCGTGGAGTACCTCGTGCAGCCGCCGGCCGAGTTGCCGCGCGCTTCCCGGCGCGCCGGCGAGCACGGCACGGTGCTCGTGCGCGTGATCGTCGACACCCGCGGCCTGCCGGCCTGGGTAGGCATCCAGCGCGGCTCGGGCTATGCGCGCTTGGACGAAAACGCGCTGGCCGCCATGCGTCAGGCGCGCTTCAAGCCCTACACCGAGAACGGCACGGCCCTGGAGGTCGAGGTCGTGGCCCCCATCGAATACCCGCAGGAGTGAACCCCATGGAACCCACCGCAACTTCTTTCGGCCTGGCTCATCTGCTGGCGCAGAGCGACGCCGTCGGCAAGACGCTGCTGGCCGTGCTGGTGCTGATGTCGATCGCCTCCTGGGCGCTGATCGCCCTCAAGAGCATCGCGCAGTGGCAGCGCCGCCGACGCGGCGACGCCTTCCTGCAGCTGTTCTGGAACGCACGCTCGCTGGACGAAGTGCAGCACGAGCTGAACACGCACGGCGCCACCGATCCGTTCTCGCACCTCAGCGCCCACGCGTTGCACGCCCAGGCCCACCACGCGCGCCACGGCGCCACGCGGCTGGCCGATGCTGGCAGTGCCAGCGACTACATCACCCGCACCCTCAAGAAGGTGCTGGACGAAGAGAACATGCGCATGGAAAGCGGCCTCACACTGCTGGCCACGGTGGGCGCCACGGCGCCCTTCGTGGGCCTCTTCGGCACCGTCTGGGGCGTGTACCACGCGCTGGTGGCCATCGGCATGAGCGGCGCCGGCACGCTGGACAAGGTGGCCGGCCCGGTGGGCGAAGCGCTCATCATGACGGGCATCGGCCTGGCCGTGGCCATCCCCGCAGTGATGGCCTACAACGCCTTCGTGCGCGGCAACCGCGTGCTGTCGGCACGGCTGGATGCGTTTGCCTTCGAACTGCACAGCTTCCTCACGCTGGGCCAGGCGCCGGGCTCCGCGGCGCGCAGCGTGCCGGTCGCCAAGGTGCAGCCCATCAAGCCAGCGGCGGCCTGAGCCAGGGACCACGACCATGGCCTTCGCCTCCTTCGACCGCCAGCGCGCCGCCGCGCCCCTGGCCGAGATCAACATGGTGCCGCTCATCGACGTGATGCTGGTGCTGCTGGTGATCTTCATCGTCACCGCGCCGCTGCTCACCCACGCCGTGAGGCTGGACCTGCCCAAGGCCAGCTCCGTGCCGAACCAGATGAAACCCGAGCGCATCGACTTCGCCATCGACGCCACCGGCCAGCGCTTCTGGAACGGCGAGATGGTCACGCGTGGCCAGGCCGCCGAGCGCTTTGCCCAGGCCGGGATGGCGAGCACGCAGCCCGAGATCCACCTGCGCGCCGACGGCGCCGCGCAATACCGCGCCGTGGCCGAAACGCTGGCCGACGCCACGCGGGCCGGCCTCACGCGCGTGGGCTTCGTCAGCGAGCCCGAAACGCCGCGCTGACCCGCTCTCCCCCTCCTCTTCCACCCTCTCCAGAAAGGACCCCGATGAACGACGGGAAGGACAACGCACGCCCGCGCTGGGCGCAGACCCTGCTGCCGTTGGGCGCCATCGCCTCCGGCTTCGGGCTGCACCCGGCCTTTGCCCAGGTGGCGGCACCGCAGGCCGCGGCCTCGGCGCCGGCGGCCAAGACCGAGCCACCCAAGGTACTGCCCACGGTGCGCGCCAAGGTCAGCGCCGAGCCCACCGGCAAGGACACCGTGCAGGCCACGACCACCCGCATCGGCAAGGGCCAGCAGGAGCTGCGCGACGTGCCGCAGAGCGTGACCGTCGTCACCGAGCGCCTCATCGACGACCGCAACCTCGACACCCTGCGCGACGCCCTGCGCAACACCGCGGGCATCAGCTTCCAGGCCGCCGAGGGCGGCGAGGAAGACATCCGGCTGCGCGGTTTCTCGCTGCTGACGACCGGCGACATCTTCGTCGACGGCCTGCGCGACCCCGCCTTCTACGAGCGCGACACCTTCTACGTCGACCGCGTGGAGGTGCTGCGCGGCTCGGCGAGCATGCTGTTCGGCCGCGGCTCCACCGGCGGCGCCGTGAACCAGGTCGGCAAGGTGCCGCTGCTCTTCGGCCAGAACGAGGCCGCGGTGACACTGGGCAGCGGCAACTACGCCCGCGGCACGCTGGACCTCAACACCCGCACGGGAGAGAACTCGGCCTTCCGCATCAACGGCATGGTCACCAAGGCTGACAACTATGGCGCCAAGATCGACAAGGCGGGCGTGGCACCCAGCTTCCGCTGGGGCATCGGCACCGTGGACGAGTTCCTCGTCGGCATAGTGCACCTGGACAACGACAACGGCGTCAACTACGGCATGCCCTGGCTGCAAAGCCAGATGATCCCGGTCGACCCCAAGGCCTACTACGGCCTGGCCAGCGACGTGAGCCTGGGCACCGCGACGATGGGCACCTTCAGCCACACCCACCGCTTCGGCGACCGCAGCGAACTCAAGACCACGCTGCGCAAGGGCGCCTTCACGCGCGACCAGCGCGCCAGCGCCGTGCGCATCGCCGCGGCCAGTGCCCAGCCCGGCGGCGTGGCCGCGACGCAGGCGAACTTCGGGCCCGACACGGTGCTCGTGCGCAGCAACGGCAGCGGCGTGCAGGCCAAGATCCAGGACCTGGACAACCTGCAGCTGCAAAGCGACTACGACACCAAGTTCAGCGCCTGGGGCATGAAGCACTCGGTGCAGGCCGGTGTCGACTTCGTCAAGGACAGCTTCGTCGGCTACACGGTCGCGAACCCGGCCAGCGGCGCCCTCGTCAAACCCAACATCACGGCCGCGCAGACACGCGGCAGCGGCTGGGTGGACGAGTCGCTGCGCGTGGTGCTGAAGAACCGCGACTTCCGCAGCGATGCGCTGGGCCTGTACGCGCAGGACCTGCTGCAGCTGGCGCCCAGCTGGAAGCTGCTGGCCGGGTTGCGCTGGGACCGCTTCGACGGCACCTACCGCACCTACTCCACCGCGGCCACCACGCTCGGCGCTGAGACCGCCAACCGCAGCCGCGCCGATTCGCTGTGGAGCCGCCGTTTCGGCGTGCTGTTCCAGCCGACGCCGCTGTCCTCGTACCACGTCTCGTACGCCACCAGCTTCAACACCTCGGGCGATGCCTACCAGTACGACGCGCTGGGCTCGAACACACCCCCCGAGGCCAGCCGCAACATCGAGATCGGCACCAAGATCGACTCCGACAGCGGCAACGCCACACTGCGCGCCGCAGTCTTCTATTCGAACAAGTACAACGAGCGCAACCGCGACGAGGAGTCGGTCAACGCCACCAACTACGTGCTCTCCGGCGAACGTCACGCGGCGGGACTGGAGTTCGACATCGCCGGCCGCATCACGCCGCAGTGGGAGGTGTTCCTGTCCTACGCGTGGATCCCCTCGGCGAAGATCGACAAGGGCGCATCGACCGTGTCCTTCGCGCTGCAGGGCGAGATCGAGGGCCAGCGCCCGGGCCTCACGCCGCGCCACAGCGGCACGGTGTGGAGCACCTACAAGGTGACGCCCAAGCTGCGCCTGGGCGGCGGCCTCAACGCGCGAAGCACCATGAACCCCCAGCAGAGCGCGGTGGAGGCGCCCCGCTACATCACGGCCGACCTGATGGGCGAGTACGACGCCGGGCCGGTGAGCTTCAAGCTCAACCTCACCAACGTGACGAACAAGCTCTACGCCGACATGCTCTACCGCGGCCACTACATCGCCGGCAAGCCGCGCACGCTGCAGTTCACCACCGCGGTGAAGTTCTAGGCGCAGGGGGCACGACGATGATGCTGCACCTGAAAGGCGTGCTGGACGCCGGGGCGCTGGCCCAGGCGCGCGAACTGCTGGCGCGCGGGCGCTGGGTCGACGGCAAGACCACCGCCGGCGCGCAGGCCGCGGCGGTGAAGAAGAACCGCCAGCTCGCCTGCGACAGCGAAGAGGCGCGTGCCTTGCAGCAGCTGGTGATGCAAGCGCTGGAGCGACACCGCATCTTCTTCTCCGCCGCCCTGCCCAAGCGTGTGCTGCCGCCGATGTTCAACCGCTACGGCGGTGAGCAGAACACCTACGGCAACCATGTCGACCAGGCCATCCGCTACCACCCGGCCACGGGGCAGGCGATCCGCACCGATGTCTCGTGCACGCTGTTCCTCAGCCAACCCGAGGAGTACGAAGGCGGCGAGCTGGTGGTGGAGGACACCTACGCCCAGCCGCGTGCCAAGCTGGCCGCGGGCGACGCCGTCATCTACCCCGGCACCAGCGTGCACCGCGTGGAGCCGGTGACGCGGGGCGAGCGGCTCGCGTCCTTCTTCTGGATCGAGAGCCTGGTGCGCAGCGACGAACAGCGCCGCCTGCTCTTCGACATGGACATGGCGCTGCTGCGCCTGCGCGAGCAGCACGGCGAGACGCCCGAGGCCGTCAGCCTGACGGGGACATATCACAACCTGCTGCGGCTGTGGGCGAACCCATGAGCGTTCCCATCCACGCCGACGACTGGGTGGCGCTGGCGCGCGCTCGCCTGGGCGAAGCCGCCTGGGCCTACTTCGACGGCGGCGCCGCCGACGAAGCCACGGTGGCCGCCAACCGCAGCGCCTGGGCGGCGCTGAAGCTCTGGCCGCGCCTGCTGCAGCCGCTGGCCGGCGGCCACACGCGGACGACGCTGCTGGGCCGCGAGTGGCCCGTGCCGCTGTTGCTGGCGCCCGTGGCCTACCAGCGCCTGGCGCACACCGACGGCGAACGCGCCACCGCGCTGGCCGCCGCCGCGCAGGGCGTGGGCCTGGTGCTCAGCGCGCAGAGCAGCGTGCCGCTGGAGGACGTGGCGGCGCTGGTGCGCGACGACGCCGTCCGCGGCCCGCTGTGGTTCCAGGTCTACCCGCAGCCGCGCCGCGAAGACACGCTGGACCTGGCGCGCCGCGCCGCCGACGCCGGCTTCGAAGCGCTGGTCCTCACCGCCGACGCCCCCGTTCACGGCGTGCGCGACCGCGAACGCCGCACGGGCTTCGCATTGCCCCCCGGTGTGTGCGCGGTGAACCTGCCCCCTTCGCCGGCCCCGTCGGCCGCGCAGTCGCGCTTCGACTTCGCCGCCGCGCACGCCGTGCAGCCCGGCGACATCGAAGAGCTCGCGCGCTTCAGCGGCCTGCCGGTGCTGGTGAAGGGCGTGCTGCACCCGGGCGACGTCGAGATGATGGTGAACGCCGGCGCCGCTGGCCTCGTGGTCTCCAACCACGGCGGCCGCACGCTGGACACCGCGCCCGCCACCGCAGAAGCCTTGCCCCTGGTGGCGCGCGCCCTGCGCGGCCGCCTGCCGCTGCTGGTGGACGGCGGCATCCGTCGCGGCACCGACGTGCTGAAGGCCCTGGCCCTGGGCGCCGACGCGGTGCTCATCGGCCGCCCGCAGGTGATGGCGCTGGCCGCCGGTGGCGCCGCCGGCGTGGCGCAGATGCTGCGGCAGCTGCGCGATGAACTGGAGATCGC
>CAZBUU010000127.1:0-11828 GCA_964495125.1 uncultured Rubrivivax sp.
CCCAGAAGTGCACGATCGACAGCCGGTAGCTGTACACCGGGCGCTCGGCCTGCTTCGGGATGAAGTAGTACATCATCCCCAGGAACGCGGCCGTCAGGAAGAAGCCCACGGCATTGTGGCCGTACCACCACTGGATCATCGCGTCCTGGACGCCGGCATAGGCCGAGTAGCTCTTCCAGAAGCTCACCGGAATGGCCACGCTGTTGACGATGTGCAGCAGCGCGACGGCGATGATGAAGGAGCCGAAGAACCAGTTGGCCACATAGATGTGGCGCACCTTGCGCGTCCCGACCGTCCCGAAGAAGACGATGGCGTAGGACACCCAGATGACGGCGATCGCGATGTCGATCGGCCATTCAAGTTCGGCGTATTCCTTGCCGCTGGTGATGCCCAGCGGCAGCGTGATGGCCGCCGCCAGGATGACCAACTGCCATCCGATGAAGGTGAACATGGCCAGGCCCGGGGCGAACAGCCGGGTCTGGCAGGTGCGCTGGACGATGTAGTAGGAGGTGGCGAACAGCGTCGAACCGCCAAACGCGAAGATCACCGCGTTGGTGTGCAGCGGACGCAGGCGGCCGTAGCTCAGGAAGGAAATGCCGAAGTTCAACTCCGGCCACGCCAGCTGGGCGGCGATGATCACGCCCACGAGCATGCCGACGACGCCCCACAGAACGGCGGCCAACGAAAACAGCCGGACGGCCGTGTCGTTGTAGACGCTCTGGCCTGGTGCGCCGGCTACGGCGGTTTGTGCCATTGGTTCTCTCCTCGTTGCCAATACAGGAATTCAGCGGCCGGATTGTTCCGGCGGGTGCAGGGGTCCGCCTTGACCGGTATCAATCGGGGCGCCCTCGTCTGTCAGGATTCGTTCACCTTCATGTTCTAGATCCTCGAACTGCCCGCGGTTCACGGCCCAGCCGAAGACGCCCAGGATGAGCAGCACCAGTCCGGCCGAGATGGGGATCAGCAACCACAGGCTCTCCATGGGCCCCGTTCAGCGCGCAGCGCGCAGCGCGTTGAAGACCACCAGCAGGGAACTGCAGGCCATGCCCAGGCCTGCGGCCCAGGGCGGCAGCCAGCCGGCCAGGGCCAGGGGGATGCTGGTCGCGTTGTAGGCAGCCGCCCACAGCAGGTTCTGGCGCACGATGCGGACGGACCGCAACGCCGTCAGGCGCGCTCGGACGAGGTCGCCGAGGTCGCTGGAAGTGATCACGGCGTCGGCCTGGCTGCGTGAGACCAGAGCCCCCTGCCCCATGGCCAGCGAGACATCGGCGCGGGCGAGCACCGGCGCGTCGTTGACACCGTCACCCACCATGGCCACCCGCCGGCCGTCGGCCTGGGCCTGGGCCACCGCCGCCAGCTTGCCTTCAGGCGTAGCACCGGCGAGCACCTCGGTGATGCCCAGGCGCGATGCCAGTGCCTGTGCCCGTGACGCGGTGTCGCCACTGAGCAAGGTGACACTAAGCCCGGCGCTCCGCAAGGCAGCCACGGCATCGGCAGCGCCGGGCCGAACGGCCTCGGTGAAGCCGAAGCGCGCTACGGCCCGGCCCTGGTAGCCCAGGCTGGTGCTGGCCAGGTCCGCGCTGGCGGCATCCCCCACCCACGCGGCGCGACCCAGGCGCCACTCCTGGCCCTGCGCGTCGAGCGCGCGCAGGCCCTGGCCTGCCACTTCTTCGACGCCAGCCCAGGCCGGCACGGCCACGCCCGGCGTGCCGGCGGCCGCCAGGGCCTGCGACAGCGGGTGAGAGGACCATTGCGCCAACGAAGCGGCCAGGGCGAGCGCCCGGGCTTCGTCGATGACTGCTGGCGCGGTGTGCAGCCGTTCGACGCGCGCCAGTTGCAGCCGGTCCTCGGTCAGCGTGCCGGTCTTGTCGATGAACACCTGCTGGACGCCGGCCAGGCGTTCCAGGGCGTCCAGACGCTGCAGCAGCACGCCACGGCCAGCCAGGCCTCGAGCTGCGGCCACCAGCGTGGCCGGCGCCGCCAGCGAGAGCGCGCAGGGGCACGTGACGATGAGCACCGACACGGCCACCCACACCGCCCGCGAAGGATCGATCACGCTCCAGGCGGCGGCCGCGCCGGCGGCCAGCACGAGCACGGCCCACATGAAGGGCGCCGCCCAGCGGTCGGCCAGCTGCGCCGACGCCGGGCGCTGCGACATCGCGCTCTTCATCATCGAGACGATGGTCTCCAGCCGGGTATCGCCGCCCACGCGCTGCACCCGCATCAGCACGGGCGCCCCGAGATTCGTGCTGCCCGCCACGACACCGGCCCCCGGAGGCTTGTCCACGGGCGCGGACTCGCCGGTCAGCAGCGCCTCATCCGCCCGGGTGTGACCCTGCTCGGTGATGCCATCGGCAGGGAACGCCTGGCCCAGCGGCACGCGCAGCAAGTCGCCGGGCAGCACGCGTTGCACGCTCACCGCCTCGGTGCTGCCGTCGGCCAGCACACGCCAGGCAGTCTCCGGCAGGCGCGCCAGCGAGCGTTCCAGCGTCTCGGCCGCGCGATGGCGGGCGCGCAGTTCGAGGTAGCGTGCGCCGAGCAGGAAGCTGGCGAACATGGTGAGCGAGTCGAAGTACACCTCGTGCCCGAAGACCCCGCCGGGCTCGAAGGTGGCACCGGTGCTGGCGACGAAGGTGATGGCCAGCCCGATGGCCACCGGCACGTCCATGCCGATGCGGCGGGCCCGCAGCGAGTGCCAGGCGCCGCTGAAGAAGGGGCCGGCGGCGAAGGCCATCACCGGCAGCGAGAGGATCCAGCTGCCCCAGTTGAGCAGCTGGCGCATGTCGTCGGCCAGCTCGCCCGGGCCGGCCACGTAGCTGGGCGTGGCCATCATCATCACCTGCATGGCGCAGAAGGCGGCCACGAACAGCCGCCACAGCGCCTGGCGGTGGGCCTGGACGCGCAGGGCGCGGGCCGGGGCCGCGGCATCGGGCACGGCGCCGTAGCCGGCAGCGCGCACCGCCCGGATGAGCTGCGAGGCGCGGGCTTGTTCCGGATCCCAGCGTACGGTGGCGCGTTCGGCAGCAGCGCTGACACGCGCTTCGACGACCCCGGTAACCCCCGCCAGGGCGCCTTCGATGATGCCGGCACAGGCGGCGCAGTACATCCCGGACAGCGCCAGCGAGGTCTCGGCCAGCTTGCGCCCGGAGGCGTCCACCACCCAGCGCGTGCTGCGGCCGTACTCGGCAGGATCGTCGAGCACGCCCAGGGCGTCGGTGTCGGTGGGGGCGGTGGTCATGGAGGGGGCGTGATCGGGCGCCGATAATCTAGGCGCTTCACTCCCGAGCCCGCATGATCCCCGTCAAGCCCTTCGTTCTGCTGACCGCCACGATTGCCTCGTGGTTTCTCTTCGTCTTGCCCGTCCACGGGCAGGAAGGACCGCAGCCGCGGCTGCAGACGACGCCGCTGACCCTCGGCATGCATGTCATCCAGGCCGAGCTGGCCGTGACGCCGCAGCAGCAGCAGACCGGCATGATGTTCCGCAAGACCATGGGCACCAACGAGGGCATGCTCTTCGTGAACGACGAGCCCGGCCTGCGCTGCTTCTGGATGCGCAACACGCTGCTGCCGCTGACCATCGCCTTCATCGCCGATGACGGCACCATCGTCAACCTGGCTGACATGAAGCCGCTGGACGAGTCCTCGCACTGTTCGCTCAAGCCGGTGCGTTTCGCGCTGGAGATGAACCAGGGTTGGTTCGCCAAGCGCGGCTTCAAGGCCGGCGCCAAGCTGCGCGGCATGCCTTTCGGCGGCAAGTAGCCCGCTGCCGCGGCTCAGGCCGCCAGGCGCACCGTGAAGCGCATGCCCGGACCTTCCGGCCGCCGCGCCGCCGTCAGCGTGCCACCCAGGCGCTCGACGATCTCCCGCGCGATCGCCAGCCCCAGCCCCGTGCCGCCGTCGTTGCGCAGGTCGGCCCGCGGCCCGCGCCAGAAGGGTTCGAACAGTCGCGGCAGATCGGCATCCTCCACGCCGGGGCCGTCGTCCTCCACCGTGACTTCGGCGCCGCCGGCGTCCAGCGCGCGCACGCGCATCACGATGTTCGGCCCGCCGTAGCGCTGCGCGTTGTCGAGCAGGTTGTTGACGACCTCACCCAGCCAGGTCGGATGGGCCCGCGCCACCACGGGCTCGCCCGGTGCGTCCAGTTCGATGCTGCGACCCTGGCGCAGGCCGTGCAGCACCAGCGGCTCGGTGGCCTCGCGCAGCAGCGCCACCACGTCCTGCGGCCGGTGCTCGGCGTTCATGGTCAGTGCCGTCTCGGAACTGGCCAGGCTGAGCAACTGGCCGATCAGCCGCGTCAGCCGTTCGCTGGAGCGGTTCAGTTCGGCCAGCAGCGGTTGCCAGCCGCGCTCGCCTGCGGCCGCCAGCTCGCGCTCCAGTTCCTGGGCCAGCACGCGGATGCCGGCCACGGGCGTGCGCAACTGATGGGCGGCATCGGCGACGAAACGGCGCTGCAGGGCCACCGAGCCCTGCACGTCCAGCAGCAGCGCGTTGATGCGCTCGACCATGGGCACGGCCTCGGCAGGCACGTCGCGCAGCGGCAGCGGCCGCCAGTCACCCAGTTCGCGGTCGGCCACGGCCATGCCCAGCGCACGCAAGGGTGCCAGGCCACGCCGGACGCTGAAACCGAGCAGCAGGAAGGTCAGCGCACCCAGCACCAGCGCCGGGCCGGCGATGGCCAGTTGCACGTCGCGCATCAGGGCGCTGCGCTTGCGGCGCGTCTCCACGACGACGATGGAGACGCGGCGGTCGATCATCGGCGAGGTCACCGAGAACACCGCGCCGCGCACGGGCTCGCCCTCGAACTGGGCGTCGAACATGACCGGGCGCTCGAAACTGTCGGTGCGGTCCAGCGGCACCGGCACGCTGGCGTCGCCGGCCAGTGGATTGCCGTCGATGTCGACCATGACGAAGCCGTTGCGCTCACGGCTCTCCCATCCGGGCAGCTCCAGCGTCTGCCGACTGACGTCGAGCAGCGGGCCGCGGTCGCTCCACTCCACCTTGGTCGCCAGCGACGCGGCCTCGTCCTGCAGCGAACGGTCGAAGGCCGCATTGGCGGCGCTGCGCGCCAGCCAGTAGGCGCCGATGCCCGCGGCCGCCAGCCCCACCAGCCAGAACAGCGCCAGCGGCAGCAGCAGCCGCCGCGCCAGGCTGGGGCCGTGCTCGGCGGCGCTCATTCGGTGCTGGGGCCGGCCCCTTCCGCCGCCTCCAGCACGTAGCCGAAGCCGCGCACGGTCTTGATGACGACGCCGAGATCGGCGAAGCGCTTGCGCAGCCGGTGGATGTAGACCTCGACCGAGTTCTCGCTGAAGTCGGCCTCCCAGCTGGACAGGCGCGCGACGATGGAATCCTTGCCGACCACGCGCCCGGCCTTCTGCATCAGCAGTTCGGTCAGCGCCAGCTCGCGGGGGCTGAGCGAGACGCGCTCGCCGCGGTGGCGCAACTCACGCCCTGCGATGTCCAGTTCCAAGCCGGCAAAACTGAGGATGTCCTCCGCCAGCCCCGCGGAGCGGCGGCGCAGCGCGCGCAGCCGGGCCAGCAGTTCCGGCAGGTCGAAGGGCTTGACCAGGTAGTCGTCGGCGCCGGCATCCAGGCCCTGCACGCGGTCAGCGAGGTCATCCCGCGCCGTCAGCAGCAGCACCGGCATGGTCACGCCGTGGGCCCGCCAGTGGCGCAGCACCTCCATGCCGCTCTTGCGCGGCAGGCCGATGTCCAGCACCGCCAGCGTGTGCTCGCGCAGCGTGCCCACCTGGGCGGCCTGCTCGCCGTCGGAGAGCGCGTCGACCTGCCAGCCTTCGCGCTGCAGTGCATGCTGGATGCCCAGGCTCAGCGCCCGGTCGTCCTCGACGAGAAGAACGCGCATGCCCCCAGGCTCCCTTCGGCGGGCGCCCTGTGATTCAGCCGAAATTGGCTTCCGCAAAGCCCCAGTTCACCAGCTTGTCGAGGAAGGTCTCGACGAACTTCGGGCGCAGGTTGCGGTAGTCGATGTAGTACGCGTGCTCCCACACGTCCACGGTCAGCAGCGCCTTGTCGGCCGTGGTCAGCGGCGTCCCCGCCGCGCCGGTGTTGACGATGTCGACCGTGCCATCCGGCTTCTTCACCAGCCAGGTCCA
Source organism: uncultured Rubrivivax sp. (assembly GCA_964495125.1). GTDB lineage: Bacteria > Pseudomonadota > Gammaproteobacteria > Burkholderiales > Burkholderiaceae_C > Rubrivivax. The sequence goes on from CAZBUU010000127.1 coordinate 6,111, forward strand.
GCCCGAGCCGAAATTGCCCACGGCGCTCTTCACGAAAGCCTCGCGGAACGCGGCGTAGCTGCCCCATTTGGCGTTGATGGCCGCAGCCAACGCACCGGTGGGCTCACCGCCGCCGGCGGGCTTCATGCAGTTCCAGAAGAAGGTGTGGTTCCAGATCTGGGCGGCATTGTTGTAGATGCCGCCGGAAGCCTTCTTGATGATCTCTTCGAGCGTGAGCGACTCGAACTCGGTGCCCTTCTGCAGGTTGTTCAGGTTCACCACATAGGCGTTGTGATGCTTGCCGTGGTGGAACTCCAGTGTTTCCTTGCTGTAGTAGGGGGCCAGCGCGTCGATCGCGAAGGGCAGTGCGGGCAGGGTGTGTTCCATGTTCGGTGTCCTTGGGTGGCAGGGGAGTCGCAGGGGGCGGATTGTAGGCAGCGGCTCTCAGGCCACGGGCGGCAGGGGCTCCACCCGGATCACCTGGGCTTCGGCGCTGCCGTCGGCCCAGACGGCCCGCACGGCATCGCCAGCCTGCAGCGCGGTGGCCGACACGATGGGGCGGCCCGCGGCGTCTTCCACCCAGGCGTAGCCGCGGTGCAGCACGCGGTGTGGGTCCAGCGCCTGCAGGCGCTCCGCGGTGGCGCCCAGGCGCCCGCGGCGCGCCTGCAACTGCAGCGCCGCGGCGTGGCGCAGCCGGTCGAACTGACGCTGTGGCGCCTCGGCCAGTCGCTGGCGCCGGACGGCCACCGCGAGCGTGAGCCGACGCGCCAGCCCTTCCAGGCGCCCGACCTGCCCCAGCAGCGCCCTGGCGGGCTGCCCCAGGCGCTGGGCCACGGCGTCCAGCCGCTGCGCACGCTGATGCAGCGCCCGGTCGGCCGCACGCTGCAGCAACGCGGCGCGCGCGGCCAGCGCCGCGGCGAGCTCGTCGCGGGCCGGCGAAGCCAGCTCCGCCGCCGCCGTGGGCGTGGGTGCGCGCAGGTCGGCGGCGAGGTCGGCCAGCGTCACGTCCGTCTCGTGGCCGACCCCGCAGACCACCGGCAGCGGGCTGGCGGCCACGGCGCGCACCACGCGCTCGTCGTTGAAGGCCCACAGGTCTTCCAGCGAGCCGCCGCCCCGCACGAGCAGCAGCGCGTCCACTTCGCAACGCTCGCCGGCCGTGCGCAGGGCCTCGGCCAGCGCCTCGGGTGCCTCCGCGCCCTGCACCGGACTCGGGTAGATGACGACGCGCACCTGCGGCGCGCGCCGGGCCAGCGTGGTCAGCACGTCGCGCAGGGCTCCGGCCGCCAGCGACGTGACGATGCCCAAGACCTGCGGATGCGGTGGCAGCGGCCGCTTGCGTTCCGTGTCGAACAGACCTTGCGCTTCGAGCCTGGCGCGCCGGCGCAGGAACTCCTCGTACAGCGAGCCTGCGCCCAGGCGCTGCAGCGATTCGACGACCATCTGCAACTCGCCGCGCGGCTCGAACACGCCCAGACGTCCGCGCAGCTGCACCTGCTGGCCATCGGCCGGCTGGAAATCGACCAGCGTGGCTGCGCGCCTGAACATCGCGCAGCGCAAGAGCGCCGAGGCCCCCTCGGCGTCCTTCAGCGAGAAGTAGCAGTGTCCGCTGGCCGCCCGCGTGAAGCCGGAGAGTTCGCCACGCACGGCCACCGCACCGAAACGCGCCGCCAGTGCATCCTGCGTGGCCAGCAACAGCGCCGCCACGCCCCACGGCAGGCGCTGCGGAGTGGCGTCGTCAGCCGCCATCGGCCGATTCGCGAGGCGCGGCGCGGGTTCGGAACTCCACAGCCGCGCCAGCGCAGGCCAAACAGGTGGTCGGCACCGTCATGAAGCAGTCTTGTTCATGCAAGTCGTTGATTCGCATCGAGAATTCTCGATCATCTGGCGCACTGACCCGGCCTGGACGGCCGCCATGCACGACATGGGCTTGTTTGGCCGCCGATTACCCACAGTGTTATCCACAGTCTGCGCCGCGGCGGTGCCGGAAGAAGGCGCAAACCTGTCAGCCATAATCCCGCGCGTCGCTGGCACCCTGCCGGCCCATCCCAAGCCGCCCGAGAACCCCTTGCTTTCGATCATACAAGCGGCCGGTTGGCCGATCTGGCCCCTCTTCCTGTGCTCGGTGGTCGCTCTGGCGCTGATCGTCGAGCGGCTCTACCACCTGCGTGAGCCCATGGTCGCCCCGCCCAAGCTGCTGGATGAAGTGATCGGCGTCACGCGATCCAGCCTGCCTTCGGCCGACGTGGTGAACAAGCTCGCCGACAACTCCGTGCTGGGCGGCGTGCTGGCCGCCGGGCTGCGTGCCGTCACCGCGGAGCCGCGCATCGCCGAACCGGCCCTGCGCCAGGCCTTCGAGAACGCCGGCCGCGCGGCCGTGCACCAGCTCGAGCGCTACCTCAACACGCTGGGGACCATCGCCGCGGCGGCGCCGCTGCTGGGCTTGTTCGGCACCGTGGTCGGCATGATCGAGATCTTCGGCTCGCAGTCACCCGGCGCGGGCGGCGCCGGCAACCCGCAACTGCTGGCGCACGGCATCTCGGTGGCCCTCTACAACACCGCGTTCGGGCTCATGATCGCCATCCCGTCGCTCATGTTCTACCGCTACTTCCGCGGCCGCGTGGACGCCTTCCAGCTGGCCATGGAACTGGCCGCCGAGCGCATGGTGCCGCACCTGATGCGCTTCGCCGTGCGGGCGCAGAACGCGTAAGGACACCGCATGCGATTCAGCCGCCGCCCGATGGAAGAGCCCGAGATCAACCTGATCCCGTTCATCGACGTGCTGCTCGTGGTGCTGATCTTCCTGATGCTGTCGACCACCTACTCGCGCTTCACCGAACTGCAGATCAACCTGCCGGCGGCCGACGCAGAGAAGCTGCGCGAACGGCCGGGCGAGGTGATCGTGGCGGTGTCGGCCGACGGCCGCTACGCCATCAACCGCAAGCCGGTGGACGGCAAGAGCGTGGAGATGCTCACTGCCGAGCTGAGCTCGGTGGCGGCGGGTCGCGCCGACACGGTGGTCATCATCTCTGCCGACGCCCTGGCGGCGCACCAGGCGGTGGTCAACGTGCTCGACGCGGCGCGGCGCGCCGGGCTCTCGCGGCTGACCTTCGCGGCGCAGACCGCCGGCGGGCGCTGAACCCCCGCATGCCGGCCGGCGCTGCCGCCCGCGTGGAGGCCTTGCTGGCCCGCCACTGGTGGCAACCGCGGCCGACCTGGCTGGCGCGTGCGCTCCGGCCGCTGGCCTGGACTTACGGCCTGCTGCTGCGGCGCCACCTGCGCCGGCCCGAGCACGCCGCGGCGCTGCCCGTGCCCGTGCTGGTGGTGGGCAACGTGATTGCCGGCGGCGCCGGCAAGACCCCGACCGTCATCGCGCTGGTGCAGGCGCTGCAGGCCGCGGGCCACCGGCCGGGTGTCGTCTCGCGTGGCCACGGCCGCGAAGGTGACGAGGTGCACGAGGTCGACGGCGCAGACGCCGCCAGCCGCAGCGGCGACGAGCCCTTGCTCATCCGCCGCCGTTGCGGCGTGCCCGTGTTCGTGGGCCGCCAGCGCGCCGCCGCGGCCGCGGCGCTGTGCGAGCGCCACCCTGCGGTCGATGTCATCGTCGCCGACGACGGCCTGCAGCACCGCGCCCTGCCGCGCCAGGCGGAACTGCTGGTGTTCGACGAGCGCGGGCTCGGCAACGGCCTGCTGCTGCCGGCCGGACCTCTGCGCGAGCCGCTCGCCGCGCGCCTGTCTCCGAAGCTGCAGGTGCTTCACACCGCCGGCCCGGCGCCGGGCACCCCATCCGGCGCGTTGGCGAAGCGACGGCTGGGCGCGGCCTGGCCGCTGCAGGCCTGGCTGGCGGGCGACGCGGCGGCATCGCAGCCGCTGGACACCCTGCGTGGCCGGCCGCTGGTGGCGGCCGCCGGCCTGGCCGCGCCGCGCAAGTTCTTCGACATGCTCGCGGCCGCCGGCCTGGTCGCCGAGCCGCTGCCGCTGCCCGATCACTTCGACTACGCCAAACTGCCCTGGCCCTCCGGCACGCCCGATGTCATCACCACCGAAAAGGATGCTGTCAAGCTGCAGCCCTCGCGTCTGGGCAGCACGCGGGTCTGGGTGGTGCCGCTAGACTTGGCGCTCCCCGACGGCCTCGTGGCCGATCTCCTTGCCCTGCTCTTTCCGCGAGCCGCACCATGAGCCTGGACCACCGCCTGATCGATCTGCTCGTCTGCCCTGTCTGCAAGGGCCCGCTGGAAATGCAGCGCGACGCCGAGCAGCGGCCCGTGGCCCTGACCTGCCACGCCGACCGGCTGGCCTTTCCCATCCGCGACGGCATCCCCGTCATGCTGGAAAGCGAGGCCCGCCCGCTGGACGGCCCGGTGGCCGCGTGAGCGGCGTCTTCACCGTCCTCATCCCGGCGCGGCTGGCATCGACCCGGCTGCCCAACAAGCCGCTGGCCGACATTGCCGGCAAGCCCATGGTGGTGCGCGTTGCCGAGCGCGCCGCGCTCAGCGGGGCGCAGCAGGTCGTGGTGGCGGCGGACGATGCCGCCATCGTGGCGGCCTGCACGGCGCATGGCGTGCGGGCGCTGCTGACGCGTCAGGACCACGCCAGCGGCAGCGACCGCCTGGCCGAGGCCTGCGAACAGCTCGGGCTGGACGGCCGGGACATGGTGGTCAACGTCCAGGGCGACGAACCCCTCATCGACCCGGCCCTGGTGCAGCGCTGCGCCGCGCTGCTGGCCGAGCGCGACGATTGCGTGATGAGCACCGCCGCCCACCCCATCGTCGAGCTTGCCGAGTTCCTGAACCCCAATGTCGTGAAGGTGGTGCTCGACGCCGCCGGGCGCGCACTGCTCTTCAGCCGCGCGCCCCTGCCCTGGTGGCGCGACGCCAATGCCGGCGGCGTCACGCGACTGCCGGCGGCGCCGGCGCCGCTGCGCCACCTGGGGCTGTACGGCTACCGCGCCGGCTTCCTGCGCCGCTTCCCGCAACTGCCACCGGCCCCGCTGGAGCAGACCGAAGCGCTGGAGCAACTGCGCGTGCTCTGGCACGGCGAGCGCATCGCGGTGCACGTGGCCGCCGAAGGGCCCGGCCCCGGCGTCGACACGCCCGAAGACCTGGCCCGCGTGCGCGCGCTGTTCGCCGGCGGCGCGTCAGTTTGATGCCAAGCATCGCGTGATATTCTGGCCTGGCGCCCCAGCGAGACAAGGCGGCCGGCACTGCGCCGACCGTCGGCGCGGTCCCTCAAAAACACACTTCTCGAGGACTCGATGAGACTCATCCTCCTGGGCGCGCCCGGCGCCGGCAAGGGTACGCAGGCCACCTTCATCTGCCAGAAGCACGGCATCCCGCAGATCAGCACCGGCGACATGCTGCGAGCGGCCGTGAAGGCCGGCACACCGCTGGGCGTGGCGGCCAAGAAGGTGATGGACGCGGGCGGCCTGGTCAGCGACGACATCATCATCGGCCTCGTCAAGGAACGCATCGCCCAGCCCGACTGCGCGGGCGGCTTCCTCTTCGACGGCTTCCCGCGCACCATCCCGCAGGCCGACGCGATGAAGGAGGCCGGCGTCCAGCTGGACCTCGTGCTCGAGATCGACGTGCCCGATGAAGCCATCATCGAGCGCATGAGCGGCCGCCGCTCGCACCAGCCCTCGGGCCGCACGTACCACGTGAAGTTCAACCCACCGAAGGTGGAAGGCCAGGACGACGTCACCGGCGAGCCGCTGATCCAGCGCGACGACGACAAGGAAGAGAC
>CAZBUU010000128.1:0-11691 GCA_964495125.1 uncultured Rubrivivax sp.
GGCGGTGAAGGTGTGCGTGGTGGTGATGACCTCGTCGCCGGGGCCGATGCCCAGGGCTTCCAGCGCCAGGTGCAGGCCGGCGGTGGCCGAGTTCACGGCAATGCAGTGCAGGCCGGGCTCGCCCAGCCAGGTGGCGAAGTCGGCCTCGAAGCGGCGTGCCTTGGGGCCGGTGGTGACCCAGCCGCTCTTGAGCGTGTCGACGACCTCGGCGATCTCTTCGTCGCCGATCTCGGGCAAGGCAAACGGCAGAAAGGGTGCGGTCATGCGGGTTTCTCGATCCAGGCCAGCAGGTGCGTGCGCAGCAGCGGCAAGGCATTGAACAGGCGCCAGGCCGCCGGGTGCAGTTTCGTCACCCGGCGGCCGATGGGTGGCGCGAGCGTGACGCGCTGCGAGCGCATTGTCCCCTGCGGGAAGAGCCGGGCCACACGGCGGGCCGGCACGCCACGCACGTCGCGGTTGCGCGGGTTGTCGACGGTGAAGTCGTACCAGACGATGGCGCCGCCAGGCTTCAGCCAGGACCACATCACGTCGGCCAGGCGCTGCTGGAAACCGTCGTCCAGCAGCGACGAGAAGACCGTGAAGGCCAGCACCAGGTCCTGGCTGGCCGGGGCGACGGGCGCCTGCGTGGCATCGCCCAGCCACAGCGTCGTGGCCGCCGGCAGCACGTGGCGCGCCTGGGCGTGGCGCTCGGGCAGCAACTCCAGCCCAGTGAGCTTCTCGGGCGCGAAGCCCAGGCGCAGCAGCTCCAGCAGGTTGCCGCCGCTGCCGCAGCCGACCTCGGTGGCCGTCAGTGCGGAAAGCTCGCCATGGCCGGCTTCGGCCAGGAAGCGCAGCAGCACACGCTGGCGCTCGTGCAGCGTCTGCCAGACGTCGGGCTTGAGCGGGCTGTAGAGGCCGCCGTCGCCGCGGCGGGCGTAGCGTTCGGCGACGGCTTTCGTCTCGTCGCTCACGACACCGCCTCGATGAAACGCTGCGCGAGCACGGGGTAGGTGTGGTGGGCCTGCACGAAGGCGCGACCACGTTCGCCCATGGCGCGGCGCTCGTCCTTCGACAACGCGGCCAGTTGTTTCAGCCCCTCGGCCACCGCGGCCGCATCCTGCGGCGGCACGGTCAGGCCGCAGCCGGCCTCGGCCACGGGGTCGTTGCCGGCTTCGACCGAATGCAGCACGGCGCAGCCGGCCATCATGTAATCCATCAGCTTGTTGGGCGCGATGCCGAAGCGGTAGATGGGCACGCGCTGCCAGCCGATGTAGGCGATGTCGGTGGCCGCCAGGAAGGACGGGATCTGCGCCTTGGGAATGGGCGGCAGGAAGCGCACGTTCGTGAGGCCCTCGGCCTGCACGCGGGCCGCCAGCCTCGCCTGTTCGTGGCCGCCGCCGACGAGCACGAAACGCAGCGGCTGGGCCTTCAACAGCGCAGCGGCGTCGAGCAACGTGTCCAGCGCGTTCGGCAGGCCCATGCTGCCGGCGTAGCCGACCACGCAGCCGTGGCCTTTCACCGCTTCGGCCACATCAGCGCGCAGCGGCTCGGGCGGCTGCTCCCATTCGTCCAGCGAGATGCCGTTGGGCACGATCGCCAACTTCTTCAGGTCCAGCCCGCGCGAGGCCATGTAGGCGTGCACCTTGGGCAGCATGGACACCACGCGGTCGGCGTGGCGGTAGGCGAAGTCCTCGGCCGCCTGCACCAGCACGATGAAGGGATGGCGGCGCGACAGGCCCGAGAGTTCGATGGGCGACAGCGGCCAGAGGTCGTGCACCTCGTAGACATGCTTCGCGCCAGCGCGTTGGGCGATGCGGCGCGCCACCCAGTTGTCCATCGGGTAGGTGGAAGACGCGATCACCACCTCGGGCTTGAACTCGCGCACCAGGCGCGGCGTGTCGCGCCAGACGGCCTTGCAGAAGGCCCAGATGTTCTTCACGCGGCCCAGGCCGTTGCCGGCATAGGGCGGCGTGGCATACCAGCGATAGGCGATGCCGTCGATGACCTCGTCCCCCGAGACCCAGGAGGGTGCGTCCGCCCGGCGGACGCACGTGGGCTGCTTCGCCCGCACGTGCGAGTGATCCGCCGCCAGCACCTGCACCCGGTGCCCGGCCCGCACCCATTCGCGCGCCAGGTAGTAGGGCCGGTACTCCATGCCCAGGGCCGGCGTGCCGGCGTAGTGGTTGACGAGCAGGATGTTCACGCGCCCAGGTCGGCCGCCAGCCGCGCCACGATGCGCTGCGCGGCATCGCCTTCGCCATAGGGCTGCACGTCGCGCCCGCGCGTGCCGATGGCCGCCTGCAGCGCAGCCGCCACGGTGGTCGCGTCCAGCGGCGGCGCCAGGCGGTTCCAGCCGGTCTGGACCAGTTCCACCCACTCCGTCTCGTCGCGCAGCGTCACGCAGGGCACGCGGTGGAAGAAGGCTTCCTTCTGCACGCCGCCGGAATCGGTGGCCACCAGCGCCGCATGCTTCTCCAGCTGCACCATGTCCAGGTAGCCCACCGGGTCCACCACGCGCAGTGCCGCCGGCAGCGTGGCCAGCACGCCTTGGGCTTGCAGCACGCCTCGCGTGCGCGGGTGCAGAGGCCAGACCACGGGCAGCGTGGCCGCCAGCCGCGACAGCGCGGCCACCACCACGGCCAGGCGCGCGGGGTCGTCGGTGTTCTCGGCGCGATGCACCGTGGCCAGCGCGTAGCCGCCGGCAGCCAGGCCCAGGCGCGCCAGCGCGCCACCCTCTGCACCGGCGCGCGCGCCATGGTGGAGCGCCACGTCGTACATCACGTCGCCCACGGGCACGATGCGCGCGGCGTCCACACCTTCGCGCAGCAGGTGCTCGCGCGCCGTGTCGGTGGGCGTGAAGAGCCAGCGCGAGATGCGGTCGGTGAGGATGCGGTTCACCTCCTCGGGCATCGCCATGTTGAAGGAGCGCAGCCCGGCTTCCACGTGCGCCACCGGGATGTGCAGCTTCACCGCGGCCAGCGCGCCGGCCAGCGTGGAGTTGGTGTCGCCGTAGACGAGCACGGCGTCGGGCGCCACGTCCACCAGCACCTGCTCCACGGCGGCCAGCATCTGGCCCGTCATCGCGCCATGCCGCCCGCCGTGGATGGCCAGTTGGTGCGCCGGCGGCGCCATGCCCAGTTCGGCGAAGAACACGTCGGACATGTTGGCGTCGAAGTGCTGGCCGGTGTGCACCAGCACCTCGCGCAGGCCGCCCTGCGCGTCCATGGCGTGCGACACCACGCTGGCCTTGATGAACTGCGGCCGCGCGCCGATGACGGTGACGATGGTCTTCACGCCAGCACCTCGCGATAAAGGCCCACGAGCTTCTTCTCTTCGTGCGCCCAGTGGTAGACCCTGTTCACCGCCTCGCGCCCGCGTTCGCCCATCGTGCGCGCGGCGGCGGGGTCGTCCAGCAGCGCAGCGATGCAGCGGGCGATGGCCTGTGCGTCCTGCGGGTCGGCGCAGCGGCCGGCGCCGGAGTCTTCCAGCAGCGAGCGCCACAACGGGAAGTCCGAGGCCAGCACCGGCAGCCCAGCCGACATGTACTCGAACATCTTGTTCGGCTGCGCGTCCACGTGGTTGGGCTCGGGGTGGAAGAACAGCAGCCCGGCACGCGAAGCGGCCATGATGCGGCGCACCTCGTCGCGCGACACGGTGCCGCGGTAGTCCACCTTCTGCCAGCCCGGCAAGGCGCGCACGCGGGCCTCGGTGTCGGCGTTCTCGAAGGGGCCGGCCATCACGAGCGTGGCATCCACGCGCTCCAGCGCCGTGACCATCTCCACCACGCCGCGGATCACGCCGATGCCGCCGATGTAGCAGACCGTGCGCCCCTCGGTCGCAGCCTGCACGCCGTCGGCCAGCTCGCGCTGCATCGGGTAGTTGTTGATGTCCAGCGTGCGGCGGTTCAGCTTCGCGAAGCGGCGCGCGATGTGCGGCGTGGCGGTGACGATGGCCGAGAGGCGCCGCGCCACGAAGTCCTCGAAGGCCTCGAACACGGTGGCCACCAGCGTCCGCAGCCAGGGCCGGATCCAGTACTTGCTGAGCACGGCGCGTGGCACGTCCTCGTGCGAGTCGTAGATCACCTTCGCGCCGCCCCAGCGCAGCAGCAGGCCGATGGGCAGCAGCTCGGGGTCGTGAAAATGGAACACCCGCGCCGGCAGCGCACGCGCCGCGCGCCACATGCGCCAGGGCTGCAGCAGCATGCGCCGAAAGCGCCCCTGCACGCCGCCGATGTCGTGGATGCGCACGCCGCTGCGTTCGGCGTCGCCCTTGCCGTCGGCCACCAGCAGGTGCGTCTGGAAGCCGGCCGCGGCGAGGCTGGCGCATTCCTTGTGGAAGATGCGCACGTCGTCGCGCGGGTGGGCCGTCGTCAGGTGGGCGACGACCTCAGCTGTAGACATTCACCCTCCGGCCCAGCAGCTTCTCCACCACGCGCTGCACGCGCTTGAGCGCGCGGTAGCGGCCGTCCCAGGTGGGGTAGTCGCTGTGGTGGTGCGGTGGCTGGGTGATGAATCCGTCGAACTGCTCGCGCGTGATGCGCAGCTTCTTGCAGAAGTAGGCGATGTCGGTGTCCAGCTCACGCGGGTCGTAGAGCGGTTTCTCCAGCTCGGCCAGGGCTTCCTCGCGCGTCATCTGGCCCGACACGATGAGGCTGGACAGATGCGGCAGCCGCTTGTCGTAGCCGAACTTCAGCGGCAGGTAGTGGTTCTGGAACAGGCGCGTGAAGAGCGACTCGCCGTGCTTGCGGCCGTAGGCGCGCCAGCCGATGCGGTCTTCCAGCTCCTTCACCGCCGCCGCCTTGTCGTAGGGCAGGTAGTTCAGCGGCCGCAGCGTGCGCATGCGCCTGACGAAGGGGAACCAGATGTAGGCCTGGAAGAAGCTCACCGTGGTGTAGGTCTTCAGCTTGCGCTCGCCGTGCGCGCGGTGGATGGCCTTCAGGTTGATGGCATCCATGGCGCTGCCGTGCCAGGCCTTGGGGAAGATGCCCTCGGTGGCCAGGTTGCCGCCGGAAAGGATGCTGCGGATGCCGTTCTTGGTGGCGAAGTGGTAGAGGCTGGCGAAGAACACGTGGTCCTGCGGCACGTCCTGGTTGGGGATGCCGGCGCGCAGGTAGGCCAGGTGCAGGTCGCGCATCTCCTCCCAGTCCACCACGTGGGTGTGCAGGTCGAAGTTGCAGTGCTTGACGATCTTCTCGATGTTGGCGACGGCCAGCTCGCTGTTCCAGCCGGCGTCCACGTGCACCACCAGCGGCCGCAGGCCCCACTCGTGCGCCTTCAGCGCCAGGTAGCTGCTGTCCACGCCGCCCGACAGGCCCAGGATGCAGTCGTACTCGCGCCCGCGCCCCTCCTCCTTCAGCTGCGCCAGGATGGCCTGCCAGCGCCGCGCGCCCTCCTCGTTCGGGAACCAGTGCTGGCGCGTGACGGTGTCGAAGCCCGTGCAGTGGTTGCAGACGCCGGCCGCGTCGAAGCGGATCTCGGGGTCGGTGGTGTCCATCACGCAGCGCGTGCAGCGCTGGTACGGGCGGGCGGATTCGTTCAGGACCATGCGAGCTCGGCGGCGCTGGGGTAGTTGATCAACACGGCGCGGTGCTTGCCATGGAAGACGAAGAGGCTGCCCGCGGCCACGGCCGAGGCGCCGCCCTGCTGCACGGCTTCGCGCAGGTGGTCCACGCTGCCGGCGCCGCCGCTGGCGATGACGGGCACGTCCACGGCGCTGCTGACGCGGCGGATGAGCTCCAGGTCGAAGCCGGCCATGGTGCCGTCGCGGTCGATGCTGTTGATGAAGATCTCGCCGGCGCCGGCCTTCACCAAGGCCTGCACGTGGGCGTCCAGCGTCACGCCGGCGTCCACCGTGCCGGACTTGGCCATCGGCTTCCAGCCGCCGAAGAGCGGCTTCTTCACGTCCACCGCGCCCACCACGGCCTGGCTGCCGAAGACGTCGGCCGTAGCGCGAATCACTTCGGTGGAGGCGTAGGCCGCGCTGTTGACCACCACCTTCTCCACGCCCGAGCGGATGAGCTTGCGCACCTGCGCCAGCGTTTGCACGCCGCCGCCGTAGGCCACGGGCATGAAGCATTCGCCGGCGATCTCGGCGATCAACTCGTAGTTCGGCTCGCGGCCTTCGCGCGTGGCGTCGATGTCCAGCAGCACCAGCTCGTCGACCTCCTTCTCGCTGAAGATGCGCACGGCGTTTACCGGGTCGCCCACGTAGACGGCGTCCTTGAAGCGCCGGGTCTTCACGAGGCCGTGGCCGCGCAACAGCAGGCAGGGAATGACGCGGGTGCGCAGCATCAGAGGCTCACGCCGGCGAAGTTGGCGAGCAGGCGCTTGCCGAAGCGGTGGCTCTTCTCGGGGTGGAACTGCACGCCGGCCAGGTTGCCGCGCGCGATGCCGGCGGCGAAGCGGCCGCCGTAGTCGGCGCTGAGCAGCACGTCGGCGGGGTCGGCCGGCTCGATGAAATAGCTGTGCACGAAGTAGAAGCGCGTGTCCTCGCCCAGGCCGGCGGCGAGCGCGTGGCCGGGCTGTTCGGCGCGCACACCGTTCCAGCCCATGTGCGGCACGCGCAGGCCCGGTTGCGCGGGGAAACGCTTCACGCGCAGGTCCAGCCAGCCCAGGCCCGGCTCGTGACCTTCCTCGCTGCCTTGTCCCAGCATTTGCGCGCCGACGCAGATGCCCAAGAGCGGCGTGCGCGCGCCCCTCACCTTGGCTTCCAGCACCGGCACCAGGCCGCTGGCGCGCAGGTTCTGCATGCAGGCGTCGAAGGCGCCGTTGCCAGGCAGGATGAGCTTGTCGGCGGCTTCGATGCGCGCCCGGTCGGCCGTGATCTCGCAGTCCGCGCCCAGGCGCCGCAGCATGTTGGCCACGGCGCCGAGGTTGCCGATGTCGTAGTCGACGATGGCGATCACACGTGGCCTCGGCTGTAGCGGAACGAGAGGAACAGGTAGACGCCGTACATCGCGCTGTAGCCGGCGCTGTAGGCGATGAGCGCGCCGCGCGCATCGGCGGGCGCCCACAGCGAGGCCAGCGTCATCGCCAGCAGCAGGCCCTGCCAGACCAGGTCCACGTGCTGCTTGCCGGCCACGTAGAACAGGTAGCTCAGCGGGCTGGCGACGAAGCGCAGCGCGAAGAGCGGCAGCAGCCACAGCGCCATGGTGCCGGCCAGCCGCCAGCGTTCGCCGAAGGCCAGCGCGAACAGCGGCTCGGCCGTGGCCGCCAGCGCCAGCGCCACGGCGGCCGAGCCCAGCGCCAGCACGCGGAAGGTGCGGTCGAACTCGGGGCGGCACTCGCCGCGCTCCCGGTACGCGGCCGCGCTGTCGCGCTTGAAGACGTCGAGCACGGCCGAGCCCAAGAGGCCGATGGGCGCAGCCAGCGTGCGCAGCGTCAGCGCCAGGCAGCCGGCGACCTCGGCGCCGAAGCGGCTGCCGACGATGAGCAATGGCAGCTGCGCCGCTGCGGTGTTGATGCCGTCGGCCGGCAGCGACAGCAGCGGGAAGCGCCGCCGCTCGCGCCAGAAGGCACCCATGGCTGCGCGCGACGGCCACGCCGCGCCGCCCAGCGGCATCGCCCGCAGCGCCCAGGCCAGGCCCAGCCCCAGGCCGGCCAGCTGCGCCGCCGCCAGAGCCTCGGCGTTGGGCCACAGCGCGCCGGCCACGATCTGCGCGCCGGTCGCTGCCGCCGCCTGCGCGATGCGCATGCCGGACAGCGCGCCGAGCTTCCCATCGCCCGCCGCCCAGGCCTGCGCCACTTGAGAAGCCGCAATGGCCACCGCCGTGGGCGCGAACATCAGCAGCAAGGCCGGTGGCACGCCACCGATGCCGCCCGCCGCCAGCACCAGCAGCGCGGCGACGAACAGCAGCGCCCCGGCCCCAGCCACCACGGCCAGCGTGGCGATAGCTGCCGTGCGCCGCGGCTCGCCGTCGCCTTCCAGCGCCAGCGCGTTTTCGTAGCGCCCCGTGGCGGCCACCGCCGCCAGCTGCGCCATGCCCAGCCAGGCGGCAAACAGACCGAAGGCCGCGGGCGCGTACAGCCGCGCCAGCACCAGCGAACCGAGGATGGGGATGGCCTGCGCCACCGCCGTGCCCGTGAGCACGGCGCCCACGCGCGCCCAGAAGCGGTCGCGGCCGGTGCTCATGGAAGCGCTCGGAGCCGGATGGGGCGGAGGGGTGACAGAGGCACCGGGCATGGTGGGGCGGAAGAGGGAAATTATCGCCGCGGGGGCGCGGCGTCCCAGGCGCGGCCCAGGGCCGGCGCCAGGGTGACAACGAAGCGGGCGCCGAAATGGTTGTCGTCGCGGTAGACGACGAGCGGACGGCCGTCCGCGCCGGTGAGCAGCGCCGAGCAGGACGCGGGGCCGCAGGCGGCATCGGCCAGGTCCCACAGGGGCGTGCCGGTGGCACGGGCCGCGCGCTGCTCGGGGCCCTCGGCGGGCAGCGCGGCGGCGCGCGGGCGGTCGCAGCTGGCGCCACCGCCGCGGTAGAGGCAGTTCAGCACGTCCTTGCGCGGCTTCGGGTTGTCGCGCATCAGCACGGCCGGCACGCCGGCGTCGCGCAGGCGCTGCAGCGTGCGCTGCAGGCCGGCCTCGAAGGCGGCGGCCGCAGCGGGGCCGGACAGGCGCGCGCCCGTGGTGCGGTCGACGAACTCGCTGGCCACGTCGTCCAGGTTGGCGATGACGACGAAGGCTGGCCGCACGTCCGCCAGCCGCGCAAACACCGCCTCGCGCCAGGCGTCGCACTCGCGGTAGGGCCCGCGCGCTGCCGGGTTCCACACCGTCACGTCGGCCGAGGGGCAACTGGATTTCGTCCACGCCAGCACTGCATGCCCACGCGCCAAGGCGGCCGGCACCAGCGCCGGCACCCACTGCGCGGCGTGCGAATCGCCGAACAGCAGCACGGTGGCCGGCGCCTCGCCCAGGCGGCAGTTCGGCGCCGGCGCGGTGGGTTCCACGCCCAGGTGGCAGCCATTGGCGTAGACCACGCTGAGGTCGTTCTGCACCTGCGCCAGCGGCGGCAAGGCCTGCCGGTGCGGCCGCCAGCCGGCATCGGCCGCGTGGCGCAGTGCGAAGCCCGACAAGGCCACGACGGCGCTGCCCGCCAGCGCCCAGCGCAGCAGCCGCGGCGGCGCCCAGCCCTTCGCCCAGCGCCAGCGCGCAGGCGACTCCACCCAGCGGTAGCCCGCCTCGGCCAGCACCACCGACAGCGCCAGCCACAAGAGCCGCGACGCGGCCGAGCGGTCGGCCCACAGCGCGTTGCCCAGCATCAGGACCGGCCAGTGCCACAGGTAGATGGCGTAGGACCGCGCGCCCAGCAGCTTCAGCGGCGCACTGCCGAACACCCGCGCCAGCGCCGAGCCCGGCGCCGAGCCCAGCCCGGCGATCAACGCCACCGCGCCGCCCACCGGCAGCCAGGTCACCCAACCCGGGTGGGGGCTGTCGTGCGACATCCCGAACGCCGCCACGAGCACGGCCACGAGACCGGCCGCCGCCAGCCCCGCGGCCCAGCGTTTCGGCATCACCCCGCCACCGCGCTGGTGCAGCGCCAGCGCCGCGCCCGCCAGGAGTTCCCAGGCCCTTGCCGGCGACGCGAAGAAGGCCAGCGTCAGCCGCGTCTGGCCCAGCCACAGCGCCCAGGCGAAGGACAGCCCGGCGAGCGCCAGCGCGCCCCCCACCGCCCAGCGCCGCGCGCGCTGCCCACCGGTGCCGGTGCTGCGCCACAGCAGCAGCAGCGCCAGCGGCCACAGCAGGTAGAACTGCTCTTCCACGGCCAGCGACCAGAAGTTCAGCAGCACGCTGGCGTCGGTCTCGCCCCAGCGCAGGTAGTCCACCGCGCGCACCACGTAGAGCCAGTTGATGGCGTAGCCGGCGGCCCAGCCCACGTCGCTGCCCAGGCGGCTGGCGGCCACGTCGTCCAGCAGCAGCGCGCCCGCCGCGGCCACCACCACCAGCACCAGCAGCGCATGGGGCAGCAGCCGCCGCGCGCGGCGCGCCCAGAAGCCGAAGAGCTCGTCGCGCAGGCGCAGCCCCGGGGCGTGCGCGTCGTGCAGGCTCTGCGTGATGAGGTAGCCGCTGATGACGAAGAACACGTCCACGCCGACGAAGCCGCCGGGCAGCGCGGCGCCCGCGTAGTGGTAGACGACGACGAGCGCGATGGACAGGGCCCGCAGGCCCTCGATGTCCGGGCGGAAGGCGCTCACGGCGCCAGGGTCAGGCCTTCGCCGTGCAAGCGGCCAGTGCGGCGACGACGCGGTCCTGGTCGGCCTCGGTCAGGTCGGCGCTCATCGGCAGGCTCATCACGCGCGCCGCGGCCTTCACGCTCTCGGGGCAGCAGTCGGGGCAGCACAGCGCGGCGTAGGCCGGCTGGTGGTGCAGCGGCCTGGGGTAGTGCACGGCCGTCGGCACGCCCTGCGCCTGCAGTGCGACCTGCACGGCGGCGCGGTCGTCGACGAAGACGGTGAACTGGGCCCAGACGCAGTCGCGGTCAGGCCGCACGGCCAGCAGCCCCACGCCCTCGTCCTTCAGCAGGCGCAGATAGCGCTCGCCCAGGACGTGACGGCGCTCCAGTTCCCAGGGAAGGCGGGGCAGCTTGCCCAGCACCACCGCGCACTGCAGCGTGTCCATGCGGCCGCCCACGCCCAGCCGGGTGTGGGTGTAGCGCGCGCTCTGGCCGTGGATGCGGATCTCGCGCGCGGCCTTCGCCAGGCGGTCGTCGTCGGTGAAGAGCGCACCGCCGTCACCGTAGCAGCCCAGCGGCTTGCTGGGGAAGAAGCTGGTGGCGCCGAAGGTGGACAGCGCGCAGGAACGCTTGCCCTGGTACAGCGCGCCGAAGCTCTGCGCGGCGTCCTCGATCACCGCCAGGCCATGCGCCATGGCGATGTCGTTGATCTCGGCCATGTCGGCCACCTGGCCGTACAGGCTCACCGGCATGATGGCCTTCGTGCGCGGCGTGATCCTGGCTTCGATGAGGCTGACGTCGATGTTGCAGGTGTCGGGCTCGATGTCCACGAACACCGGCTTCGCGCCCGCCAGCACGATCATCTCGGCCGTGGCCGCAAAGGTGAAAGGCGTGGTGATGACCTCGTCGCCGGGCGCGAGGTCCAGCGCCATCAGCGCGATCAGCAGCGCCTCGGTGCCGCTGGCCACGGTGATGCAGTGCTTCGAGCCGGTGAAGGCGCAGAGTGCAGCCTCGAGTTCGGCGACCTCCGGCCCCATGATGTACTGGCCGTGGTCCAGCACGCGCTGGATGCGCGCGTCGATGTCGCTCTTCAGCGCCGCGTACTGCGACTTCAGGTCGATGAATTGCATGGTGTGAGGGTGTCGCCGTCGAGGCGGTAGCGGTCGCCGGTGGCGGGGCAATCGGCAAAGAGCGGGGCCTCGCCCTGGCCGCTGGGCGGCAGGGCCAGGCGTTCGCCGTGGCGGCTCATCCAGCCGGCGCGGCGGGCCGGCACGCCGACCATCAGCGCGTAGGCCGGCACGTCGCGGTTGACCACCGCGCCGGCGCCGACGAAGGCGTATTCGCCCACCGTGGTGCCGCAGACGATGGTGCAGTTGGCGCCCAGCGTGGCGCCCTGCTTGACGAGGGTGCGTCGGTACTCGTTCTTGCGCGGCACCGCCGAGCGCGGGTTGTAGACGTTGGTGAAGACCATGCTGGGGCCGCAGAAGACGTCGTCCTCCAGCGTCACCGCGTCGTACACCGACACGTTGTTCTGGATCTTCACGTTG
>CAZBUU010000129.1:0-2257 GCA_964495125.1 uncultured Rubrivivax sp.
CTGAAGATCCGCGGCAGCGAGATCCAGCAGCGCTACACCGAGCTGATGATGCTGGCCGGCGGCCCGCTGACGCGCGCCCATATCTTCGAGGCCATGGAAGCCGGCTGGCAGGGCGACCAGGCCGTACCGGCCAGCGTCCTGCCCCTGGCCGGCACCTACTTCAACTACCGCAAGACGACGATCTACGGCGGCAGCAACGAGGTTCAACGCAACATCGTCGCTCAGACGGTCCTGGGGAGCTGAACATGGACTTCGACTTCACCGAAGACCAGGAATCGCTGCGCGACGCCGTGCGGCGCTGGGTCGACAAGGGCTTCGGCTTCGAGCGGCGCCATGCCCTGGCCAAGGCCGGCGGCGCCACCCGGGCCGTCTATGGCGAGCTCGCCGAGCTGGGCCTCACGGGCCTGGTGGTGCCGGAGGAACACGGCGGCCTGGGCCTGGGCGCCATCGAGGCCATGGTGGTCAGCGAGGAGCTGGGCCGCGGCCTCGTCAACGCGCCCTACACCTTCGCCTCGCTGATGGCGCCGCGCCTGCTGGGGGCCGCCCCCGAGGCCCTGCGCAGCGAGTGGCTCCCGCGCATCGCCGAAGGCAGCGCGCTGGTCGTCCCCGCCCTGCAGGAGCGCGCTGCGCGCTACCAGCTGGCGCGTGTCGGCACCGCGGCCCGTCCAGCCAGTGACGGTTTCGCGCTCACCGGCACCAAGCTCGTGGTGCCCGCCGCCGATGAGGCCGAAGCTTTCCTGGTGCCGGCGCGCCTGTGGGGCGCCGAAGACAGCGAGGCTGGCATCGGCCTCTTCATCGTCGAAGCTGCCGCCGTCAAGGTCTCGGCCTACCCGACGCAGGATGGCGGCCGAGCCGGCGACGTGAGGCTCGTCGACGCGCCAGCCCGGCTCGTCGCCGAGAACGCCCACGCCCTGCTGGAAGACGCCGTGGACGCCGGCCTGGCCGCGCAATGCGCCGAAGCCGTGGGCCTGATGGACAGGCTGGTGGCCATCACCGTGGAGTACATGAACACGCGCAAGCAGTTCGGCACCACGCTGGCCAGCTTCCAGGCGCTGCGCCACCGCATGGCCGACGTGAAGATGCAGCTGGAGCTGGGGCGCTCGATGAGCTACTTCGCCAGCCTGAAGCTGGGCGAGCCCGCCGCGCAGCGCCGCCGCGCCATCAGCCAGGCGCGCGTGCAGCTGGGCCAGAGCATGCGCTTCGTGGGCCAGCAATGCATCCAGCTGCACGGCGGCATCGGCTGCACCGACGACGTCAACGCGAGCCACTACTTCAAGCGCCTGACCATGCTGGAGATGAGCCTGGGCGACACGCTGCACCACCTGGGCGAAGTTTCCGCGCGCATGCAAGACACCGCAGGGGTCTTCGCATGACGACGGCCTGCGCGTTCGACTGACGATGGCCCTGGCCCCGGGTGCCCTCACCGACGTCGCCGGCCTGCGGGTCGGCCACGCCGGCATGGCCGGCCGCGCCACGGGCTGCAGCGTGGTGCTGTGCCCCGAAGGCACGACGGGCGGTGTGGCCCAGCGCGGTGGCGCCCCCGGCACGCGCGAGACCGACCTGCTGCGCCCCGAGAACACCGTCGACACCGTGCACGCCGTGCTGCTGACCGGCGGCAGCGCCTTCGGCCTGGACGCCGCCGGCGGCGTGATGCGCTGGCTGGACGAGCACGGCATCGGCCTGCCGGTGGGCCCGGCACGCGTGCCCATCGTGCCCGCCGCCGTGCTCTTCGACCTGTGGCTGGGCGACCCGCGCATCCGCCCCGACGCCGCCTGCGGCCATGCCGCCTGCGAGTCGGCTGGCGTCACGGCGCCCGCGCAGGGCCGCTTCGGCGCCGGCCTGGGCGCCACCGTGGGCAAGATGTTCGGCATCGCGCGCGCTTCGCCGGGCGGCATCGGCACGGCATCGCTCAAGCTCGGCGCCTTCACGGTCGGCGCGCTGGTGGCAGTGAACGCCCTGGGGGACGTGCTGGGCGAGGACGGCCAACCCATCGCCGGCGCCCGCACCGAAGACGGCGGTGCGCTGGTCGGCACGCAGAGCGCGCTGCAGGCGGGCCAGGGGCCGGCCGGCGTGATGGCCGGCATGGCCACGACCATCGGCGTGGTGGCCACCGACGCGCGCCTCACGAAGGCCCAGGCCACGCAACTGGCCGCGCTGGCGCACCACGGCCTGTCGCGCGCCGGCCCCCCGCGGACGGCGCACGCCGGCCCCACGCGGTTGGCCCAGGCCCCCCGCCGTGCCCGCCCGCCCGGCGACC
>CAZBUU010000129.1:2267-11681 GCA_964495125.1 uncultured Rubrivivax sp.
GGGGGGGGGGGCCCCCCGCCGCCCCCCCCCCCCCGCCCCCCCCCCCCCCCCGGGCGGCGCGGCCCCCCCCCGGCCGGCCGCGCGCCGCCCCCCCGCGGCCGCCCCACGACGGCGACACGCTGTTCGCCCTGGCCACCGGCGGTGCCGGCCGACCCGGAGACCTCAACGTGCTGGGCGCGATGGCCGCCGAGGCCGTGGCGCGCGCCATCCGCAACGCGGTGCGCGCCGCGGCCGGCTGATCACTCGGGGTACAGGTCCCCCAGGACCACGCCCTCGCGCCGCGGGTCGGCGCCGCCCTCGTAGTAGTAGAAGCCCTGCGGGTTGCTGCGCTTGAGGATGGTCGAAATGCCGCTGCTCTGCTGAGCGGTGTTCACCGTGTGCCCCAGGGCACGCAAGCCGGTGATGAGCGCGTCGTTCGCGGCGCCGTTGGCGATGTCCACGTTCGGGTGCTCGCTGCCGACGTTGGTGTTCACGGTGTTGGCGGCGCCGAAGTCGATCATCGACGTGGCCTGCTGCGCGTCGAGGTTCCAGTCCAGCACGCCGACCAGCGTCTTCACCACGTACTGGATGATGGTGGCGCCGCCGGGTGAACCGGTGGCCAGGCGGAAATCGCCGCGCGTGCCGTCGGCCGCGGTGCGGAAAACCAGCGTCGGTGCCATGCTGCTGCGCGGGCGCTTGCCGGCGGCCACGCGGTTGGCGATGAGGTTCCCCTGCGCGTCCGTCGGCGAGGCGGAGAAGTCGGTCAGCTGGTTGTTGAGCAGGAAGCCGCCCTTGGTCATGTGGTAGGAGCCGAAGGCCGATTCGACCGTCGTCGTCATCGACACCACGTTGCCGAAACGGTCGGCGATGACCACGTGCGTGGTGCCGTTCTCCGGCACCGGCCCGGAGACGCCCAGCGCCACCGGCCCCAGGTCGCCCGGCTGTGCCGTGCCCATGCTGCGGCTCAGGTTGATGAGCGCGGCGCGCTGGCGCAGGTAGTCCTTGTCGATCATGCGCGCCGGGCTGCCACCGGGCAGCGGCACGAAATCCATGTCGGCCACGTACTTGTCGCGGTCGGCGTAGGCCAGGCGCTCGGCCTCGGCCACCAGGTGCACGCCGGCGGCCGTGGGCTTGCCGCCGTTGATGTCCAGCGCCGTGGGCTTGTGCAGCGAGAGGTCGAAGGCTTCCAGGATGCCCAGCGTCTGCGCCACCGCCAGGCCGCCGCTGGTGGGCGGCGGCATGCCGCAGACCCACCAGATGCGGTAGGTGGTGCAGATGGCCTCGCGCTTCTTGGCCTGGTAGCCGGAGAGATCGGCCAGCGTGGTGAGCCCGGGAGTGATGCCGCCCGTGGTGTCGGCGATCTCGTCGACGATGTCCTGCGCGATCGTGCCCCCGTAGAAGGCCTGGCCGCCATTGTTGGCCAGCAGCGTGAAGGTGGCCGCCAGCGCGGGGCTCTTCAGCAACGTGCCGGCGGCCTTGGCCGTGCCGTCGG
Source organism: uncultured Rubrivivax sp. (assembly GCA_964495125.1). GTDB lineage: Bacteria > Pseudomonadota > Gammaproteobacteria > Burkholderiales > Burkholderiaceae_C > Rubrivivax. The sequence goes on from CAZBUU010000129.1 coordinate 3,739, forward strand.
CGTTCAGGAAGTAGGCCTTGGACTCGGGATCGCGCGCCAGTTGCGTGGCCGAGGCGGTGATCGAGGCGGCCATGCGCGGACTGATCTTGAAGCCGTCGTTGGCGATCTTGATGGCCGGTGCGAACAAGTCCTTCCAGGGCAGCTTGCCACTGTCCTTCCATGCCGCGTCGAGCAGGGCCATCACGCCCGGCGTGCCAATGCTGCGGCCGCTGGCCCGCGCGTTGGGCAGCGGCGGGGTCTGCTGGGCCGCGCTGATCCAGCGCAGGTAGTTCTCGGTGGCCGCCGCCGGGGCTGTCTCGCGGCCGTCGTAGGCCGTGATGGCGCCGGTGCTGCGCTTGTACGAGAGCATGAAGGCGCCGCCACCGATGCCGCTGGACTGCGGCTCCACCAGGTTCAGCACCATCTGCACGGCCACGGCGGCATCGACGGCGGTGCCACCGGCGTTCAGCACGTCGCACCCGGCCTTGGTGGCCAGCGGGTTGGCCGCCACCACCATGAAGCTGCGCGCGTAGGCCACCTTCTTCGCGGCAAACCCGGTGGGGATCTCGGGTGCGCCACTCTCGCCGGGGGTGCCGGGGTTGTAGACGCTGCCGGTGCTGCTGTACTGCAGGCAGGCGTTGTCGCCGACGCTGTCGACGAAGTCGTCGTCGTCGCTGCCGCAGCCGGCCAGCAGCGTGAAAGCCAGCAGCGCCTGCAGGACGCGTGTCAGGCGGGACCAGGGTCTCGTCATGGGGGCTCCTCGCACACGGGGTGTCGTTGTGGCGCCGATGATGGGCCCACTTGTGCCGCCATGCCAGCGCCCGGGAAAAGACGATGCGGTGCCGGTGCGACACTGGCTGCCATGCGCATCAGCCAAATTCTCTTCAGCCAGGGCTTCGGCAGCCGCCGCGAATGCGCGGCGCAGCTGGCGCGTGGCGAAGTGAAAGTGGCGTCTCAGACGGTGACCGACCCCGACGCCGAGTTCGCCACCGAAGGCCTGGTTTTCGAAGTGAGCGGCACTCCCTGGCCCTTCCACGAGCGCGCGCTGCTGCTGCTTCACAAGCCGGCCGGCGTGGAGTGCTCACGCCAGCCGCAGCACCACGCCAGCGTGATGGGCCTCCTGCCCCTGCCGCTTCGAACGCGTGGCGTGCAACCCGTGGGCCGCCTGGACGAGGACACCACGGGCGTGCTGCTGCTCACCGACGAGGGCCCGCTGCTGCACCGGCTCACGACGCCGCGCCACCATGTCGCGAAGACCTACGAGGTGACGACACGCCATGCGGTGGATGACGCGCAGGTGCAGGCGCTGCGCGAGGGCGTGCTGCTGCACGACGACCCTGCCCCGGTGCGCGCCGCGGCCTGCGAGCGGACCGGCGAACGCACGCTCCGCCTCGTGCTCACCGAAGGCCGCTACCACCAGGTCAAGCGCATGGTGGCCGCTGCCGGCAACCGCGTGGACGCCCTGCACCGCAGCGCCTTCGGTCCCGTCACGCTGCCCGCAGACCTGGCCCCGGGCCAATGGTGCTGGCTGGGCGAGGCCCAGCGCCAGGCACTGCGCGCTAGCGGGAGCCCAGCAAGCCCATGATGGAGGTCGCGGCGCCGAGCAGCCGCGTGTCGAAGCCGGTGTCGGCCACGGCCTCCAGGCGCGCCAGCAACTGGCGTGCTGCACCCGGCATGCGGCGCATCAGCAGCGCCTTGGCCAGCCGCCGCGCCACGGCGCCGCGGAAGAAGTCGTCAGGGAGGATCGCCAGCCAGCGCTGCAAGGTGGCCTCGTCCAGCACATCGGGCAGGTGCTGGGCACCGCAGAAGCCGAAGTTCGACGGCTTCAGCGCATCGGCACCCGCCGCAAAGCGCTGGGCCATGGACGCGGGCGCGAAGTTCACGCCCTGCTCGCGCTCCAGGCGCCCACGTTCGCGGCGCCCCAGCACTTCGTCTTCCGGGTGCAGTTCGGCCATGCGGCTGTCCAGGCCGGCCGCCAGCAGACGCCGCGAGCGCAGCGAGAACCCGCCGGCACCGACGTTGAGGCCCTCCGGCTGGTCCGGCCAGACGGCGCCCAGGTAGTCGTAGGTCAGGAACTCGTTGCCCCAGGCCGCCGGGTGGGCGACGAAGGCGTCCCAGCCGGCCACCAGCAGGTGGGAGCTGCGGATGAACTGCGGCAACTGGCGCAGCACGAAGGCGGAGCGCTCGGCGGCGTCGCGCAGAGGCGCGATTTCGACCACTTCCAGCCCGGGCACGATGCGTGGCGGCAGCCAATGGCAGGTGAACAGGATCACGCGGCCGAAGTCCACGCGCGACATCGATCGCAGCAGTGCTTCGCCGGCCAGCATCGGCACGTCGGTGTCGATGGCGACGAGGGTCACCTGCTGCAGGGGAATGCGCATCTTCGCGGCCGTCTCGGTGCGGGATGTGCCGGATTGTGCCTTGCGCCTCCGGGCGCGATCAGCCGCCCCGGGCCTTGCGCCTCGCCAGCCGGGTGCGGTTCCAGCGCTGCAGGGCGCGCAGGGCGTGGAAGGCGCCTTGCCACCAGGGCGCCGGCGGCGGCAGGTGGCGGCGCGGGCCGAGCCCGCCGAGGAGCGCGGCCCAGGCCTGCACCGTGTGCGCCAGCGTGAAGCGCCCCGCCACGTCGGCCTGCGCGGCGCCGGCCCACCGCTGCGCGAGCCCAGGGGCCTGCAGCAGCTCGCGCAGGGCCCGCTCCCAGTCGGCCGGCGTGTCACCCACCAGCCGCCCGGTGACGCCATCGGTGATGACATCGGCATAGGGCGGCACGGCGCTGCAGACCGTGGCGATGCCGCAGGCCGCGTAGTCGAAGTACTTGATGGCGCTCTTGCAGGCCTCGAAGGGCGTGCCGCCCAGCGGGATCACGGCCACGGCACCCGGCAACGAGGTCGCGAAGGCCAGAAAGTCCGCCCGCGCCATCAGGCCCTGAGCCTGCACCGGCAGGCCGGCCGCCTGCAGCGGCTCGGCCGCCGGCCCCACGGCCACCAGGCGCAGCCGATCCGGCGCTTCGTCCAGCAGCCGCCGCAGGGCCGGCAGCAGCGGCTCGGCGGCCACGCGGTCGGAGGCCGCGAAGAACAGCGTCAGCGCCGCGCCTGCCGGGGCCGCCACGGCCCGCGGCGCCTGCGGACAGGCGTGGTTGGGAACCACATGGACGCGGGAAGTCAGGGGCCGCAGGGCATCGGCCAGCCGCGGCGTGGACACGCTCGTGACATCGGCTGCAGCCAGGCAAGCCTTCACCGCCGCCACATTGCGCAGCGCGCGCGCCACGCCGCCGAGGTGCGGCGCGGGTTCGGTGAGCAGGTCGTCGATCTCGTAGACGACATGCCCGCCACTGCGCCGCATGGCCTGCATGAGCGACAGCGCCCGGGCATTGACTCCCCGCTGCAGCACCAGCACGTCGGCCTGCGCCAGCATCTCGGCGCCGACCTCCAGCGCGGCGGCGCAGCGCAGCGTCCAGCCGCGCTCGGCCGCCAGCGTGCGCAGCGGCAGCCCGAGGCGGATCTCGAAGATGGTCTGGTCGATGCGGTCGGCCACCGCCAGCAGCCGCATCGTCAGCCCTCAGGCCGGGCGGCCGTAGCCGGTGGCGCTGCCCAGCGCCGCCAGCGCGCCCAGCATGCGCGTCTGCGGGTCGTTGCGGCCGGCGGCGCGCCGGCGCGCGATCAGCCGTTCGGCGGTGCGTGTCATGCGCGCCGCCAGCAGCGCGCGGCACAGGCGGCGTGCGTCACGGCTGCGGAAGAAGTCGGGCGGCATGGCCTCCAGCCAGTGCGCGAGCGTGGTCTCGTCCAGCACGCCCGGCAGGTGGTAGCAGCCGTGGAAGCCGAAGGCCGGCCCGCGCGGGGCCACGTTCTCGAAGGCGAACTGCAGCGCCAGGGCCGGCGGCGCGAAGCGCAGGCCCAGCGCTTCCATCTCGGCGCGGTGGGTGCGGCACAGGGCCTCGTCCTCGGGGTGCTCGTCGGGCCAGTTCGTGGCCGTGGTGGCTTCCAGCAGGCGGCGCGAGCGCAGCGAGAAGCCGCCATTGCCGACGCTGAGGGCCGGCGGCTGGTCGTGCCAGGGCGCGCCGATGTAGTCCCACTGCAGGAACTCGTCGCGCCAGGCGGCCGCGTCGCGCACGAAGCCATCCCATTGCGTCACCAGCACGTGCGGGGTGTCGACGAAGGGCAGCAGCCGGTGCAGCACGAAGTGCGAGTAGGCGGCCGACGAGGTGATGGGGCCGATGTCGACCAGTTCGAGCCCATCACCGGCCAGCGACGGGTCGGCGGCATGCGTGAGCAGCAGGGCGCGCGCAAAGCGCACGGCGGCAAGCGAACGCCTCAGGGCCTCGGCCGCCATCGCGGGCGAGCGCGTGTCCACGGCCACGAGCGTCACCCCGTCCAGCACCAGCTTCTGCATGGCCGAAGATTGTGCCAGCGGGCCTGCGGCGGGCCGCTGGCTACACTGCCACGATGAGTTCCGATCCCGCGCCGACCCGCATCGGCATCAGCCTGGGCAACATGGGTTCGCTGAACGACGGCCTGGGCGAGTTCGCGCTGCAGATGGGCCAGCACATCGCGGCCGTGGCACCGCGCTGGCGCGAAGAGCGTGGCCTCCGCTTCGACTTCCACTGCAAGCAAAAGCTGCACGGCGCCTTCGGCTCCGACGTGGGCTACCTCCCGGTCACGCGCTGGCAGCGGCTGTGGCACACGCAGCCCGAGCGCTATGCGCTGTGGCACTCGCTGCACCAGCTGAACAAGACTGTCCCGCCGCAGGGTTGCGGCCCGCGCCTGACCACGGTGCACGACCTCAACTACATCTACAAGCCCGCCGCGTTCTCACGCTGGCGCGACCACCGCCGGGCTCTGGCGCTGGCCGGCCGCACCGACCACATCGTGGCCATCAGCGAGTACGCCGCCGCCGACGTGCGCAAGCACTGGCACTGGACCAAGCCGCTGGAAATCATCCACCGCGGGCCGCGGCGGCTGGACGCTTTCGCGCCCGAGCCCATCGAAGGCTTCGAAGCGCCCGGGCGGCCCTTCCTGTTCCACCTCAGCCGCATGTCGCGCTCGAAGAACCCGCAGGCCATCCTGGGCCTGGCGGCGGCCTGGCCGGAGATGGAGTTCCTGTTCTGCGGCCCGCCCACCGACGAGGCGCAGGCGCTTCGCGCAGCCAACCGGCTGAAGAACGTGCACTTCCGCTTCGCCATCAGCGACGCGCAGAAAGCCTGGGCCTTCTCGCGCTGCGCCGGCTTCCTGTTCCCGTCCTTCACCGAAGGCTTCGGCCTGCCGCCGGTGGAAGCCATGCAGTTCGGCGCTGCATGTTTCCTGTCGCGCCTGACGAGCCTGCCCGAGGTGGGTGGCGACGCTGCCTTCTACTTCGACGACTGGGACCCGGCAGCGATGCGCCGCGTGGTGGAGGATGGCCTTCGTCAGGCCGCCGAGCCCGGCTTCCGCGAGCGCATGAAGGCCCACGCCGCGCGCTTCGACTGGGTGGCGCTGGCCGACCGTTACCTGGCGCTGTACCTGCGGCTGCTGGGGCTGCCAGCCGGTGCGCTGCCGGAGCAGCGCGTGCCGGGATAATCCGCGCCGATGCGAGTCTTCCGCGGTTTCGAGCACCGGGCGCTGCGTGGCGCGGGCCACGCCCTGACGCATGCCGTGACGATAGGCAACTTCGACGGCGTGCACCGCGGCCACCAGGCGATGCTGGCACTGCTGACGAACGAGGCGCGCCACCGCGGCGTGCCCTCGTGCGTGATGACTTTCGAGCCGCACCCGCGCGACTTCTTCGCCGCGAAGGCCGGCAAGCCCGAGCTGGCGCCGGCGCGCATCGGCACGCTGCGTGACAAGCTCTTCGAACTGGAACGCTGCGGCATCGACGACGTGGTGGTGGTGCGCTTCGACGACGCCTTCGCCTCGCTGTCGCCGCAGGACTTCATCGACCGCGTGCTGGTGCGCGGCCTGGGCGCGCGCTACGTGCTGGTCGGCGACGACTTCAGCTTCGGCGCCCGGCGCGCGGGCAACTACGCCACGCTGGACGCCGCCGGCGCCGCGGCCGGCTTCGACGTCGCGCGCATGCTCAGCTACGAGGTGCGCGGCCTGCGCGTGTCCAGCTCCGCCGTGCGCGAGGCGCTGGCTGCCGGGGACATGCCGCGCGCCGAGGCGCTGCTGGGCCGGCCCTACAGCATCAGCGGCCACGTGCTGCACGGCCGCAAGCTGGGCCGCGAGCTGGGCTTCCGCACGCTGAACCTGCGCTTTCCGCACCCGCGGCCGGCGGCCAGCGGCATCTTCGTCGTGCGTGTGCACGGGTTGGGACCGGTGCCGCTGCCGGCCGTGGCCAGCCTGGGCGTGCGCCCCACGGTGGAAGACGCCGGCCGCGTGCTGCTGGAAACCCACGTGCTGGACTGGCCGGCTGCGCTGGGCCCGGAGTCCGGCTACGGCCAGGTGCTGCGCGTGGAGCTGCTGCACAAGCTGCATGACGAGCGCCGCTACGACGGCCTGGACGCGCTGCGCGCCGGCATCGCGCAGGACACGGCGGACGCCCGCGCCTGGTTCGCGGCGCGCGGCTGATCATGCCTAGAACCGGCGCGCGATGCCCGCGCTGATGCCGTAGCCGTTCCGGTCGCCGGTCAGCGGGCTGGCCGCGGCCGGACCCAGCAGCCGCGTCGCGCTGATGCCGCCGATGGCTGTCCAGTCCCGGTCGATGTCGTGGCGCAGGTTGACGTAGGTCGCCGCGTCTCGCAGGCCTGCGTGGGGCTCGTAGACCGCATAGGACGTGCGCGCCGCCTGCTCGGCATTGATGCCGAAGTAGCTTTGCATGTAGCGGCGCCCCGCGAAGGAGACGCTGACCCCCACGGTGACGGTGGTGGCCGGCAGCACCTTGCTCTCCCAGGCCACGCCCGCGTCGCCGTAGTAGCCGCCGCCGTGGCCCAGGATGTCGGGGCTCCAGGCCGCGCCCAGGCGCCAGGGGCCGTCCAGGCGGTAGGTGGCGGCCACGCGCAGGCGGATGGTGGATTGGATGTTGCCCAGACCGTCCAGCGCCGTGCTGGTGGTTTCGGCGCGGCCGCGGTCATAGCGGAGTGAGGCGCTCACGCGCACGCGTTCACTGCGCACCATCTCCATGGCCAGGCCGCGCACCACATCGTCGGCGCGCCGCGTGGCGAAGCCACTGGCATTGGTGATGGTGAAGCGGCCGTAGCGCAGGAACAGCGCCGGCGAGAGCTTGACGATCTGCTTCGACGCGCCGGAGTACTCAGGACGAAGGGCGGCAATGACGCCGATGGCCCCTTCCCACACGGGGGGTGAAGGCGGCGGGCGGGCCGCCTCGGGCTCCTGTGCCGCGACGGCGCCCGTCAGGGACATCAGCAGACCGGCGCGGAAGAAGGTGCGGGAAGTCAGGGGCATGCAGGCATCGGGTCGATAGAATCGGGCCATGCGTCCTTCGAGACACCTCAAATTCCCCGGCGGCCAAGCGCCGGGTTCCGCGCGCTGGCAGGCCGCCACGCGCCGGCAGGCGACGCGCGACCGAATTATTCGTTCGGCGACTTAAGCCGGTCTGAAGCGCCGCGTCCGCGGTGCCCGGGCCCCGAACGCGCGGCGCCCGCCTTCCTGGCGCCGCAACCGCACCGAACGCCTCGCCGCAGCCTCGCGGCCACCCCGCCATGAGCACCACGCCCGACTACCGCAGCACCCTCAACCTGCCCGACACGCCCTTCCCCATGCGCGGCGACCTGCCCAAGCGCGAACCGGGCTGGCTGAAGGAGTGGAACGACACCACGCGCCCCGACGGCGGCCTGTACAAGCGCCTGCGCGACGCCCGCCACGGCGCTCCGCTGTTCGTGCTGCACGACGGCCCGCCCTATGCCAACGGCAAGCTGCACATCGGCCACGCCGTCAACAAGATCCTCAAGGACATGGTGGTGAAGAGCCGCCAGCTGGCCGGTTTCGACGCGCGCTACGTGCCGGGCTGGGACTGCCACGGCCTGCCGATCGAGAACC
>CAZBUU010000130.1:0-11666 GCA_964495125.1 uncultured Rubrivivax sp.
CCCCCACCCCCAGCCGCTCCAAGCGCCCGGGGACGCCCGACCCGCAAAACAGCATCGACCGCGCCGAGGTGGCGCGGCTGGTCGAGGGCGGCGGCACCGAGCCCTACACGCTGATCGATTCGCGCCCGCTGCTGCGCTTCCAGGAAGGCGCCATTCCCACGGCCATCCACCTGCCGTTCATCGGCTTCGACAAGTTCCTGGACCGGCTGCCCACCGACAAGAACCGGCTCGTGGTCTTCTACTGTGGCGGCATCACCTGCACGCTGAGCCCGAACTCGCTGAAGAAGGCCCAGCGCCTGGGCTACACGCAATTGCGCGTGTACCGCGAAGGCCAGCCCGAGTGGTCCACGCGCAACTTCCTGGTCACGACCCCGGCCTTCGTGAAGGCGGCCTACATCGAGCGCGACATCCCGCATGTCCTGATCGACGCGCGCACGGCCGAAGACGCCACGGCCGGCCACATCGTCGGTGCCGTCTCGGTGCCGGCCGGGCAGGTGGCCGGGGTGCGAGGCTCGCTGCCACCGGTGGCGCAGAAGGCGCCGCTGATCGTCTACGACGGCCGCGGCGGCGAACAGGCCGTGGCCGTGGCCAAGGCGCTGGTGAAGGCCGGCCAGCAGAACGTGATGGTGCTGGCGGGCGGCATGCTCGGCTGGCAGGCCGCGGGCTTCGCGGTGGAGTCCGGTGTTCCGGCGCCGAAGAAGATCGCCTACACGCCCAAGCCGCGCGCCGGCGCGCTGCCGATGGCCGAGTTCACGACCCTCGCGAAGGCCACGCCTGCCGATGTGCTGATCCTGGACGTTCGCAACCCCGACGAGGCGGCGCAGGGGATGATCAAGGGCGCGGTGCTGATCCCCGACGAGGAACTGCAGTCACGCCTGGCCGAACTGCCCAAGGACAAGCGCATCGTCGCGCACTGCCTCACCGGCATCCGTGCCGAGATGGCCTATCACAAGCTCAAGGCCGCGGGCTACAACGCCGCGTTCCTGAACAACGAGATCGAAGTGCGCAAGGACGGCAGCTTCAAGATCACGCCGCGCTGAAGACGAAGCGGCCAAAGATAAGTCCCGCCGCCGCGGAAGCCACGGCGGCGGGACTTGAGCGGGGTGCGATCAGCAGCCGCCCTTCTTTTCCTTCTTCATCGGCGCGCTGGCGGCCGGCTTGGCGGCCGCCGCCTTGGCCGGCTTCTCGGCCTTGGCACCCGAAGCCGGCTTGGCCGGCGCATCGGCGGCCAGCGCGGCGCTGGAGCCCAGCGCGAACAGGGCCGCGGCGACGAAGGTGAGGAACTTGGACATCGGTCTCTCCTGCAGGAATTGATGAAAAGCAAACCGGCACCTGCGACGGGTCATGACGCCGTCTGGCAAGGTGCCAGGATCCAGCATACCATGCAGGGTATGCAAGTCCCGGAGTTCGCATGAATACTCTAGCCCATACGCACGCCGGCGCCGGCGTTCGCCCCGAGGCTGCCGCCCGGCCCTTCATGAACCCCTACCTGGCCGGCTTCCTGCTGGGCCTGGTGTTGCTGGCCACCTTCGCCGTCACTGGCCGCGGGCTGGGCGCCACCGCCGGCTTCGCGGCCGTGGCCACGGCGCTGGCCAGCAGCTTCGGCCTGGAGCATCTGCAGGCCAGCCTGGTGCACATGAAGTACTGGAACGAAGGCGCGCCGCTGCTGAACTGGACGCTGTTCCTGCTGGTGGGCGCGGTGGCCGGCGCGGCCCTCTCGGGCTGGCAGGCCAACCGCATCCACTGGAGCATCGAGCGCGGGCCCAACATCAGCGACGGGCGACGTCTGCTGCTGGCCTTCGTCGGCGGCTTCATCGCGGCCTACGGCGCCAAGATCGCCAAGGGCTGCACCAGCGGCCAGGCCCTCACGGGCAGCGCCGTGCTGAACGTCAGCGGCCTGGTCTTCATGGGGGCGGTGTTCGTGGCCGCCTTCGCCGTGGCGCAACTGGTTCGCAAGGAGTGGTTGTGATGTTGCCGCTGTCCTCTTCCGTCGAGTTCTCGCTGGGCGCCGAACTGGCCATCGCGCTGGTGCTGGGCCTGGGCTTCGGTTTCGCGCTGGAACGTGCCGGCTTCGGCAGCGCGCGCAAGCTCACCGCGGTGTTCTACCTCTACGACATGGCGGTGGTGAAGGTGATGTTCAGCGCCGTGGTCACGGCGCTGGTGGGCCTGGCGGTGCTCTCGGGCGGGGGCCTGCTGGACATGTCGGCCCTGTACTTCGAACCCACCAACTGGATGGCGCAGATCGGCGGCGGGTTGCTCTTCGGCGCCGGCTTCGTCGTCGGCGGCTACTGTCCGGGCACGTCGATGGCGGCCATGGCCACCGGACGCAAGGACGGCATGGTCTTCGCGTTGGGCATGCTTGCCGGCGTCTGGGCCTACGCCGAGTTCACGCCCGGCCTGGACGAGTGGTACAAGGCCACCTCCGCCGGCGAACTGACGCTGCCGGCCCTCACGGGCATCGGCATGGGTTGGTGGGCAGCGGGCTTCGTGGCTTTCCTGGCCTTCGGCGCCTGGGGCATGGCGCGGCTGGAGCGTCGCTTTGCGCACCTGCGCCCCCGGGGTTGAGGAACCTGACAACAAGACTTGGTGAAGGAGACTTGATGATGAGACTGCCGCTTTTCCGCATCACCGGCGCCCTGGTGCTGGCTCTGGCTTCCGCCACTTCCTGGGCCCAGGGCCTGATCGTCGACGCCGCCGGCGTCGAGGCCGCGCTCAAGCGCGGGGCGATCGTCTGGGACTCGCGCGATGCCGACGACTACGCGGCCGGTCACATCCCCGGCGCCGTGAATTTCGGTGCGGCCGGCGACCTGTTCCGCGACGCCAACCGCGAAGACCCGCCGTCGGCCGCCGCCGCCGCGCAGCTGTTCGGCAACGCCGGCATCGACATCCTCGGCAAGGAAGTGGTGGTCTATGGCGGCAAGGGCGACCCCTTCGCCTATTTCGCCGCGCGCATGGTCGAGTACTACGGGGGCAAGCACGGCAAGGTCTTCCACGGCGGGCTGGACGACTGGAAGGCGGCCGGCAAGTCGCTGAGCACGCAGCCCACGCGGCTCGCGCCCGTGAAGCTGACGCTGAGCGCCGAGCGCGTGGGCACGCTGTGGACGCAGGACCTCATCGAGCGCGTGAAGGCCGGCGGTGCGCAGATCGTGGACGTGCGCACGCCCAAGGAGTACTCCGGCGATGACATCCGCGCCATCCGCGGCGGCCATGTCGCCGGTGCGGTGAGCATCCCCTACGAGACCAACTGGGTCGACCCGGCCACGCCGGCCAAGCTGGCCTCGCGCCAGGTGTCCACGAAGGACGGCATGTCGCTCAAGCCGGTGGACCAGCTCAAGGCCCTCTACGGCAAGCTCGACCCGAGCAAGGAAACGGTGGTGTACTGCCAGAGCGGCGTGCGCGCTTCCGAGACGGCCGTGGTGCTGCGCGACCTCGGCTTCAGCAACGTCAAGGTCTTCGAACCTTCCTGGCTGGGCTACGCCGGCGTGCTGTCGGCGCCGGCCGGTGCCGAGGTGTTCGTCAACGTCGGTGCGCTCAACGGCCGCATGGCATCGCTGCAGAACCGCATCAACGCGCTGGAGGCCGAGCTGAGCAAGCTGAAGCCGGCAGGCCGCTGAACCCGGGGGCGGCGGTCCGGCCCCGGCCCGTGCCACACTGTGCACCGAACGGAGCCCTTTCGAATGAGCAAGATCGCCAGTGACGACCACCGCGCGGACATCCTCAACCGCCTGAAACGGGCGGAGGGGCAGCTGCGCGGCATCCAGCGCATGATCAGCGAGGGTGAGCCCTGCCTGGACATCGCCGGCCAGATGGCCGCCGTGCGCAAGGCGCTGGACAGCGCCTACGTGCGCATGACGGTCTGCTTCATGCAGCAGGAGCTGAGCGCGCGCGAAGGTGCCGGCCGCGGCGAGGAGCTCGATCATTTCCTCGACGAGGTGCAGACGCTGATCGGCAAGATCCGCTGAGAGCGCCGGCGCGGCCACGTCGTGGCCCCGTGTTTCCCTTCAGCGCAGTTCGAGCAGGCGGCCGAAGCGGGGCGCCGCAGGCGCGCTTCCGCCGGCCGGCGCGGGCACGGCCCAGACCACGGGCCAGCGCGGCTGGAAGCGGGTGCCGCCCTCCAGGTCGGTGAAGAAGAGCCCGATGTCGGGCGCGTGCCGGTCGGCCTCTTCCAGCAGCGGTGTGAAGTCGGTGTCGCCGCCGCCGGTGATGGCCAGGCCGCGCAGCTTCGATCGCCCCGCCTCGAAGCGCACGACCTGTTGCACGCGGTCGTCGCCCAGCACCACGGTGACACCGCATTCCAGCCGCCTGGACAGCGCGTCCACCTCGTGGGTGAAGCGCGCCAGCAGGCCGTCGTCCACCGAACCCGAGACGTCCACCATCACCACCAGCCGCGGCACGGCGCGCGTGGCGCTGCGGCCCGGTTCCCAGGGCAGGCGGCCATGGGCGCCTGCGCGGCCCCGGTTGCCCAGCCAGGAACGCGAAGGGCGTGACCAGCTGGCGCCCGGCTGCGGCGACAAGGCCCGCGCCAGCAGCACGCGCAGCACCTGTTCCCAGGGCGTGCGCGAACGGGGCAGGTCGGCCATCAGGGTGCGCAGCAGCAAGAACTCGCCGTCCGCGGCGTGGGCGCGCAGCAGCCGCTCGGTCCAGGCGCGCGTGGCCTCGGCGTCGTCCTCGGGCGCGCTGTCGGCGGCTGGCTGCAGGTCGTGCGCATGGGCGCGGCCCAGGGCGCGGGCGGCGGCCGCCTTCTGGCCGTCACGGCGCGGCGCGGGGACCTGCGGCAGGCGGCGGTCGTCCAGCGCGTGGTACAGGCGCTCCACGTCCCAGGCCAGCAGCGCCGCTTCCTCGGTCTGCGGCTGCTTCAGCGCCACGGCCACCAGGCGGTCCAGCCGCAGCGCGCCGGCGGGCAGGGCCAGCCAGGCGTGGTGCGCGATGGCGCTGTTGACGAGGGCGTCGGCGCACAGGTTGAAGAGCTCGCGGTCCACGTCGCCCAGCAGGCGCTGCAGCGCGTGGAAACGCTGGGCATGGCGCAGCGCGATGTGCAGCACCGTGTGGGCCACGCGGCCGGTCTGCTCGGGCAGCGGCAGCGCCTCGAAGCCGGGGCCGTAGAAGGCGCTCAGGCCGTCCGTGGTGATCAGGGGCGCGGCCGGGTCGTCCACGTCCTGGTGCCGGACCCACAGCGCCAGGCCGCCGGCCGAAGGCGCGTGCTCCAGCAGCCGCTGCACGGCGCGCGTGCCGCGGTGCACGCGAAGCGCTGCTTCAGCCATGGCCTTCGCGGTGTCGGCGCTCGGCGTAGCGCTGGTAGGCGGGGCTGTCCAGCACGGTGGCTTCCAGGCTGCGCTCCAGCGCCTTCTGCAGCAGCAACTCCATCGCCAGGGTCTGCGCTTCGCGGATGGGCAGGCTGCCGGCCGCGGAGCTGTCGGGCAGGGCTTCGACGACCTCCAGCGCACGCGCCATCGACGGTGCTTCGGTGGTGGCGGCCAGCAGCGCGTAGACCATGCCGTAGAGCGCGTCCAGTGTCCGGGGCAGCAGCGCCGCCGTTTCGGCGCCGGGGGGCGCGGCCAGCAGCTTCAGCACGTCGGTGCCGGCCTGGATCTCGCGCAGCACGCCGAAGAACTCGGCCGCATTGGCCGCGCCGATGCGACCCTGCACGAACTGCCGCCGCGCGCCTTCGGACAGGCTGGACTGCAGCACCCGCGACACGTCTTCCCAGCCGCGCGGGCTGGCCCCCACCAGGTGGTCCTGCGCCAGCTGGGCCTGCGTGTCGTCCAGCTTGTCGGGCCGCACGCGCAGGTAGGCCATGACCTCGGGCGCGAAGCCCTGGGCGATGGCGTGGTCCAGGAAGGCCTCGATGGTGGCCTGCACGTGGAAGTGGAACATGCGGTCGGCCAGCGCCGTGCCCATGTCGTGGCTCACGGCGCCGTGGAAGCTGGCATTGCCGGCGGCCACGATCTGCCAGCCGTCGGGCAGGCGGTAGTTGCCGACGCGGCGGTCCAGGATGAGCGAATAGGCGCTGATCTGCAGCCGCTGATCGGCGGCGGTGAGCTCGTCCAGGAACAGGATGCCGGCGGGCTGCTCGGGCGTGGGCAGGAATTCGGGCGGGAACCACACGGTCTTGGCCTGGCGCTCGTCGGCGAAGATGGCGCCGCGGATGTCCACCGGTTCGATCGTCGTCAGCCGCAGGTCCACCAGCGGCGCGCCGAAGTGCGCCGCCACCTGCCGCACGATGGACGACTTGCCCACGCCGCGCGTGCCCCACAGCATGGTCGCGCGCTCGCGCAGCCGCGGCTGGCCGTACTGCTCGATCAGCGCCGCGCGCGCCGCCGCCACCGACACCGGCGGGATGTTCATCGGGTTGCCGTTCATCGGGCCGCTTGCGTTGGCGTGTGGCGCCAGGCCGGCGCGGTGAGCCGCTGCGGTGGCGGCGGCAGTTCGATGCGCGGCAGCTCGCGGAAAGCGAACAGCAGGCCCAGCAGCAGCGGCGGCGCGTTGAAGATGAGCATGCGGAAGACCGAGTCTTCCGACAGCTTCATCGCCGGCACCGACAGGGCCGCGCCGATGACGCCCAGGCAGGCCAGCAGCGGTACGGCGCGGCGCAGCGTCACGCCCCAGCGCCGCGCCGCATGCCGCTCGTGGAAGCGCGAAGGGGGCTCGGCCAGGGTGCGCGCCAGGTGCGCGGCGGCGGCCCGCCACTGCGCCATGGCCTGGGCGCTGCGCGTCGCGCCGCGGCCGCCCACGTTGAGCGTGCTGCGCCAGCCGTCGCCCTTGCGCTCCAGCCGCGCCCAGGGCAGGCCCAGCACCGCCAGCAGGTCGCTGGGCAGCCCGGCGATGTCGCCGGCCGGTGCGCGTGCCACCACCTCGGCGGGAATGCGGTCCACGGGCGAGAGCTTCATCTCCAGCGCCAGCCCGTCCAGCCGCAGCGTGGCGCCGGCCAGCAGCGGTGGACCGCTGGCCGGCAGGCGCTGGTGCCAGGCGACCAGCCAGCCCTCACCGCGCTCGAAGCCGGCTGCGGCGGGCAGGGTGGCCAGCCGGGCGGCCAGCGCCGGCAGGTCGTCACCTGCCGCCGTGGTCAGCGCCAGCGCGCCTCCGGGTTCGCGGGTGTGGCGTTCCACGCGCCAGCCGTCCCCGGCCTCGGTGGCGACGACCGTCTGCGCCAGGCCGTCGCCCAGCGGCTGGGGCTTGAAAGCGATGCGGCGCGCGGCGCGGTCGCAGGCCGCCAGGTCCACGGCGAAGCCCTGCCGCGTGAAAGGCGCGGCCAGCGCCACGATGTCGTGGTGGGTCAGCGGCGGCATGGGTGCGGATTCCACCGGCGAAGCCTAAGCCCATACGCGCGTCGGTGAAAAAGTCATGGGATGCGGCGGGTCGCGCTCCTAGCATGTCCGCATTGCGCCCCCGACCCGCCCACAACCCAAGCCCAGCAGGAGTCACCATGCCCGCCACACCGCCCGTCTTCACCGTGGCCTACACGCTCAAGGCCGCTTTCAGCGGCGCGCCGAACACCGTGACGGCGCTCACGCCCGCCGACATCGGCGGGCTGTCCGTGTCGCCCCTGGTCACCCAGCCGACACCGGGGCAGGCGTACGCGCAGGTGGTGTCGGCCACCGACCCCACGCAGGGCATCAAGGTGGTGGGCCAGGTCGCCCTCAACATCACGGTCAGCGACGGCACACGCAGCAACACGCTGTACCCCCTGGGCCTGGCGGTGCAGAACCCGGGCGTGCGCACGCGGCCCAGCGCCAGCACCTTTCCGCAGGCCGTGATCGCGCCGGTGGTCAACGGTGTCACGCCCGTGATCTCGCTGACCGACACGGCGTCCAACGACACCAACCCCAACGGCACCACCTACGAGTTCGTGCTGCTGTTCCAGGACATCAACGGCTGGTTCGGCACGCTGGACCCGCGCATCATCAACGACCTGACCTAGCCGCTGCCGCCTCCCACAGCGCGCGGTGGTGCGGCACGCCGTGCAGGAAGGTGTGTCGCGCCGCCGGCAGGGCCAGCCGCTCGGCGCGCTGGCGCAGCTGCGCCACCGCCTGCGTCAGCACGGCGTCGGCGCGTGCGTCGCCGGCCGCCGCCAGCGCCTGCCAGCAGGCCAGGTGCACGCGCATGGGCTCTTCGGCGCCGTCCAGCGCCAGGCCGCCCTCCAGCGCCCGCAGCACGCCCAGGGCCAGCGCATGGGCGCCGGCGACGTCGCCCGTGGCCAGCGCCACCTGGGCCAGGGAGGCCTCGGCCTCCAGCACCATCTGTGCCTGCCCCAGCGCGAGGAAGCCTTCGCGTGCCGCCTGCAGCTGCGCGGCCGCCGTGGCGGCATCGCCCAGCGCCAGCGCCGCCTGCCCCTGCACGCGCCGCGCCGCCGCTTCGGCCCAGCGCACGCCGGCGGCGCCCAGCAGGGCGGTGGCCTGGCGGGCTTCGTCCAGCGCCTGCGAGGCGTGGCCGCAGTGCAGCGAGGCCAGTGCCAGGTTGATGAGCACGATGCCTTCGCGCGTGCGCTGGCCGATGCGTGAGAAGGCATCGCGCGCCTGGACGAAGAACTCGCGCGCCGAGGCATAGCTGCCCACGTTCAGGTCGACATAGCCCAGGTTGGACAGCGTGCCGGCCTCGTTGGCGCGCACGCCGCGCTGGCGATGCGCCTGCAGGGCCTGGCGATAGAAGTCGCGCGCCGCCTCGTAGTCACCGGCGATGTCGGCCAGGCTGCCGAGCTCGTTGAGCAGCGCGCCTTCCATCGGGTCGCCCTCGGTCCGGCGAGCCTGGCCCAGCGCCGCCTCGGCGCGCTGTCTCGCTTCCTCCATCCGGCCCAGCCGGCCCAGTGCCGCGCTCATGGCCAGGCCGGCCTGCGCGGCGAGGGTGGGCGCTTCTTCGCCGGCCCAGGCCAGCGCCTGGGCCGCCACCTGCAGGGCCCGTGCGGGCTCGCCGGTCCCGTTGAGGAAGGCGGCTCGGCGGCAGGCTGCCTGGGCGCGGCTGCGGGCGTCGCCGAGGGCTTGGGCCAGGTCTTCCAGGGCCTGCAGTTCCGCGTCGATGTCGGCGGCGCTGCCCACGATGGACTGCACCAGCTCACGCTTCGTGTGCAGATCGAAGCGGCGCGCCAGGTCGGCAGGCGCCACCAGCGCCAGCGCGCGTGTGGTGTGGGCCAGCGCCTGCGTGTTGGCGTAGCGCACGCGCGCCACCTCGGCGGCCTGCTGCCAGGCGTCCAGGGCCTGTGCCGGCTGGGCGCCGCGCTCGTGGTGTTCGGCGATCAGATCCAGCGGCGGCTCGCCGGGCTGCTGCGCCAGCCACTGCGCGACGCGGGCGTGTGCCGGCACGCGGTCGCGCTTGAGCACGCGCTCGTAGCAGACCTGGTGCAGCAGGTGGTGGCGGAAAGCGAACTCGGTGCGCCTGGCTGCCGGCGTCGTGCTGCGCACGACGACGAATTGGCGCTGCGCCAACCTGGCCAGCACCCCGCCACTCTCGACGCCCAGCGCCTCCAGCGCCTCGGCCCAGAACACCGGGCCCACCACGGCGGCCAGCTGCACGGCGCGCGCGGCCTCGGCGTCCAGCGCATCCAGGCGGGCCTGCAGCACGCCAGCCAGCGTGCGCGGCATGGCGCGTGCGTCCAGCGCCTGCTGGCCGAGCCGCCAGCCGCCTTCGCCCACGGCGATGACGCCGCGGTCGATCAGCATGTTCAGCAGCTCTTCCATGAAGAAGGGATTGCCTTCAGCGCCGTCCACCAGGCGCTGGCGCAGCGCGGCCGGGGCCTCGGGCAGGCGGGCGAGCAGGGCGTCGGCCAGGGAGCCGGCGTCGTCGCTGGCCAGCGGCGGCAGGGCCAGCACGCGCCGGCCCGGCCGGGCGGCCCAGCCCGGCAGGCGTTCGTCGAGCGTCGGCCGCGCCGTGGCCAGCAGCATCACCGGCCCGGCGCGGCCATCACGCAGCAGCTGCTCGGCGAAGTCCAGCGTGCCGCCGTCGGCCCACTGCAGGTCATCGACGAACAGTGCAATGGGGGTGCCGCCGCTCGACAAGGCGGCCAGCGCCTGGGTGGCGTGGAAGAAGCCGCGGTCGCGCAGCTGGCGACCTTCGGTCAGCAGGGGGCGAACCTCGGGGTGGTCGCTGAAGTCCAGGCCCAGCAGGTGGCCCAGCACGGCGGCGTCGGCCGCCTCGGGCAGCAGCGGCGTCAGGACCTGCAGCCAGCGGGTGCGCGCCTCGGCGGCGCTGTCGCCTTCGGGCAGGGCCAGGTGGCGCGTGAAGAGCTGTCGCAGCACGCCGTAGGGCCGGCCCATCTCGCGTTCGCTGGCGTGCGCCAGCAGCCATTGCACGCTGCCGTCGGCCTGCGTCCACGCGCGCAGTTCGGTGCACAGGCGCGACTTGCCCACGCCGGCCTCGCCCATCACCACCCAGGCAGCGGGTGCCTCGGTGCCGCCGCCGCGGCGGGCCTGCCAGGCGGCCTGCAGAGCCTGCAGTTCGGCCGTGCGGCCGATGAGCGGTGGTGCCACGCCGCGCACGCCGCGGTGGGCTTGCGCCCGCGCCTGGCGTGCGCGGCCGCGCACCAGGCCCGTGGTCACCGCTTCGTCGTAGCCCTTGACGGCCAGCGGCGGGGCCTCCTCGATGTCGAAGAGGCCGCGCACCGCGCGCAGCGTGTCGGGGCACAGGCGCAAGCCGGCCGCGGGGGCCGTCTGCTGCATGCGCGCGGCCAGGTTCACCGTGGCGCCGCGGATGCTGCCGGCACCGTCGACGCCGCCGCCCAGCAGCACCGGCCCGGTGGCGATGCCGGCGCGCACCGCGCCGGCGGCCAGCGACTCCAGCGCGGCGAGCACGGCGCGTTCGGCGTCGTCCTCGCGCGCCGTGGGGGTGCCGAAGGCGCAGACCTGGATGCCACCGGCGCTCTGTAGCGCGCGCCCGCCCTGGCGCAGCACCGCGGGCGTGAAGCGCGCGCGGCCGGCGTCGCCCTCGATGAAGAGCACGCTCACCTGGCGCAATTGCTGTTCGCTGCCCTGCAACTCGGCCAGGCGCTGCTGCAGCGGCTGCAGCGCGGCGTCGACGGCGGCGTCGCCGATCAGGCCGCGCCGGGCCTGCAGCGCATCGATGGCCTGTAGCAAGGCTTCCAGAGGTTCCGCCATGCGGCCATCGTAGCGGTGGCGTGCGATAGTCGCGCCCCGATGCAGCGCCCACCCACCGAACCCGTCACCGTCCGCTTCCGGCCGATCCCGGCCCGCCGCCGCCTGCTCATCGCCGTGCTGGCTGTGGCCACGGCCGCCTTCGTGACCTGGGCCATGACGCGCAAGTCCGGCATCGTGGCCAGTGCCGCGCGCCACCCGGCCGACGTCCCCGCCTGCGCGAAGGGCCAGACGCAGGACTGCGTGGGCAGCATGACGACCTTGATCGCCCCTGCCGCGGCAGCTTCCACCGCTTCGCGCTGACTCAGCTCTTCGCCGCCAGCCCCAGCCGTTCGATCGTCGCCTTTTCGGCCGCGAAGGTGTCGCGGGCGAAGCGGGTGTAGGTCTCGGTGTCCATCGCGATGATGGTCTGGTCGTACTTCTCCAGCGTCGCGAGCACGGCCGGGTCTTCCAGCGTCTTGCGGAAGGCGTCGTGCAGCGTGCGCACCACGGCGGGCTCCATGCCCTTGGGGCCGCAGACGCCGAAGGGCGAGTCGCTCACGGTCTTGTAGCCCAGCTCGTCGAGCGTCGGCACGTCGGGCCAGCGCT
>CAZBUU010000131.1:0-4411 GCA_964495125.1 uncultured Rubrivivax sp.
GGCTCTTGATCTTGATCTTGCTGCGCACCAGGTCGTTGGTGGCGGCGCGGCCCCATTCGCCGGCGGCGCTGTCGCTGCGCGCCAGCACCTCCAGGTTGTCGTCGAGCGCGCCCATCCAGGGGCCCATCTTCTCCTGCTCGTCACCGGGCAGGAAGCCGATGTCCTCGCCCACCGGCACCGTGACGCGGGTGACGATGATCTCGCTGTAGCGGCGGTCGTCCAGCACCTGGGAGAGCGCCGAGGCCAGCGTCATCAGCGTCTTGCCGGTGCCTGCGGTGCCGGTCAGGGTGATGAAGTCGCACTCCGGGTCCATCAGCAGGTTGAGCGCGAAGTTCTGTTCGCGGTTGCGCGCCGTCACGCCCCACACCGCGTTCTTGCCGTGGGTGTAGTCGCGCAGCGTCTTCAGCACGGCGGTCTTGCCGGTGATCTCGGTGACGCGGGCGTAGAGGTTGGCGGCACCCGGCACTTCCAGATAGACGAACTGGTTGATCAGCAGCGCCGGCACCAGCGGCCCGCTGATGCGGTAGAAGGTGTGGCCGCCCTGCTGCCAGCTCTCCATGGTCTTGCCATGGCGTTCCCAGAAATCGGCCGGCAGCGGCAGCACGCCGGTGTAGAGCAGGTCGCCGTCTTCCAGCGTCTTGTCGTTGGTGTAGTCCTCGGCCGGCAGGCCCAGGGCGCGTGCCTTGACGCGCATGTTGATGTCCTTGGACACCAGCACCACGTCGCGCCCGGGCTGCGTCTCGCGCAGGCTCTGCACCACGCCCAGGATCTGGTTGTCGGCCTTGCCCTGCGGCAGGCCGGGCGGCAGCTTGAAGTCGAGGAAGGTGGTCTGGAAGAAGAGCTTGCCGCCGGCTTCGCGGTGGCCGGTCTTGGCCAGTTCGATGCCGGCGTGGGTGTCCAGCGTGCCGTCCTTGGCGGCGTGGGCGGCCAGCGCGTCGAGTTCGCGGCTGACCTGGCGCACGCTGCGCGCCACCTCGCTCATGCCCTTCTTGTGCCCGTCCAGCTCTTCCAGCGTGATCATCGGCAGGAAGACGTCGTGCTCCTCGAAGCGGAACAGCGACATCGGGTCGTGCATCAGCACGTTGGTGTCCAGCACGAAGAGCTTGGCCGGGCCCGCGCTGCGCGGCTTGCGCGGCCGGGGCGTCGGTGCCGGGCGTGGGGGCGTCACCAGCGGGGCGGCGGCCCGGGGCGGCGCCGGGCGGGCGGCCAGCGGCGCCATCACGGCGGCCGTGTCGTGCAGTTCCAGCGCCGCCTGCAGCGGGGCTTCGGGCGGGCGCGACTTGGACGAGCGCTTCTCGGGCCGCGGCGCCGCCTGGGCTTCGTGGTCGGCCAGGGTCAGCAGGTCACCTTTCTTCGCGGGAGGCTTGGGCAGGGGCATGGGTCACCAGATGGAGGGGGAACGAAAAAAGCCGCACGGGTGGCCGTGCGGCTTCGTAGTGACAGCACACCCGCGCGGCGCGCAGCCGCATCCGGGGTGGGCTGGGGGGATGGGTCAAGCGGCCTTCTTCAGCGCCTTCACCGCCTTGAGCACTTCGTCCACGTGCCCGGCGACCTTGATGCCGCGCCACTCGGCGCGCATCACGCCTTCGGCGTCGATGAGGAAGGTGCTGCGCTCGATGCCCTTGACCTTCTTGCCGTACATGATCTTGTTCTTGACCACGCCGAACATGTGGCAGAGCTTCTCTTCGGTGTCGGCGATCAGTTCGAAGGGCAGTTCGAGGTTCTGCTTGAACTTCTCATGGCTGGCCATGTTGTCGCGAGAGACGCCGAACACCACGGCACCGGCCTTGACGAAGTCCTTGTGCTGGTCGCGGAACTGCATCGCCTCGGTGGTGCAGCCGGGGGTGTTGTCCTTCGGGTAGAAGTACAGGACCACCGCGCGGCCGAGCAGGGACTGGGGCGTGAACTTCACGCCGCTGGTCGCGTGGGCTTCGAAGTCCGGGAGGGTCTTGTTGATGACAGGCGTCATGGGTGGGTCTTCTCGCACTGCGCTGGTGTCAGCCGGCTGTGTCGCCAAGCCGGCCCAACCCTGAATTATAGGGACTCCGCGCGGCCGAGCCGCTTCCGCTGGCCCTCAACTTGCAGGAGTAGGGGGCTGGAGAAGCAGCGCAGCGAGCACGCGGCGGCGTTCGGAAGCCAGCACGTTGTAGGTGCGGCAGGCCGCGGCGGTGTCCATGGTCTCGACGCCGATGCGCTGCTCGAACAGAACGCGCTGCAGGGCCGGCGACACGAAGTGGATGCGCGCGCCGCTGCCGAAGATCACCACCTCGGGCTTGAGCTGCGCGAGGCGCTCGAAGTCGGCTGCCGTCAGCTCGGCGGCCTGGGTGGCGCCCCAGGGCTGCACCTCGCCCTGCCACGGCACGAGGATGCTGTGCGAGAACGCCACCGTGCCGACCCAGATGCGCCCGGCCTCCTGGCGCGTGATCACGTTGACGCCGTCGCTCGAGTCGGGCTGGAACTTCATGCGGGATAATTCTAGGTTCCCCCGTCGGAATGACTCCGGAGCGTGCCCGAGTGAAGCCCATCGCCAAGTCCGCCAAGCTCGCCAACGTCGGCTACGACATCCGCGGCCCCGTGCTCGACAAGGCGCGGCAGATGGAGGACGAGGGCCAGAAGATCATCAAGCTGAACATCGGCAACGTGGCTGCGTTCGGATTGATGCCGCCGGACGAGATCGTGCAGGACATGATCCGCAACCTGCCCAGCCAGGTGGCTGCCGGCTACACCGACAGCAAGGGCCTGTTCGCGCCGCGCAAGGCGGTGGTGCACTACACGCAGGAGAAGCGCGTGGCCGGCGTGACGGTGGACGACGTCTACCTGGGCAACGGCGCTTCCGAGCTCATCGCCATGAGCATGAACGCGCTGCTGGACGCCGGCGACGAAGTGCTGATCCCTTCGCCCGACTACCCGCTGCACACCGCCGTGGTGTCGCTGTCGGGCGGCACGCCGGTGCACTACCGCTGCGACGAAGGCTCGGGCTGGCTGCCCGACCTGGACGACATCCGCGCCAAGGTGAGCCCGCGCACCAAGGCCATCGTCGTCATCAACCCCAACAACCCCACCGGCGCGCTGTACCCGGACGACCTGCTCAAGGCCATCGTCGAGATCGCGCGCCAGCACCAGCTGATCGTCTTCGCCGACGAGATCTACGACAAGACCCTGTACGACGGCAACACCCACACCAGCATCGCGAGCCTGGCCGATGACGTGCTCTTCGTCACCTTCAACGGCCTGTCCAAGAACTACCGCAGCTGCGGCTACCGCGCCGGCTGGATGGTGGTCTCGGGCGCCAAGCGCCATGCCAAGGACTACATCGAAGGCCTGAACATGCTGGCCAGCATGCGCCTGTGCGCCAACACGCCGGGGCAGCTGGCCATCCAGACGGCGCTGGGCGGCTACCAGAGCATCAACGACCTCGTGGCGCCCGGTGGCCGCCTGTGCCGCCAGCGCGACCTGGCCTACGAACTGCTGAACCGCATCCCGGGCGTCAGCGTGGTCAAGCCCAAGGCGGCGCTGTACATGTTTCCGCGGCTGGACCCGAAGGTCTACCCGATCCAGGACGACCAGCAGTTCGCCTACGACCTGCTGGCCGAGGAGAAGGTGCTCATCGTGCAGGGCACCGGCTTCAACTGGCCCGACCCCGACCACTTCCGCCTCGTCTTCCTGCCGAACTCCGACGACCTGACGGAGGCCATCGGCCGCATCGACCGTTTCCTCGCCCACTACCGCAAGCGTCACTCGCAATGAACGACATCCAGGTCGGCCTTCTCGGCATCGGCACCGTCGGCAGCGGCACCTTCCAGGTGCTGCAACGCAACCAGGAAGAGATCCGCCGGCGCGCCGGCCGCGGCATCGCCATCACCATGGTGGCCGATCTGGACACCGAGCGCGCCCGCGGCATCGTGGGCGACGCGGCGAAGGTGGTGAGCGACGCGCGTCAGGTCATCGCCAACCCCGACATCGACATCGTCATCGAGCTGATCGGCGGCTACGGCATCGCCAAGGCGCTGGTGCTGGAAGCCATTGCCGCCGGCAAGCACGTGGTCACGGCCAACAAGGCGCTGCTGGCCGTGCATGGCAGCGAGATCTTCGCGGCGGCGCGCGAAAAGGGCGTGATGGTCGCGTTCGAGGCGGCGGTCGCCGGTGGCATCCCTATCATCAAGGCGCTGCGCGAGGGCCTCACGGCCAACCGCATCGACTGGGTGGCCGGCATCATCAACGGCACGACGAACTTCATCCTGTCCGAGATGCGCAGCAAGGGCCTGGACTTCGGCGTCGTGCTGAAGGAAGCGCAGCGCCTGGGCTATGCCGAGGCCGACCCCACCTTCGACATCGAAGGCGTGGACGCCGCGCACAAGGCGACCATCATGTCGGCCATCGCCTTCGGCGTGCCGGTGCAGTTCGACAAGGC
>CAZBUU010000131.1:4421-11601 GCA_964495125.1 uncultured Rubrivivax sp.
GAATAGTGGTCCCCCCTATGCCGATATCGGCATAGTGGTGACTGCCTACGTCGAGGGCATCACCGGCCTGCAGGCGGCAGACATCCGCTACGCCGAGCAGTTGGGCTACCGCATCAAGCTGCTGGGCATCACCAAGCGGCGCGACGATGCAGGTGGCATCGAGCTGCGCGTGCACCCGACGCTGGTGCCTTCGGCGCGGCTCATCGCCAACGTGGAAGGCGCGATGAACGCCGTGGTGGTGCAGGGCGATGCCGTGGGCACCACGCTGTACTACGGCAAGGGCGCGGGCAGCGAGCCGACGGCCAGTGCGGTGATCGCCGACCTGGTGGACATCACGCGCCTGCACACGGCCGATCCGGAGCAGCGCGTGCCGCACCTGGCCTTCCAGCCCGGCGCCCTGAGCAGCACGCCCATCCTCGCCATCGACGAGGTCGTGACGGCCTTCTACCTGCGCCTGGTGGTGGCCGACAAGGCTGGCGTGCTGGCCCGCATCACCGGCATCCTGGCCGAGAACGACATCAGCATCGACGCCGTGCTGCAGCGCGAAAGCGCCGAAGGCGAGAAGCAGACCGACCTCATCATCCTCACGCACGACACGGTGGAAAAGCGCATGAAGGCGGCGCTCGCGCAGATGCAGGCGCTGCCCACGGTGCTGGCGCCCATCGTGAGGATCCGCAAAGAGGAACTGAAGTGAAGTACCTCAGCACCCGCGGCGACCGCACGCTGCGCGGCTTCTCCGACATCCTGCTGGAAGGCCTGGCGCCCGATGGCGGCCTGTACCTGCCCACGCACTATCCGCAGGTGGATGCGGCCACGCTGCAACGCTGGCGTGCGCTGCCCTATGCGTCGCTCGCCTTCGAGATCCTGTCGCTCTTCATCGACGACATCCCGCCGGCCGACCTGAAGCGCCTGTGCGATGCCACCTACACCGAGGCGGTGTTCGGCACGCCGCAGATCACGCCGCTGAAGAAGCTGGAAGACGGCCTGTACCTCGAAGCCCTGTCCAACGGCCCCACGCTGGCCTTCAAGGACATGGCCATGCAGCTGCTGGGCAATCTGTTCGAGTACGAACTGGCGCGGCGCGGCGAACAGCTCAACATCCTGGGCGCCACCAGCGGCGACACCGGCAGCGCGGCCGAGTACGCCATGCGCGGCAAGCAGGGCGTGCGCGTGTTCATGCTCAGCCCGCACGGCCGCATGAGCCCCTTCCAGCAGGCGCAGATGTTCAGCCTGCAGGACGCCAACATCCACAACATCGCCATCCAGGGCGTGTTCGACGACTGCCAGGACATCGTCAAGGCCGTCAGCAACGACCTCGACTTCAAGCGCCGCTACCGCATCGGCACCGTCAACTCCATCAACTGGGCGCGCCTGCTGGCGCAGGTGGTGTATTACTTCGCCGGCTACTTCCAGGCCACGAAGTCGAACGAGGAGAGCGTCTCCTTCGCCGTGCCCAGTGGCAACTTCGGCAACATCTGCGCCGGCCACGTGGCGCGCTGCATGGGCCTGCCGATCCGCCGCCTGGTGCTGGCCACGAACGAGAACGACGTGCTCGACGAGTTCTTCCGCACCGGCCACTACCGCGTGCGCGGCACGGCCGAGACCTGGGAGACCTCCAGCCCGTCGATGGACATCAGCAAGGCCAGCAACTTCGAGCGCTTCGTGTTCGACCTCGTGCAGCGCGACGGTGCCCGCACGCAGGCGCTCTTCGGCGAGGCCATCGCCCTGCGCGGCGGCTTCTCGGTGTCGCCCGACGAACAGGCCCGCATCGCCGACTTCGGCTTCGTCTCGGGCAAGAGCACGCATGCCGACCGGCTGGCCACCATCCGCGCCACCTGGCAGGGCAGCCGCGTGCTGATCGACACGCACACCGCCGACGGCCTGAAGGTGGCGCGCGAACACCGCGAACCCGGCGTGCCCATGCTCGTGCTGGAAACCGCACTGCCGGCCAAGTTCGCCGCCACCATCGAGGAGGCGCTGGGCTTCTCGCCCGAGGTGCCGGCCGCGCTGCAGGGCATCGAGTCGCTGCCGCGCCGCTGCGAAGTGATGAAGGCTGACGTCGGCGCGGTGAAGCGCCACATCGAGCATCATTGCGCCGCATGAACACGGCGCGCGCCCCGCTGTTGCCGCTGGACGAGGCGCTGGCCCGCCTGGAAGCCGGCGCCGGGCCGTTCGCGCTGACGCAGACCGAGCGCGTGTCCACCTTCGATGCCCTGGGCCGCGTGCTGGCCGAGGAGGTGCGTTCGACGCTGGACGTGCCCCCGGAGGACAACACCTCGATGGACGGCTATGCCCTGCGCGCCGCCGACGTGCCCGCCGAAGGTGCCGTGCTGACCGTGGCGCAGCGCATCCCGGCGGGCCAGGTGGGCCAGCCGCTGCTGCCAGGCACGGCCGCGCGCATCTTCACCGGCGCCCAGGTGCCGGCCGGTGCCGACGCCGTGGTGATGCAGGAGCTCTGCGAAGCCCTGCCGGGCGACGGCCTGGGTCGGGTGAAGGTGAACACCGTGCCCACCGCCGGCCAGTGGGTGCGCCGCCGCGGCGAGGACGTGCAGGCCGGCGCCGCCGTGCTGGCGCGCGGCCTGCGGCTCACGCCGCAGGCGCTGGGCCTGGCCGCCTCGGTGGGGGCCGGCGAACTGACCGTGCTGCGCCGCCCGCGCGTCGCCATCCTCTCCACCGGCGATGAACTGCAGATGCCCGGCGAGACGCTGCGGCCCGGTGCCATCTACAACAGCAACCGCTTCATGCTGCGCGCGCTGGCCCAGGCGGCCGGCTGCGAGGTGCACGACGGGGGCATCGTGCGCGACACGCTCGACGCCACGCGCGCCGCGCTGCGCGAGGCGGCGCAGGTGGCCGATCTCATCGTCACCACCGGGGGTGTTTCGGTGGGCGAGGAAGACCACCTCAAGCCCGCCGCGCGCGCCGAAGGTGAACTCAACGACTGGCAGATCGCCATGAAGCCGGGCAAGCCGCTGGCCTTCGGGCAGATCCGCCGTGCCGACGGCAGGGCCGCGCTGCTGTTGGGGCTGCCCGGGAATCCGGTGTCGGCCTACGTCACCTGGCTGCTGGCCGTGAACACCGTGCTGCGCACGCTGCAAGGGCTGCCGGCCGGCCTGCCCGCGGCGCTGCGGC
This sequence comes from uncultured Rubrivivax sp., assembly GCA_964495125.1. Classification (GTDB taxonomy): domain Bacteria; phylum Pseudomonadota; class Gammaproteobacteria; order Burkholderiales; family Burkholderiaceae_C; genus Rubrivivax. The sequence goes on from CAZBUU010000131.1 coordinate 7,551, forward strand.
TGCGCGCGGCCTTCGAGTGGCCCCGGCCCGACAAGCGCCGCGAGTTCCTGCGTGCGCGCCTGAACGGCGAGGGCGAACTGGAACTGTTCGCCAACCAGTCCTCCGGCGTCTTGACCTCCGCCGTGTGGGCCGACGGCCTGGTGGACAACCCGCCGTCGCAAGCCATCGCCCGCGGCGACATGGTGCGCTTCCTGCCCATGGCCGGACTGGTGTCGCGATGAAAGTGCACGTGCGCTACTTCGCTTCGCTGCGCGAGGCCCTCGGCGCCGCCGAGACCGTGGATCTGCCCGAAGGGGCCACGCTGGGCCAGTTGCGCGACACACTGCTGGCCCTCGGCGGCCGCCATGCCGAGGCGCTGGCCCGTGGGCGGGCCGTGCGCTGCGCCCTCAACCAGGCCATGGCCGACGAGGCCGCGCCCATCTCCGATGGCGCCGAAGTCGCCTTCTTCCCGCCCGTGACGGGCGGTTGAACCATGGCCGGGCGCGTCAGCATCCAGACCGCCGACTTCGACCTCGCCGTCGAGGTGGCCACGCTGCGCGAAGGCGACGGCGGCGTCGGCGCGGTGGCCAGCTTCATCGGCACCGTGCGCGACCGCAACGGGGGCCTGGCCGGTGAAGTGAGTGCCATGGAGCTGGAGCACTACCCCGGCATGACCGAGCGCGCGATCGAGGCCATGATCGACGAGGCCTTCAAGCGCTTCGACATCCGCGGCGCCCGCGTGGTGCACCGCGTGGGGCCGCTGCTGCCGCGCGACCAGATCGTGCTCGTGGCCGTCAGTTCGGCGCACCGCGGCCAGGCTTTCCAGGCTTGCGAGTTCTTGATGGACTACCTGAAGACGCAGGCGCCGTTCTGGAAGAAGGAGACGACGCCCGAAGGCGCGAAGTGGGTCGACGCCCGTGTGGCCGACGACGCGGCGCTGGCGCGCTGGGGCATCGAGGCTTCGAATGCCTGAGGCTGCGGACATTGATCCGCGGCAGCTGCGCACAGCGCTCGGGCGCTTCGCCACCGGCGTCACCATCGTCACCTGCGCCGACGCCGACGGCCGCTTCATCGGCCTGACGGCCAATTCCTTCAACTCGCTGTCGCTTTCGCCACCCCTCGTGCTGTGGTCGCTGCGCGAGGCCAGCCCCAACCTGGCCGCCTTCGCGGCGGCCCCGCGCTTCGCGGTGAACGTGCTGGCCGAGGCGCAGGTGGACCTGTCCCGCCGCTTCGCCATGGCCTCGGAGGAACGCTTCGCCGAAGGGGCCTGGGCCCTGGGCGCGCACGGCTCGCCGCTGCTGGCCGGCTGTGCCGCGGTCTTCGAGTGCGAGACGGTCTCGCAGCAACCGGCGGGCGACCACCGCCTCTTCATCGGCCGCGTGCTGGCCTTCAGCGAATCGGCCTTGCCGCCGCTGGTGTTCCAGGGCGGCCACTACCACCTGTTGGGCGAGGTGTTGTGAACGCACTGCCGGCGCACTGGATCGAGATGTTCGAGCACGCCTTCGGCCTGTGCGGCGTGAAGCCTGGCGATGCCTGCGCCGTGCTCAGCGAGACGCTCACGCGGCCCGAGTTGCCGGCGCTGGCGATGCTGGCGCTGCAGCGCATGGGCGCGCGGCCTTTCCAGATCGTGCTGCCGGCGCGGCCGCTCACGGCGCCTGTGCCGGTGCGTTCCACCGGCGCCTCGGACGCCATCGGCAGCCTGCAGCCGGTGGTCGGCGCGCTGGCCGCCTGCACCTTCGTCGCCGACTGCACGGTGGAAGGCCTGCAGCACGCGGTGGAACTGCCGCAGATCCTGGCCGGCGGCGCGCGCGTGCTGGCCATCAGCCACGAGCATCCAGAGATCCTGGAGCGCTGCCTGCCCCGCGCCGAAGACGAGAAACCGGTGCGCGAAGCCATGAAGCGGCTGAAGGCGGCGCGCGAGATGCTGGTCACGTCCGAGGCTGGCACCGAACTGCACATCGCCCTGGCGGGTGCGCGCATCGGCGGCGTCTGGGGCTTCACCAAGAAGCCGGGCACGCTGAGCCACTGGCCGGGCGGGCTGGTGCTGGCCTTTCCGGCGGCCGGCACCGTCAACGGCCGCCTGGTGCTGGACCGCGGCGACGTCAACCTCACCTTCAAGCGCTACCTGCAGGAACCGGTGCGCCTGCTCATCGAGAACGACCGCGCCGTGGCCGTGGACGGCGACAGCTCCGACGCCGACCTGATGCGCGGCTACCTGGAGGCCTGGGGCGACCCCGACGCCTACGCCGTGTCCCACGTCGGCTGGGGCCTGAACCGCCGCGCCCGCTGGGACGCCATGAGCTTCTACGACAAGGCCGACTTCAACGGCACCGAGTTGCGCGCCTTCGCCGGCAACTTCCTTTACAGCACCGGCGCCAACGAGGTGGCCGACCGCCACACGCTGGGCCACTTCGACCTGCCGCTGCGCCGCTGCACGGTGGCGCTGGACGGCGAACTCGTCGTCGATCGAGGGCGGCTGGTGTGAACCTGGGCCTGGACGCCGCCGGCCACGGCGACACCGCCGTGCTGCTGCTGCACGGCGTGGGCGGCGGGCGGTCGATCTGGGGCGCGTCGGGATCAGGCACCTTGCAGGCGATCGGCGCCGTCGGCTACCGCGCCCTGGCGCTCGATTTCCCCGGCTACGGCGATTCGCCGGCCGCCGGCGGCGTGGACATGGCGGCCTTCTGCGCCGCCGTCGCGGCGGTGCTCGATGCCGAACGGCCGAAGGGAGCCGTGCTCGTGGGCCACAGCATGGGCGGCATGGTGGCGCAGGAGTTCGCCGCGCGCTGGCCGGCGCGCGTGCAGGGTCTGGTGCTGGCCTGCACCAGCGCGATGTTCGGCCGGGCCGACGGCGAGTGGCAGCGCCAGTTCCTGCGCGAGCGCCTGGCCCCGCTGGAGGCCGGCCTCGGCATGGCCGGCATGGCCGACGCGCTGGTGCCGGGGCTGGTGTCGCCTGCCGCACCGGCCGCGGCGCGCCAGATCGCGCGGGACGCGATGGCGCGGGTGCCCGAGGCCACCTACCGGGCCGCGCTGGCCGCCATTGCCGGTTTCGACCGCCGCGCGGCCCTGGCCGGGCTGCGCGTGCCCACGCTGCTGCTGGCCGCCGAGCACGACCGCACCGCGCCGCCCGAAGTCATGCAGCGCATGGCCGCGCGCATCGGGGGCAGTGAGTACCTGTGCCTGCCGGGCGCCGGCCATATCGCCAACGTCGAGGTTCCCGCCGCCTTCAACGCCGCGGTGGTCTCCTTCCTGCAGCAACACTTCCGCCAAGGGTGAGCCCCATGCACATCGCCGGTCATCCCGACCACCTGACGCCGCAGCAGCGCGAGCTGATCGGCATCGCCGCCGAGCTGGGGCGCACGAGGTTCGGCCCGCGCGCCGCCACGCACGACCGCGACGCCACCTTCCCCTTCGACAACTACGCCGACCTGCGCGAAGCCGGCCTGCTGAAGATCTGCGTGCCGAAGGCGCACGGCGGCCTGGGCGCCGATTTCGCCACCTACGTGATGGTGGCCGCCGAGATCGGCCGCCACTGCGGCGCCACGGCGCTGAGCTGGAACATGCACGTCAGCAGTTGCATGTGGAGCGGCTTCATCGCCGACGCGCTGGAGATGACCCCGGCGCAGCGCGCCGACCACGAGGCGAACCGCGCGCTGCACTGCGCCAACATCGTCGAGCGCGGCATGGTCTATTCGCAGCCCTTCAGCGAAGGCGGCGCGGCGGCCGCCGGCAAGGCGCCCTGGGGCACGCTGGCGCGCCCGGTGGAGGGTGGCTACGTCATCACCGGCAAGAAGATCTTCGCCTCGCTGGCCGGCGCGGCCGACTTCTATGGCGTGCTGTGCACGCTGGACAAGCCCGGCGCCACGCAGCGCGACTCGCTCTACCTGGCCGTGCCGGCGAAGAGCGAGGGCGTCAGCGTCGTCGGCGACTGGGACCCGCTGGGCATGCGCGGCACCGTCAGCCGCACGCTGCTGCTGAGCGAGGTCTTCGTGCCGCACTCCGCCAGGCTGGTCCCGGAGGGGCTGTACTGGCAGGCCGTGACGCGCTACCCGCACATGTTCGCCACGCTGTC
>CAZBUU010000132.1:0-11568 GCA_964495125.1 uncultured Rubrivivax sp.
ACCGCAAGCGCTACGGCAAGGGCATCGAGGTGTTCTGCTCGGTGGCCATCATCCTCAGCTACCTGGGCTGGGTGGCGGCGCAGATCACGGCGCTGGGCCTGGTGTTCAACGTGCTCACCGGTGGCGCCATGAGCGTGAACATGGGCATGCTGGTGGGCACGCTGGCGGTGCTGGTCTACGTCGTGGTCGGCGGCTTCCTGGCGGTGGCCTGGACCGACTTCATCCAGATGATCGTGCTGGTGGTGGGCCTGACCATCATCGCCATCTACTCGGCCACGCTGGCCGGCGGCGCCGACAAGGTGCTCGCGCTGGCCACCTCGGGCGACCTGTGGCGGCTGTGGCCCGAGCCTTCGTTCAAGGACATCGCCTTCTTCATCGCCGCCGCGGTGACGATGATGCTGGGCAGCATTCCGCAGCAGGACGTCTTCCAGCGCGTCATGTCGGCCAAGGATGCCCCCACGGCGCGCCAGGGCGCGGTGATCGGCGGTGCCAGCTACATCCTCTTCGCCTTCGTGCCCATGTTCATCGTGGCTGCGGCCGTGGTGGTGATGGGCCAGCAGGCGATGGAACTGGCCAAGGGCGACTACCAGCGCCTGCTGCCCACCTTCGTGCTGGAGAAGATGCCGCTGGTGATGCAGATCCTCTTCTTCGGCGCGCTGCTGTCGGCCATCAAGAGCACCTCGTCGGCCACGCTGCTGGCGCCTTCCACCAGCTTCGTGGAAAACATCCTCAAGAACCTGCGCCCGGGCATGAGCGACCGCCAGCAGCTCTTCGCCACACGCTGGACGATCGTGGTGTTCGCGGCCCTGGTGCTGACCTACGCCATGATGATGAAGGGCACCTCGATCTACGAGCTGGTGTCCGGCGCCTACCAGGTGACGCTGGTCGGCGCCTTCGTGCCCCTGGTTTTCGGCCTGTACTGGAAGCGCGCCACCTCGCAGGGCGCCATCTTCTCGGTGGCCGCGGGCATCACCGTGTGGGTGACCTCCTTCCCGCAGATCATGGGCTGGGGCGAGGAATTCCCCGGTCAGCTGGCGGGTCTGCTGGCGGCGGTGGCGGGCATGGTGGCCGGCTCACTGCTGCCGCAGTGGCTGGAGAACCGGCACGACGGCGTGCACACCCTCGACGGCCCGCACGGGCATCACGGGGCCTGATCGGCGGCTGGGCGGCGGCCCAGCATGTTCCAGGCGCTCATGGTCATGACGCGCTCGTCGCGCTGGTTGAACACGGTCCACAGCATCTTCGCCAGCCCCACGCCGGGCCGGCTGGCCATGGGCCGGGCCTCCACCACTTCCAGCCGCATGCGCAGCGTGTCGCCCGGGAACACGGGCTGGCGCCAGCGCAGCTCCTCGACGCCCGGGCTGCCCAGGCTGGCGGTGTCCAGCAGGTAGTGGTCGCACATCATGCGCATGGCCAGGGCCGCTGTGTGCCAGCCGCTGGCGCACAGGCCGCCGAAGAGCGAGTCCTTCGCGGCCTGCTCGTCCAGGTGGAAGGGCTGGGGGTCGAAACGGCTGGCGAAGTCGATCACCGCCTCGCGCGTGACTTCGGCGTGGCCGAACTCCAGGACGTGGCCGACGGGAAAGTCCTCCCAGAAAAGGCGGGGCATGCGGGGCGCGTTCATCGCCGGAGGATAGCGGCGCCACAATCGGCGCCACCTCGTTCCACCGGTTCCCCGACATGACGCTGCTGATCCTCGGTCTGGTGCTCTTCCTCGGCCCGCATTCGGTCCGCATCTTCGCCGACGGCTGGCGCACGGCCATGCGGGCGCGCCTGGGCGACAACGCCTGGAAGGGCGCCTACTCGCTGATCTCGCTGGCCGGCTTCGTGATGCTCTGCTACGGCTACGGACAGGCGCGCCTGGGGCCCACGGTGCTGTGGGCGTCGCCGATCTGGACGCGCCACCTGGCGGCGCTGCTGCTGCTGCCGTCCTTCGTGTTCATCGTCGCCGCCTACGTGCCGGGCAACGCCATCAAGGCCAGGCTGAAGCATCCCATGGTGCTGGGCGTGAAGGTCTGGGCACTGGCCCACCTGCTGGCCAACAACACGCTGGCCGACCTGCTGCTGTTCGGCGGCTTCCTGGTCTGGGCGGTGCTGGACTACCGCTCCTCGCGCCAGCGCGATGCGGCCACGGGCACGGTCTACCCGCCCGGCCGTCTCGTGCCGACGCTGGTTACCGTGGTGACCGGACTCGTGGCCTACGCCGTGTTCGCCTTCTGGGCCCACCGCGCGCTGATCGGCGTGCCGCCTTTCGGCGTCTGACGGGCGCCTGGGGGGCCCCCACGCGGGGGCCCCGGCGGGGGGCCCGCTGCGCGCCGCCCTCCGGGCGATGGAGCGCCAGGGCTCGTGTCGCGACGATGCCGGGCATGCGGCCGACGCCGCGTTCCAGGAGCCCGACCATGATCGCCATCCCGCTGCCGCGCTGCCTCTGGCGGCCCTTCCGTCGCCCTTGCGCCGACACCGCCGTTCGCCTGCCCAGCCCCGCGCCGGAAGAGCGCGTCCTTGGTTGCGGCTGGTTCGATTCCAGCCATGACCTGCAGCGCGGCCTGCGGGTGCGCGAGCACGACAGTCCCGATGCCGTGGCGGCCGAGCTGCCCCTGGCCACCTGGCTGGACTGGCACATGGCGGGACAGTCGCTCACCGGCCAGCAACAGGGCGGGGCCGCAGTGCAGGCATGATCACGGGCGAAACCGGTTCCGGAGACCCCGACGATGACCTTCCGATGGATGGCCGCCCTGGCGGCAGTGCTGCTCACCCTGCTGGCCGGCTGCGGCGGCGGCACCGACCGCACCAAGGCACAGGTGCGCCTGGTCAATGCGAGCACCGGTTACGCCGCGCTGGAGTTGCGCGTGGACGACGAGTCGCGGCAGAGCGGCGTGGCCTACGGCGGCAACGCCGCGTTCGTGGAGGCCAAGCCCGGCAAGGTCTTCACCCTCTACAGCCCGGGCGCCGCCACCTCGCTGCTGAGCTTCACGCCCAGCGTCAGCGCCGACAAGTACTACAGCGTCCTGGCCTACGGACGGGCCGGGGCCTTGAAGCAGGTGCTGCTGGACGAGAACAACGCCCAGCCCGACAACAACCGCAGCTTCGTGCGCGTGATCAACGCCGCACCCGCGGTCGGCGCGCTGGACGTCTACATCACCGCCGCCGGCGACTCGCTGGACGCCTCGGTGGCGGTGCAGTCGGCGGCGGCGGTGGACGCCGTGGGCAGCTTCGTCACCATCAACAGCGGCACCTGGCGGGTGCGCGCCACGGTGCCGGGCAGCACGGCGGCGGCCGACGTCCGGCTGGACGTCTCCGGCATCAGTTTCGGCAGCAAGGAGGTGGTCACCCTCGTGCTGGTGCCGGGGCCGAGCGGCGTGCTGGCGAAGGCGCTGCTGTTGCGGCAGCAGGGCGGCATCGACGTGCTGGCTGCCACGCAGGCCCGCGTGCGCGTGGCCACGGGCATCACCGACATGGCGGTGACGCTCGGTACCACCCCCTTGCTGGTGGCTTCGGGCCTGCCGGTGGTGACGAGCTACGCGGCCTTGTCGTCGGGCTCGCCCACCCTGGAGGTCAAGGTCGGCGGTACAGCGGTGTCGACGACCAACCCGACGCTGGTGCCCGGCACCGACTACACCCTGCTCGTGCACGGCACGGCTGCGGCGCCGCTGTTCAAGTGGCTCACCGACGACAACGCGCCGCTGTCGGACAGCACCAAAGCCAAGCTGCGGCTGGTGAACGGCAGCTCCGGCTTCGCCGGTTCCTTGTCGATGACGATCGACGGCGCCCCGCTGTCGGAGACCGTGGCCACAGGTGAAGCCTCGGGCTACGTGACGCAGGCGGCCACCACCACGGCCGACATCGCCGTGGCCGCCACGAGCACGCTCTACACCGCCACCGACCGCACCTTCACGGCCGGCGGCGTGTACTCGGTGTTCCTGCTCGGCGCTTCCGGCAGCACCACCGGCGTGTTCCGGCAGGACCGCTGAGCGCCCCGCGTCAGGCCAGGCGGCCGGCGCGGAAGTCGTCCACGGCCTGGATCAGCTCCTGCTGCGTGTTCATCACGAAGGGGCCGTACTGGGCGATGGGCTCCTTCAGCGGCCGGCCGGCGACGAGGATGAAGCGCGCGCCCTCGGGCCCGGCGCGCAGCTGCACGCCGTCGCTGCCGGGCTTGTTGGCCAGGATGGCCATGCGGCGCGGCCGCAGCACGGTGTCGGCCACGGCCACTTCACCGCGGTAGGCGACGACGAAGGCGTTGTGCGCATCGGGCAGCGCCTGCTCGAAGGCGGCGCCGGGCGCCAGATGCACGTCGAGGTACAGCGGCTGGGTGTCCTCGCGCTGCACGGCGCCATCGATGCCATGGCTGCGGCCGGCGATGACGCGCACGCTCACGCCGTCGGTTTCCCACACCGGCAGCTCGCCGAGCGGGATGTCGCGGTACCAGGGATCGCGCATCTTGTCGCGTGCCGGCAGGTTCAGCCACAGCTGGAAGCCTTCCATCGCGCCTTCTTCCTGCTCGGGCATCTCGCTGTGGATGACGCCGCGGCCGGCGGTCATCCACTGCACGCTGCCGGGCGTGAGCAGACCGACGTTGCCGACGCTGTCGCGGTGGCGCATGCGGCCCTGCAGCATGTAGGTCACGGTCTCGAAGCCGCGGTGCGGGTGGTCGGGGAAGCCGCCGATGTAGTCGCCCGGGTTGTCGGTGCCGAAGAGGTCCAGCATCAGGAACGGGTCGAGTCGGCGCTGCAGGTCCTGCGTGAGCAGGCGCGTCAGGCGCACGCCGGCGCCGTCGCTGGTGGCCTGACCCTGGAGCAGGCGTTCGACAGGGCGTGGGGAGGTGATGGCGGTGTCCATGGCGGCAATGTAGCGGCGCACGGCAGACAGGGAATTGAAGCCGCTTGCACGCTGCGTTCGGCGGCGGCGCGGTGTTAACCTGCCGCGCTTGCCCGCAGGAGCCCTGGCATGAAAGCGATCTGGAACGGCACCGTGATTGCCGAGAGCGAAGACACCGTGCTCGACGAAGGCGAACACTACTTTCCGATGGCGGCGGTGAAGTCGCAGTACCTGCTGTCGAGCAACACGCGCACCATGTGTTCGCGCCGGGGACAGGCCGTGTGGCACACGCTCTTCGTCGACGGCGACGCCAAGCCCGATGCGGCCTGGTCCTACCCCGAGCCGCGCGATGGCTTCGAGCCGCTGAAGGGCCGCCTGGCCTTCGGCCAGGGCGTGCAGGTCGTCGAGTAGCGCGGCGTGGCGGCCGGCCTGGCGGCGGCACACCGACGCCGCCTGCGCGAGATGTGGCGCTCGGCCGGCTGGCCCTGCCACGATGCGCTGGAGCTGGAGCTGCTGGCCGCCGGCTTGCTGAGCCGCCACTGGGATGGCGAGGGCCGCGAAACACTGCGGCTCACCGACGCCGGCATCGGCGTGCTGGCCGAAACCCGCCAGCGCAACCAGAAGGCCTTCGACGCCCACGAGGCGCTGGTGGCGCGCGTGGCGCGCGAGATGCAGCGCGCCGGCCGCATCGTCTGGCGCGGCCTGAGCCTGCGCGCGCCGCTGGCCGGCGACGAAGGCGCCACCACCTGGGCGATGGCCATGCCCGACGTCTTCTCCATCCGCCACACGACGGTGGAGGACTACGTCGAACCCATCGTGCACGAGATCAAGGTCAGCCGCGCCGACCTGCTGTCGGACCTGCGGCGCCCCGACAAGGGCGCAGCCTATGCGGCGCTGGCCAGCCAGTGCTGGTACGTGCTGCGCGAGGGCATCGCCGAGGCTGGCGAAGTGCCGGCGGCCTTCGGTGTGCTCATCGCCGGTGAGGCGGGGCTGGAGGTCGCGCGGCCCGCGCCGCGGCGGGCCATGCGCCTGGGCTTCGCGACCTGGATGGCGCTGGCGCGCGCGGTGGCGGAAGCGCCGCCGGAGGGCGAGGGCCAGGGCTGGCTGGGTGGCGACGAGGCAGCGGGGCCGTCCTTATGATGCGGCCATGTTCCTGACAACGCCGCTCGAGCGCCGCTCCGCATGATCGCGTGGCTGAAGGCTTGGCTGGGCCTGGATGCGCCAGCGCCACGGCCGGCGCCGGCGGCCAAGCTGGTGGCCAGCACGGCCGGCAGGCCGGCACCCGAAAGCCCGGGGGCCACGAGCTTCGGCGTGCGCCGCCCGCTGGTCGGCCGCAACGGCGGCGTGAGCGGCTTCGAGCTGCTGATGCCGGCCGCGGTGCAGCGGCGGTTGGCGGCGCAGGCCGATGCGCCGGCCGCTGCCGCTCATCACGCGGCGCTGCTGATGGCGGCCAGCGGGGTGGCCGCAGGCGGGCGCTCGGCGCTGGTGAAGCTGCCGGCGGCGCTGCTGGAGAAGCACGGCGTGGTGTCGGCGGCGGGCAGCGGCGTGATGCTGCTGGTGGACGACATCGCCCTGGTGCCGCCCGAGGCCGCCACGGCGCTGCGTGCGAAGGGGGCCATGCTGGGCGTGCCGGACCGGCCCCCGACGGCCACGCCGCCCGTCGATTTCGTCATGCTGGACGCGGCGGCAGGCGGCCTGGACACCCTGGCGCTCTCGGCACAGCGCTGGCGCGAGAAGCTCCCGCGCATCGTGCTGGTGGGCCAGGGCTTCGCCCACCTGGACGACCTGGAGAAGGGCTTGCGCTCGGGGCTGTCGCTGGCCAGTGGAGCGCTGAGCCAGGGCGGTGCGCCGGTGCCGCGCCGCGACCTGGGCTCGGCCGCGCACCGCATCTGCGAACTGCTGAACCACCTGGCGCTGGACCGCGAGACCTCGGTCATCGCCGACGCCGTACGCGGCGACGTGGCGCTGACCTACCGGTTGCTGCGCTACGCCAACAGCCCGGCCATCGGCCTGCGCCGTGCGGTGGAGGCGGTGGACGATGCCGTGACGCTGCTGGGGCGTGCCGAGCTGTACCGCTGGCTCTCGGTGCAGCTGATGGGGGCGGCGCAGATGCGGCAGGCGTCCAAGGCGCTGGAGGAAGCGGCGCTGGCGCGCGGCCGCCTGCTGGAGCTGGTGGCGCGAGCCCGCGGCGACGAGCAGCCCGGGGCGCACTTCACGCTCGGGCTGCTGTCCTTGATCGAGCAGCTGCTGCAGGTGCCGATGGCACAGGCCTTGGCGCCGTTGCGTTTGTCCGAGCCGGCCCGCCAGGCGCTGCTGGAGCGCCGCGGCGCCTGGGCACCCCGGCTGGCCTTGCTGGATGCCGTGGAAGGCGATCTTGCCGAGGCCGTGGAAGCCATCGCTGCCGAGCTGGGGGTGGCGGAGCCGCTGCCGGAGATCGTGGAGCAGGCCTGGGCCTGGGCGGCGGCGGTGCGCGAGGGGCCTGGCGCGGCCTGACGGGCGCCGAGCCAAAAGCAAAGGGCCGCATCAGCGGCCCTTCCTCTGCTGGCGGCCACAGTGGCCGCGTGCAGGATTACTTCTTCGTGGCGAAGCGGCGGCGCGTGCTGTAGGCGCCCAGGAGCGCCAGGCCGGCCAGAGCCAGCGAACCGGGCTCGGGAACGCCCGTGTTGGTGGTCGGCGTGCAGGTGCCGCTGCCATTGGTCGTCGTGCCCGTGCACAGCTCGACCGTGAACTGGTCAATCTTGAACTTGTCGTCGCCGGCCGTGAAGCCCGTGGCAGCGGCGCCGAAGTAGGTGGTGATCAGGAAGTAGCTGGAGTAGACCGAGCCCGCAAAGCTCTGCACGCCGGTCGTGGTGCCGAAGTTCAGGCTCTTCACCAGCGTCCAGCCCGAAAGCGCAGCGGCCGTGGTGCCGGTGGTGGTGGTGCTGCCCTTCGCGGTGGCGCCCGTGACCGTGGTGCTGGCATCGGCGACGTTGGCGCCACCGGTGTAGGCCCAGACCATGACATCGGCGTCGCCGGAGATGTAGCCCAGGCCCACGTCGGTCATCTTGACCTTGGACGAACCGAAGTCCAGCAGCAGGCCTTCGATGCTGCCGCCGCAACCGCTGTTGTTGGTGGACAGGCCGGAATAGTTGATCGTCGTGCTGCAACCCGTGGTGAGGTTGTCGAAGGCATGCTGCGAGCCGGTGCCGTTCTCCTTGTTGCCCGTGTACGCGCCGAAGCCGGCGGCGTCGAAGTCACCGACGTAGCCAGCCGTGAAGCCGGTGGCAGGCGTGCTGGAGAGGGCCGTGGCGCTGGTGTAGCCGAAAGCCTTCAGGGTGGCCGTCACGCTGCCCTTGGTGCAGCTCACGCTGTTGAAGGCGCCGGTACCGGGGTTGCAGGTGTCACCGGTGGCGGCAGCGGTGAAGGTGCCTTGCGCAAAGGTGCTGCCCGAACCCAGGGTTCCCATGAGGGCCACCGCAGCGGCAGACACAAGCTTGACAGAGAGGAATTTCATTCCAGCGTCCTTGGTTGATTCAGTGAGGCACCTGAAGGGCGCCGCGTTTGAACAGAAAGTTGCAAATGGTGTGCCTGTGGCATGACGGCCTGAAAAATCAAGGACTTAGGGGGTTCACTGCAACGGCCGTCGACATGGCTGTAAAGACACCCGACGAGCGTTGACCCCCTCATTCGAGCGTCCGCAGCAGCTCCTTCGCCGGCTTCGCATAGGCGAACTCGGGCGCCGACTGCAAGGCGCTCTGCACCTCCTGCCGAGCCTCCGCCTTGCGGCCCTGCTTGGCCAGCACGGCGGCCAGGAAGTATCGTGTCGCCGGGTTGTTGGGGTCGCGCAGTCGGGCGTCGCGAAGCAGTTGAAGCGCACGGTCGGACTGGCCGGCGTGGAAGGCGGCCCAGCCCGTGGTGCCCAGGATGTGGGGCGTCTGGGGCTTCAGGGCCAGCGCCTGGTCGGCGACCTTGAGGGCGTCAGCGTCTCCAAGCGATACCAGCACGATGGCCAGGTTGTTGAGGGACTCGGCGTCGCGCGGTTCGAGCTGCAGCAGTTTCTGGTACGCCGATTTGGCCGCCGCGAAGTTGCCCGAGCGAGCCTGGAAGTCGCCGAGGCTGCGCCAGACCCGAGTGTCCTGAGGGCGCTCGCGAAGCCACTGCTCGGCCAGTGAGACGGCTGCGCCGGGCTGCGTGCCCGAAAGGGCGTTGAACCAGCGCACCAGCGATTCGCTGCCCGGCTCGGCCTGGTGGGCCCGCTTGTAGGCCTCCACGGCCTGAGCCGGCTGCTTGCGGGCCAATGCGATGTCCCCGAGCAGTCCGTGGCCCAGCGCCAGCTTCGGGTCGCTGGTCAGGACGCTGCGTGCCAGCTGCTCGGCCTTGGTGAAGTCGCCTTCCAGCAGGTAGGTGGTTGAGCGCAACGCGCGGGCGCGCAGATGGGTCGGCTTGGCCTGCAGCGCCTTGTCCAGAGCGTGCGATGCTCCGGCCAGGTTGTCGGCCTGCAACTGGAGCTCGGCGATGCGGGTCAGGGTGGCTGCGTCGAAGCCGGCCTGCGAGCTGGCGCGCGTGAGCACGGTGCGCGCCTCGGCGAGCTCGTTGTTGGCGACCAGGGTGCGCGCATGGGCCAGCAGAACCAGCATCGCGTCTGGGGCCTTGCCCTGCAGCCGCTTCACGGCTTCCTTGGCCATGTCGATGCGCCCGCGGGCGAGGTAGAACTCCACCGCTTGCAGGCCAGCCTGCAAGCGGGCGCCGCTGGCGTCCTCGGCGCGCTGCAGCCAACGTTGCGCCTCGTCGTACTGGCCACGCAATGCGAACAGGCGGGCGCTCTCCAGCAGGACGTCCACGTCCTTTTCATTGCGGCTCAGCAAGGTGTTCAGCCGCGTCCGGGCGGCATCGAAGGCGCGCTGGTCGGTGTCGATTCGTGCCAGGTTCAACAGCGGCTCGTTGAACTTCGGGTCGAGCTTCAGGGCTTGCTCGAACGATTCCCTGGCTGCGGCCACGTCGCCGCGCGCGGCGAGGGCGTTGCCGAGAAGGTTGTGCAGGCCCGGGTTCTGGGGCTGTTGCTTGACCAACGACTGCGCCACCGTGACCGCCTTGGACGGCTGGCCGGAGCCCAGGTACAGGCTGACCAGCGAGACACCGGCCCTGACCTGAGTCGGATCCTTCTTCAGCGTGGCTTCGAGTTCGGTCTGCGCGGTCTCAAAGCGGCCGCTGCCGACCATGCTCATGCCCAGCAGTGCGCGCATGGACGGATCCTCGCCCGCCTTGAGCCCTTCCTCGATCAGCTGCGTCGCCTTGGCATGGCGGCCCTGGGCCATGTTGGCCGAGGCGAGCATCATGATCGCCTGCCGATCGTCGGATCGCGTCCGGAGGTAGGCCTCCAGGGCGGCGATGGCCTTGTCCACCTGTTTCTCTTTCAGGTAAATCTGCGCCAGGAGCTTGGACACGGGGCTGTGAGAGTCCTGGCGTGCCACGAGTTCGAGGTAGGGCCGGGCCTTCTCGTGCTGGTTCAGTGCGAAGTGCGACAGGCCGCCGAGCATCAGCACCTGCGGCCTGTAGCGCAAGCTCTCCAGGGGGTAGGGATCCACCAGATTGGTCACCTGCAGCAGCGCCGCTTTCGTCGCCGCCGCATTGCCTTCGCGCTCCATGAGCAGGGCCCACAGGTAGGCGGCGCGCGGGTCCTTCGGATCCGCGTCGCGCGCAGCCTTCACGTCGGCCTTGGCCAGGGGAATCTGGTTCAGGTCGATGTGGAGCCCGCCCCGGGCCACCAGGGCGTCCACGTGGTCGGGCTTGAGCGACAGCGTGCGCGTGTACATCGCCACGGCCGACTTCAAGTCGCCGGTCACGTGCGCGACGGTGGCCTGCTGGTAGGCAGCCTTGGGCGACTTCGGATCGAGCGTGACTGCCTTGTCGGCAGCGAGTTTCGCTTCCGTGAACTGACGCGCACGCACTCGGATGGGCACTTCCGCCAACCAGCTCTCGATGCCGTTGGGGTCGAGCGCGCGGGCCTCATCGACGAACACCAGCGCGTCGCGTGGCTTGGCGAAGTCGCTGGCCGCGCTGGCCTTGAGCAGCAGCACGGCGATCTTGGCATCCCGGGGGAGCCCCGCGTGGCTGAAGCGGCTGTCGCTGAGCAGGGCATCCGGCTTGCCCTGGGCAATGAAAGTGCGGGCGAGCGGGAGCGCCACCTCCGAGGTGCTGGCGCCCAGTCGGATGGCTTCTTCGAACGCGACCTGGGCAGCGCCAAGCTCGCCATTGGCCAGCAGTGCCTGCCCCATCAGAAGCTGTGCGGGCAGCATGTTGCGATCGATCTTCAGGGCGTTGCGCAGCTGGATGATCGCGCCCTTGTGATCCTGCTTCTCGAACCGTTGAAGTGCGTCCTCGTAGTACTTGGACGCTTTGGGGTCGGCGGCAGCGGCCACACCCGTCGCTGCGGCCAGCACGACGGCGAAGAGCCACTGGCGGCCCAGGGGAAGGCGGAACTTTTCCATGGTCCGGCATCCTAGGAGATCGCCGGGCGCGCCCCCCATCCTGGCTGTTCGCAGCGTGCAGTTGTAACGTGAACGACCCCTCGATTCGGCTGCACTCGAGATCGACGCACAATGGCGGGTTAAGGCCGCTTGCCGGCCCTTGGAGACGCGACCATGCCCACGAAGTCCTTCCTGGCTGCTGCCTGCGCCGTGGCCTTGCTGCAGCTGGCCTCGGCAACCGCCCTCGCCGCCTCTGGCCCCCCCTCCTCGAACGTCGCCTGGCAGGCCGCCGCCGCCGACACCGACATCG
>CAZBUU010000133.1:0-795 GCA_964495125.1 uncultured Rubrivivax sp.
CGACACCTCCGGGATATCGAGCCCCTCGCGCAGCAGGTTGATGCCCACCAGCACGTCGAAGGCGCCCAGCCGCAGGTCGCGCAGGATCTCCACCCGCTCCACCGTGTCCACGTCGCTGTGCAGGTAGCGCACCTTGACGCCGTTTTCCGACAGGTACTCCGTCAGCTGCTCGGCCATGCGCTTGGTCAGCGTGGTGATGAGCACGCGCTCGTTCTTGGTGACGCGGTCGCGGATCTCCTGCAGCACGTCGTCCACCTGCGTCAGCGCGGGCCGCACCTCCACTTCGGGGTCGATCAGGCCGGTGGGCCGCACCACCTGCTCCACCACCTGGCCGGCATGTTCCTTCTCGTAGTTCGCCGGCGTGGCCGAGACGAAGATGGCCTGGCGGATCTTGCCTTCGAACTCCTCGAACTTCAGCGGCCGGTTGTCCAGCGCGCTGGGCAGTCGGAAGCCGTACTCGACGAGCGTGGTCTTGCGCGCCTTGTCGCCGTTGTACATGCCGCCGAACTGGCCGATGAGCACGTGGCTCTCGTCCATGAACATCAGCGCGTCACTCGGCAGGTAGTCCACCAGCGTGGGCGGCGGGTCGCCGGGCTTGGCGCCCGACAGGTGCCGCGTGTAGTTCTCGATGCCTTTGCAGTGGCCCACCTCCTGCAGCATCTCCAGGTCGAAGCGCGTACGCTGCTCCAGGCGTTGCGCTTCCACCAGCTTGCCGTTCCTGACGAACTCGTCCAGCCGCGTGCGCAACTCGTCCTTGATCGTGGCGATGGCGTCCACCACACGCTCGCGCGGCGT
>CAZBUU010000133.1:805-11565 GCA_964495125.1 uncultured Rubrivivax sp.
GGCGTCACGTAGTGGCTGCTGGGATAGACGGTGAAGCGCGGGATCTTCTGCCGCACCTTGCCGGTGAGCGGGTCCAGCAGCATGAGGCTTTCCACCTCGTCGTCGAAGAGTTCCATGCGCAGCGCGAGTTCGCTGTGCTCGGCGGGAAAGACGTCGATGGTGTCGCCCCGCACGCGGAAGCTGCCGCGGCTGAAGTCCAGCTCGTTGCGCTTGTACTGCATGCGGATGAGCTGGCCGATGGCGTCGCGCTGGCTGAGCTTGTCACCCACGCGCAGCGTCATCACCATCTGGTGGTAGTCGGCCGGATTGCCGATGCCGTAGATGGCGCTGACGCTGGCCACGATGACCACATCGCGCCGCTCCAGCAGGCTCTTGGTGGCACTCAGGCGCATCTGCTCGATGTGCTCGTTGATCGCGCTGTCCTTCTCGATGAACAGGTCGCGCTGCGGCACGTAGGCTTCGGGCTGGTAGTAGTCGTAGTAGCTGACGAAGTACTCCACCGCGTTCTTCGGAAAGAAATCGCGGAACTCGGCGTACAGCTGTGCGGCCAGCGTCTTGTTGGGCGCGAACACGATGGCCGGTCGGCCCATGCGTGCGATGACGTTGGCCATGGTGAAAGTCTTGCCCGAGCCCGTCACGCCCAGCAAGGTCTGGAAGGCCAGGCCGTCCTCGATGCCTTCCACCAGCTGGGCGATGGCCGTCGGCTGGTCGCCCGCCGGCGCGAAGGCCTGGAACAGCTGGAAGGGCGAGCCGGGGAAGGTGACGAACTCGCCGGCACGCGCCGGCGCGTCGTCCTGGGGAACTTCGGCCAGGGCGCTCATTCGGTCTCCGAGGCGGGCAGGCGGACGGGGAGGCGGGGCAAGGGTGACACTTAGAATCTCGGGGAAACCCCAAGGGTAGCGCAGCCCGCCGGTCCTTTGCCGGCACCGGGAAGGTGCTACCGACACCCCGTCGTCAGGAACCAGCCTCATGTCCGCATCCCTCTTCGCCTCCGTCGAGATGGCGCCCCGCGACCCCATCCTGGGTCTCAACGAGCAGTTCAACGCCGACACCACGCCCGGCAAGGTGAACCTGGGCGTCGGCGTGTACTTCAACGACGAAGGCAAGCTGCCGGTGCTGAAATGCGTGGCCGCGGCCGAGAAGCAGCTGCTGGAGGCCCCCAGGGCCAAGAACTACCTGCCCATCGACGGCATCGCCGCCTACGACAAGGCCGTTCAGACCCTGGTCTTCGGCGCCGGCAGCGAGGCCGTGACGCAAGGCCGCGTGGCCACCGCGCAGGCCCTGGGCGGCACCGGCGGCCTGCGCGTCGGGGCCGACCTGCTGAAGAAGGTGAACCCCGCCGCCAAGGTGCTGATCAGCGACCCCAGCTGGGAAAACCACCGCGCCTTGTTCACCCAGGCCGGCTTCACGGTGGAAACCTACCCGTACTACGACGCCGCCACGCGCGGCATCCGCGTCGAGGCCATGCTGGCGACCTTGCGCGCCGCCGCGCCCGGCACCATCGTCGTGCTGCACGCCTGCTGCCACAACCCGACCGGCTGCGACATCACGCCGGCGCAGTGGGAACAGGTGGCGGCCGCCTGCGCCGAAGCCGGCCTCGTGCCCTTCCTGGACATGGCCTACCAGGGCTTCGGCGAAGGCATCGCCGAAGACGGCGCTGCCGTGCAGTGTTTCCTGAGGGCCGGCCAGCAGTTCTTCGTCTCCACCTCCTTCTCCAAGAGCTTCTCGCTGTATGGCGAGCGCGTGGGCGCGGTGAGCGTGGTGTGCGGCAGTGCCGACGAGGCCGCCCGCGTGCTGTCGCAACTGAAGATCGTGATCCGCACGAACTACTCCAACCCGCCCACCTTCGGCGCCACCGTCGTTGCCACCGTGCTGACCACGCCCGAGTTGCGCGCGCTGTGGGAAGAGGAACTGGCCGGCATGCGCGAGCGCATCCGCACCACGCGCCGCGCGCTGGTGGACAAGCTGGGCGCCGCCGGCGTGAAGGGCGACCTCTCCTACATCACGGCGCAGAAGGGCATGTTCAGCTACTCGGGCCTGGCCAAGGAGCAGATGCAGCGCCTGCGCAGCGAGTTCGGCGTCTACGGCGTGGACTCGGGCCGCATCTGCGTGGCTGCCATCAACAGCCGCAACATCGACACGGTCGTCGCCGCCTTGGCGAAGGTGATGGCCTGAGCTTCCGCACCGCCCAGGCTGTCGCCCTGGCGACAGTTCGGGCAATTTCTGCGTTCGGAGCCCTGGTTTTCGCGCTTTCGGGAGATCTCTCCAGAGCGCACCATGTCAAACGGCTTGCCTAAATTGCTGCAGTGCAGCAAGATCAGGCTGAAGCCGGTTGCGATCATGCCGGGCGGCCGTTGCTGAGGAGACACTGACCATGCTGTACCAGATGTACGAGACGCAACGCGCGCTGATGGCGCCGTTCGCCGAATTCGCCAGCGCGTCGTCCAAGCTCTACAACCACCCGCTCTCGCCCTTCGCACACCTGCCTCTGTCGCAGCGCGTCTCAGCCAGCTTCGACCTGCTGCACCGCCTGGCGAAGGAGTACGAGAAACCCGAGTTCGACATCACCGCGGCCACCGTCGGTGGCGTGGAAGTGGCCGTGCAGGAACAGGTGGCGATGACCAAGCCCTTCTGCCGCCTGCTGCGCTTCAAGCGCTTCACCGACAACCCCGTCGCGCTGGAGACGATGAAGGCGCAGCCCACCGTGCTGGTGGTGGCACCGCTGTCGGGCCACCACTCCACGCTGCTGCGCGAAACCGTCAAGAGCCTGCTGCACGATCACAAGGTGTTCATCACCGACTGGACCGACGCGCGCATGGTGCCCGCGGCCGTGGGCCCCTTCCACCTCGATGACTACATCGCCTACGTGCAGGAGTTCATCCGCCACATCGGCCCGAACGTGCACGTGATCTCGGTCTGCCAGCCCACGGTGCCGGTGCTGGCGGCGGTGTCGCTGCTGGCCAGCCGCGGCGAGTTCACGCCGCTGAGCATGACGATGATGGGCGGCCCCATCGATGCCCGGAAGAGCCCGACCGCCGTCAACAACCTGGCGATGAACAAGAGCCACAGCTGGTTCGAGAACAACGTCATCTTCCGCGTGCCGCAGAACTTCCCCGGCGCCGGCCGCCGCGTCTACCCGGGCTTCCTGCAGCACACCGGCTTCGTGGCGATGAACCCCGACCGGCACCTCAACAGCCACTACGACTACTTCCAGCACCTGATCAGCGGCGACGACGACAGCGCCGAGTCGCACCGCAGGTTCTATGACGAGTACAACGCCGTGCTGGACATGCCGGCCGAGTACTACCTGGAGACCATCAAGGTCGTGTTCCAGGACTTCGCGCTCGTGAACGGCACCTGGGTCGTGGACGGCGAGCCGGTGCGGCCGCAGGACATCACCACCACCGCCCTGCTGACCGTGGAAGGCGAACTCGACGACATCTCCGGCGCCGGCCAGACCAAGGCCGCGCACGATCTCTGCACGGGTGTGCCCAAGTCGCGCCAGTTCCACTACGACGCCATCGGTGCCGGCCACTACGGCATCTTCTCGGGCCGCCGCTGGCGCGAGCAGGTCTACCCGGAAGTGCGCAGCTTCATCAAGCGCTTCGACAAGGCCGTGGCCGCGCCGGCCACCAAGACCGAAGCCCGGCCCGCGCGCAAGACCCGCGGCCGATAATCCGGCGGTGCCCGTCACCGCCCTTCCCGCTGAACACGCCGCGCTGGCCGAGCGCCTGGACGCCGCCCTGCCGCAGACGCAGTGCACGCGCTGCGGCTACCCCGACTGCCGCGCCTACGCCGAGGCCATGGCCGCGGGCGAGGCCGAGATCAACCGCTGCCCGCCCGGTGGCGCCGAAGGCATCGTCCGCCTGTCTGTGCTCACCGGCCGCGACGTGCAGCCGCTGGACCCGGTTCATGGCCACGAGGGCCCACGCGCCATCGCCATCGTCGACGAAGCCTGGTGCATCGGCTGCACGCTGTGCATCAAGGCCTGCCCGGTGGACTGCATCGTCGGCGCCAGCAAGCTGATGCACACCGTCATCGAGGCGCAGTGCACCGGCTGCGAGCTGTGCATCCCGGTGTGTCCGGTGGACTGCATCAGCATGGTCCCGGTCACCGGCGAACGCACGGGCTGGCAGGCCTGGAGCCCCGCCGAGGCCGAACTCGCGCGCGGACGCTACGCGTTCCGCACGCAGCGCCTCGAACGCGAACAGCGCGAGCACGACGAGCGCCTGGCCGCCAAGGCGCGTGCCAAGTTGGAGGACCTCGAGAGCCACAGCAAGCTGACCGATCCCGCGGTGCTGGCTGCCAAGCGCGCCGTCATCGAAGCCGCGCTGCAGCGCGCCGCAGCGCGCCAGGCAGCCGCCGTGGCGCTGAAGGCTGGCGACGATGAAGCCTGAGCAGATCGAGCCCTTCTTCGCCACGCTGGCGGCGGCCAACCCGCAGCCGCAGAGCGAGCTGGCGTACAGCAGCGTCTTCGAACTGCTGGCCGCCGTGCTGCTGTCGGCCCAGGCCACCGACGTCAGCGTCAACAAGGCCACGCGGCAACTTTTCGTGCTGGCGCCCACGCCGCACCGCATGATGGCGCTGGGCGTGGAGCAGGTGACCGAGCTGATCCGCTCCATCGGCCTGTTCCGGACCAAG
This sequence comes from uncultured Rubrivivax sp., assembly GCA_964495125.1. GTDB lineage: Bacteria > Pseudomonadota > Gammaproteobacteria > Burkholderiales > Burkholderiaceae_C > Rubrivivax. The sequence goes on from CAZBUU010000133.1 coordinate 5,447, forward strand.
GCGAAGAACCTGGTCGAGACCAGCCGCATCCTGGTGGAGCAGCACGCCGGCCGCGTGCCGCGATCGCGCGAGGCGCTGGAGGCCCTGCCCGGCGTCGGCCGCAAGACGGCCAACGTGGTGCTCAACGTGGCCTTCGGCGAGCCGACGATGGCGGTGGACACGCACGTCTTCCGCGTTTCCAACCGCACGGGCCTGGCCCCGGGGCGCAACCCGCTGGAGGTGGAGCAGCAACTGCTGCAGCGTGTGCCGTCGCAATACGCCGAACATGCGCACCACTGGCTCATCCTTCACGGCCGATACGTGTGCCTGGCACGCACGCCGCGCTGTTCGGAATGTGGTGTCCGGGCCTGGTGCGATACCGGCGCTCCTACAATGTGAAGTTCGCGCGGAGGGTGGGACGCACATGGCCAAGCTCGAGGAACTCGCCGAACGGGTCGACCGCCTGGTGCTTCGGCATCAGGAACTCAAGCGCACGAGTGCGTTGATCGAGCAGCAGCTTGCCGCCGTCACCGCCGAGCGCGACAGCCTGCGCTCGCGCCTGGCAGCGGCCCGCGCCCGCATCGACGCCCTGCTCGACCGCCTGCCGGCCGAAGCCGCCGAAGGCAGCACGAAAGCGCGTCCCTGATGAAGCAGCTCGAAGTCACCATCCTCGGGCAGGTCTACATGCTCGGCTGCCCGGAGGGCGGCGAAACCTTGCTGCAGTCGGCCGTGGCGGCGGTGGACAGGGAGATGACCACCATCCGCGATTCCGGCAAGGTGAAGGCGCGCGAGCGCATTGCCGTGCTGGCGGCCTTGAACCTCGCCTACCAGCTGGCCGAACGGGGCGTGGCGGCAACGCCATCCGCCTCGCCGGCTGCACCGGAAGCAGCGCTGCCTGGCGACATCGATGCGCTCATCAAGCGTGTCGACACGGCGCTGGCTGACGACGGTCAATTGCTGTGACTTCCGGCCCCTTCACGGGGCCCGCAGGGTCATGCATCGGCGCCTAGAATGGTTTTGTCCGTTGCGGGTTGCGAGTCTCATATGCCCTTGAGCCGATGGTCTATGGACCAGGGCTTGGAACATCGCCTTGCTGGTGTGAGCGTCTCGCGTCAGATGAACCTAAGGCTTGGCTGACCTCGCCCACCTGAACTTCCCCTAAGGTTCAGGCTAACCGGCTCGCCACCCGCGGCGGACACCTTTTCTTCCCCTTCAGCCCGGCCCCGTCGTGCCCCAGTACTGGTTGATGAAGAGCGAGCCCGACGAGGCCTCGATCGACGACCTCGCCCGCGCGCCGCGCCAGACGCTGCCGTGGACCGGCGTGCGCAACTACCAGGCGCGCAACTTCATGCGCGATGCGATGCAGCCTGGCGATGGCGTGCTCTTCTATCACTCGTCCTGCGCCGAACCCGGCGTGGCGGGCATCGCGCGCATCATGGGCCGCGTGGCACCCGACGCCACGCAGTTCGACCCGCAGAGCCCCTACTTCGACCCCAAGTCCACGCACGAGGCGCCGCGCTGGTGGCAGATCGACGTGCAACTGGAGCGCAAGACCCGCCTGCTGCCACTGGCTGAGATGCGCCAGCGCGCCGAACTCTCCACCATGCTGCTGCTCAAGCGCGGCAACCGCCTGTCCATCACGCCGGTGACGCCGGCCGAGTGGCAGGCCGTGCTGGCCTTGCTGGGCTGAGTGCCGTGCCCTTCGACATCGGCCCGGCGCTGGTCGCCGAACTGCTGGCCCTGGGCACCATCGCCGGCTTCCTGGCCGGGCTGCTGGGCGTCGGCGGCGGCATGATGATGGTGCCGGCCATGACCTGGCTGCTGGCGCAGCGCGGCGTGGAATCGGGCCTGGCGGTGAAGATGGCCGTCGCGACCTCGATGTCCACCATCCTCTTCACCTCGCTGTCCAGCGTGCGCGCGCACCAGCGCCTGGGCGCGGTGCGCTGGCCCATCGTGCGGACCATGGTGCCCGGCATCCTGCTCGGCGGTCTGGCGGCCGGCGGTGGAGTTTTCGCCCTGCTGAAGGGCCAGGCGCTGGCGCTGGCCTTCAGCGCCTTCATCAGCTACACGGCCGTGCAGATGCTGCTGGACCGCAAGCCCAGCCCCTCGCGCGCCCTGCCCGGCCCAGCCGGCCTCACGGGCGTGGGTTTCGCGGTGGGCTTCATCTCCAGCCTGGTGGGCGCTGGCGGCGCCTTCCTCTCGGTGCCCTTCATGACCTGGTGCAACGTGCCGCCGCGGCAGGCCGTGGGCACCAGCGCCGCGCTGGGCTTCCCGATCGCCGCGGCCGGGGTGCTGGGCTACCTGATCAGCGGCTGGGGCCTGCCCGCGGCGCTGCCGGGCGCCTTCGGCTACCTGTGGCTGCCGGCACTGCTGATCGTCTCGACGGCCAGCGTCCTGCTGGCGCCCCTGGGCGCACGCACGGCGCAGCGCATCGACGTGAAGCTGCTCAAGCGCTTCTTTGCGGTAATGCTGTTCGCGCTGGCCGCGAGCATGCTGCAGCGCGTCTTCGCCCCCTGAGACACAGGCTCAGGCGTCGTCGAAGCGGATGGCGGCCAGCGTGACGTGGTTGCCGCCACGCCGGCAGGCCTCGGCCAGTGCCGCCTCGCACGACGAAATCAGCGCCTCCTGGGTGCGGGCGGTGTGCGGAAAGCTGGCCACCCCCATGGAGACCGTGAAGCCCAGCTCCTGGCCCTCGTGCACGACGATCTGGCTGGCGCACTGGCGCCGCAGGCCTTCCATGCGCGCATGCGCCGTGGCCAGACCCACGCCCGACAGCAGCACCGCGAAGCGACGCTCGTCGTAACGGCTGGAGGCGTCCATGGCCCGCGTGCCGCTGCGCAGCAGGCGGCCCACCGCTTCCAGCACACGCTGCTCACCTTCCGCGCCAAGCGCCTTGACCTTGGCCGAGAGCGCATCGAGCTCGATGAAGACGATGGCGAACTCGCGGTGTTCGCGCGTGGACAGGTCCACCTCCCGCCGCAGCTGGTCGTCGAAGTGCGTCCGGCGGTACAGGCCAGTGGACGGGTCACGCAAGGCCTGGTCGGAAAGCTCGCGGCGCAGCAGTTCGTTGGCACGCTGCTGCTGCTCGATCTGCTCCAGCGCCGACCGCAGCTGGGCTTCGCGCTGGCGCTCGGGCGCAAGGTCGGTCCAGACGCTGCACAGGTAGCGGCTTCCCGAAGCATCGGGCGCGGATGCCCAGCGCAGCACGGCGAAGTCTCGCCGCTGGCCGTGCAGTTCGAACCGGTGCTCGCTGTTCAGCGGGGCGCCCTGGGCCTGCGCCGTGTGCTCGGCAGCGCGCAGCACCGTGGCCAGGGGCGGGTCGAAGAGCTCGGCATCGGTGCTGCCGTGCAATTCGGCCAGCGGGCGCCGCAGCAGTTCGGCCATGGCGGCATTGGCGTGGACCCAGCGGCCACTGGCGAGGTCCTTGATGGCCAGGGCGTCGCCCCGGCGCTCCAGCAACGCCGGCAACAGGCCCGACAGCAGCGACTGGAGCGTCGCCCCTGCCAGCGCAGTCTCGAGGGACGTTTCGGCGAACGTGGGCATGGATGTCAAGGGCGGCAAAGGACTGCACCAATGTGCAACCAGCGCCCTATCTTGGTGGGCCCGGGCGGGCAGATCAAGCGGCTTGCGCATTCTGGCCCCTAGATCGGCGCCCGTGGCGATACCGATGGGAGACCCGCGCCCTACGGCACGGAAACTGCTTGATTGACTCCGTGGCGCGATGGCGCGCCTGCGTTGGGTGCCGGTCCGCGAGGTCGTGGATGCCGCCCACCGACGTGCACAGCGACGTGCGCAGTACCTGTCTGACCCGCCGGCTCGCGCCGGACGGTCAGGCCCTGCATGTCCCGCACGGAGGTCCGCCTTGAAGAAATCCCGTCTGGTGCTCGTCGGCAACGGCATGGCCGGTGTCCGCACGCTAGAAGAACTGCTGAAGATCGCGCCCGATCTGTACGAGATCACCGTCTTCGGCGCCGAGCCGCACCCCAACTACAACCGCATCCTGCTGAGCCCGGTGCTGGCGGGCGAACAGACCGTCGACCAGATCGTCCTCAACCCGCTGAGCTGGTACACGGAAAACGGCATCACCCTGCACCGGGGTTGCACCGTCACCGGCATCGACCGCACGCGGCGGACCGTCAGCGCCGACGACGGCCGGGGCGGCACCGTCACCGCCGAGTACGACCGCCTGCTGCTGGCCACCGGCTCGACGCCCTTCATGCTGCCGGTGCCGGGCAAGGACCTGCCCGGTGTCGTGGCCTACCGCGACATCGCCGACACGCAGGCCATGATCGACGCGGCCACGAAGTACCGGCAGGCCGTCGTCATCGGCGGCGGGCTGCTGGGCCTGGAAGCGGCCTACGGGCTGATGAAGCGCGGCATGGACGTGACCATCGTGCACCTGATGCCCTGGCTGATGGAGCGTCAGCTCGACGAGACCGCCGGCCGGCTGCTGCAGAAGTCGCTGGAAGAGCGCGGCCTCAAGTTCCTGCTGGGCGCGCAGACCGCCGCGCTGCATGCCGGTGCGGATGGCCGGGTGGCCGAGGTCTCGTTCAAGGACGGCAGCGCCGTGCCTGCGCAGCTGGTGGTGATGGCCGCGGGCATCCGTCCCAACACGGGCCTGGCCGAAAAGGTCGGCATCCACTGCCACCGGGGGATCGTGGTCAGCGACACGCTGCAGACCATCACCGACCCGCGCGTGTACGCAGTGGGCGAGTGCGCGGCGCACCGCGGCATCGCCTACGGCCTGGTGGCGCCGCTGTTCGAACAGGGCAAGGTCTGCGCCACGCACCTGGCGCAGTTCGGCATCGGCCGCTACACCGGCAGCCAGACCAGCACCAAGCTGAAGGTCACGGGCATCGATCTCTTCTCCGCCGGCAACTTCAGCGGTGGCGAGGGCACGGAAGAGATCGTGCTCTCGGACCCCTACGCCGGCGTCTACAAGAAGCTGGTGATCCAGGACGACAAGCTGGTCGGCGCGTGCCTCTATGGCGACACGGTGGACGGCAGCTGGTACTTCAAGCTGCTGCGCGAAGGCCGCAACGTGGCCGACCTGCGCGACCGGCTGATGTTCGGCGAGTCGAACATCGGGGACGTGGGCCACGAGGGTCACAGCAAGGCGGCAGCCATGGCCGACAGCGATGAAGTCTGCGGCTGCAACGGCGTCAGCAAGGGCGCCATCTGCAAGGCGATCAAGGACAAGGGCCTGTTCACGCTGGAGGAGGTGCGCAAGCACACCAAGGCCAGCGCCAGCTGCGGTTCCTGCACCGGCCTGGTGGAACAGCTGCTGATGTTCACCGCCGGCGGCGACTACTCCAAGGCGCCGACGAAGAAGGCGATGTGCGGCTGCACCGACGCCAGCCACGAGGACACCCGGCAGGCCATCCGCGAGCAGCACCTGCTCACCATCGCCGGCGTGCAGCAGGCCCTCGGCTGGCGCACGCCCGACGGCTGCGCCAGCTGCCGACCGGCCATCAACTACTACCTGCTCAGCACCTGGCCCAAGGAAGCGGTCGACGACCCGCAGAGCCGCTTCATCAACGAGCGCAGCCACGCGAACATCCAGAAGGACGGCACCTACAGCGTGATCCCGCGCATGTGGGGCGGCGAGACGACGGCCGACGAGCTGCGCCGCATCGCCGACGCGGTGGACAAGTACAAGATACCGACGGTGAAGGTGACGGGCGGCCAGCGCATCGACCTGCTGGGCGTGAAGAAGGAAGACCTGCCTGCCGTGTGGAAGGACATCGGCATGCCCAGCGGCCACGCCTACGCCAAGGGCCTGCGCACCGTGAAGACCTGCGTCGGCAGCGAGTGGTGCCGCTTCGGCACGCAGGACAGCACGCAGATGGGCAAGGACCTGGAGCGCGCGCTGTGGCGCATGTACGCGCCGCACAAGGTGAAGCTGGCCGTCAGCGGCTGCCCGCGCAACTGCGCCGAGGCCGGCATCAAGGACGTGGGCGTCATCGGCGTGGACAGCGGCTGGGAGATCTACGTCGCCGGCAACGGCGGCATCAAGACCGAGGTGGCGCACTTCTTCTGCAAGCTGAAGACGCCGGCCGAGGTGCTGGAGTATTCCGGTGCCTTCCTGCAGCTGTACCGCGAGGAAGGCTGGTACCTGGAGCGCACGGTGCACTACGTCA
>CAZBUU010000134.1:0-11417 GCA_964495125.1 uncultured Rubrivivax sp.
CCGGCCGCAGCACCTGCGCGAAGTCGGCCTGGTTGTGCTTGTAGAGCTCCTGGAAGGGCGCGCGGTTGTGCTGGCTGGTGGGCACGTTGCTCGTGATGGCCATGAAGGCCGAGCTGTCCGACAGCGCCGTGGCCAGGCTCATCACCATGTTGGCCGAGCCCGGGCCTGTGGACGTGAGCGTGGCCACCGGCCGGTGCTTGACGCGGAAGTAGGCGTCGGCCATGTGGCCGGCGCATTGCTCGTGGCGCGGGCTCACCAGCTGCAACTGGTCGCGCACGTCGTACAGCGCGTCGAGGATGCCCACGTTGCCATGCCCGCAGATGCCGAAGACGTAGGGCACGCCTTCCTGCACCAGCGTCTCGGCGATCAGCTGACCGCCTTTCATCTTTGCCATCTTGAGTCCTGTTCAGGCGAGCATGGTCACCATGCGCTCTTCGCTCATCTCGCGGATGGCATGGTGCGGGCCCTCGCGGCCGAAGCCGCTGTCCTTGCTGCCGCCGTAGGGCATGACATCGACGCGGGAGCTCGAAGTCTCGTTGATGTGCACGCCGCCCACCTGCAGTTCCCGCGCGGCGCGCAGGGCGTCGCCGATGCGGTTGGTGAAGAAGCCCGTGGCCAGGCCGAAGGGCGTGGCGTTGACGCGGGCGATGGCCTCGTCCAGCGTGTCGTAGGGCTGCAGCGCCATCACGGGGCCGAAGACCTCGCGGCAGCCGAGCGACATGCCGTCGTCCACGCCGACCAGCAGCGTGGGCGGCACCACGGCGCCGACGCGCGGCCCGCCGGCCAGGCGTTCCGCGCCGCGCGCCACGGCCTCGTCCACCCATTGCTCCACGCGCTGCGCCTCGGCTTCGCTGATGAGCGGGCCCACCACGGTCTTGGCATCCAGCGGGTCGCCGAAGGGCAGTGCGCGCACCATCTCCTGGAGCCTGGCCTGCACCGCGGGCATCACCTGGCGCTGAACCAGCAGCAGCTGGATCGAGGTGCACACCTGCCCGGCCTTGCGGTAGGCGGCGTTGACGATGCGCGGCAGGCAGCGTGGAAGGTCAGCGTCGTCGGCGACGATGGTGAAGGCGATGGAGCCCAGTTCCATCTGCGTGCGACGCAGGCCGGCGCGCTGCTGGATGGACAGGCCCACTTCCGTGCTGCCGGTGAAGGCGTAGAAGCGCACCTTCGGTTCGTCGAGCAGCCAGCCGGCGGTTTCCGCGCCGCCGTGCAGCACGCTCAGCAGCCCCGGTGGCAGGCCGGCTTCCAGCAGCACCTCGGCCATGATGCAGGCGGCCGTGGGCGTGTGCGTGGAAGGCTTCAGCACCAGCGCGTTGCCGGCGGCGAGTGCCGGCGCCACCTTGTGCGCCACCGTGTTCAGCGGCGCGTTGAAGGGCGTGATGGCCACCACCACGCCCAGCGGCACGCGCAGCGTGAAACCCAGCCGCCCGGCCTGGCCCGGCGCGCCTTCGATGGGCACCATCTCGCCGCGGAAGTTGCGCGCTTCCTCGGCCGAGAGGCGGAAAGTCTGGATGCAACGGTTCAGCTCGCCCTGGCCGTCGCTGGCGGGGAAACCCACTTCCAGCTGCAGCGCGCGCACGATCTCGGCGCTGCGCTGCTCGATCAGCGACGCCGCGCGGTCCAGGATGGCCCCGCGCTCGTGCGGCGTCAGCGTGCTGGCGCGACAGGCCGCATCGGCCGCGGCCACCGCTTCGCGCACCTGCTCGCGCGAGGGCAGGTGCACCTGCGTGCAGGGCGTGAGGCGGAACTTGTCCAGCACGGCCTTGCGGCCTGCGCCTTCCACCCAGCGCCCGGCGACCAGCAGCCGCGCGTCGGGCAGGGTCAGCGTGGGCGCCTTCACTGCGGCGCCTCCCCGTCCTCCACCGGCGTCGTGACGACGAGGAAGACCAGCGGCACGGTGCCGTTGTTGGTGAAGCTGTGGCGCACGCCGGGCGGCACGAAGACGTAGTCGTTCCTGCGCATGAGCACCTTGCGGTCGTCCAGCGTCAGCATGCCTTCGCCTTCCAGCACGTGGTAGACCTGCTCCTGCACCTGGTGCACGTGCTCCTGCACGTAGGCCATGGGCTGGTAGCAGGAGATGCGGAAGTCGATGCGGCTCGAACCGCAGGTCTCGGGCCGCACCAGCGCCTTGGACAGGGCGCCGCCGAAATGGCCCGGGTATTCCTGCCAGGGGATCTCGGCGATGTGGCTGACGAAGGGCTCTCGGGGCGCTGGAGCGTTCATGGCGTGATGCGGCGAAGTTCGCGGCGGAGTCTATGAACGCACCGGCCCCGGGGGAACTACCGATTTCCGAAGGCGCCTATCGCGGTGGCTTATAGCGGCGCGCGCGCCATCGCCGGGGCTTATAGCCGCTGAAGGAAAACCGTAGTTTTCCGCGCCGCACCCCGGCCGTAGCATGCGCCGCGCCATGAAGCTCGCCGTGTTCACGAAGAACCTCAGCAATCCCGCCTACGCCGCGGCGAGGCTGGGCGCCGAGCGTGTGGCGGCGCGTTTCGGTGCCGAGGTTCAGCACTTCGTGCCGCAGACGCCCGACGATCCCGAGCAGCAGTCGGCCCTGGTGCATGACGCGCTGGCCTGGGGGCCGGATGCGCTGGTCTTCGCTTCAGTCCACCCGAACCGACTGGACGCCGCCGTCGCCACGGTGCTGGCCGCGGGCGTGCCCATCTTCGCTTTCGTCAGCCGCATGGCGCCGGGGCAGGCGAAGAGCTTCGTCGGGGCGTCCGACGCCCGCCTGGCGCGCGACATCGCGCTGCACCTGTTCGAGCATCTGCGCGGCCGCGCGAAGGTGGCCATCGTCGAGGGCCCGGCCGACTCCGTCACCAGCCGCGAACGCGTGCAGGCCTTCGACGAGGCCGTGCGTGGAGCGCCGGGTGTGCAGCTGGTGGCGCGCTGCTGCGGCGCCTACTTGCGCGAACCCGCGCGCGACGCTTTCGCGCGATTGCTGGAACAGCATGCCGACCTGGACGCCGTGCTCGCCGCCAACGACATCATGGCCATCGGCGTGCTGGACGCGCTGCAGGCCGCCGGCCGCCGTGCCACGGTGGTGGGCGTGAACGCCATTCCGCAGGCCGTCGCCGCCATCCGCGAGGGCCGCATGCTGGCCACGGCCGACTTCAACGCCATGCAGATGTGCGCGCTGGCCACCGAGTGCGCCGTGCGCCACCTGCGTGGCGAGGCCGTGCCTGCGGAGATCGAACTGCCGGTGGGCATCGTCGACGCGGCCAACGCCGCCCTGTGGGACCTTCCTTACGAAGAGCGGCCGCTGTCGACGCTCGCGGAGTGCATGCCATGAAGCGCAGAGACCTTCTTGCCGCCGCCGCCCTGGCGCCCTGGGCCGCGCACGCGCAGGCCTTCCCCTCGCGCAACGTGCGGCTGGTCATCCCCTTCGCGCCGGCCGGCATCGCCGACATCCTGGGCCGCCTGATCGCCGAGCCGCTGCAGCAGCTGTGGGGCCAGACGGTGGTGGTGGAGAACAAGGCCGGCGCCAGCGGCCACATCGGTGCACAGGACGTGGCGCGCGCGGCGGGGGACGGCCACACGCTGATGGTGGGCACCATCGGCATCCATGCTGCCTACGCCAGCTATCGCAAGCTGGCCTACAAGCCGGCCGAAGAGCTGCGCCCCGTGACCATCCTGGCCGAGGCGGCCAACGTGGTGCTGGTGCCGGCGGCCTCGCCCTACAGGAGCTTCGGCGACTTCCTGGCCGACGCCAAGGCCCACCCGAACAAGCTGGCCTACGGCTCGGCCGGGCCGGGTTCGTCCATCCACATGGTCACGGCGCTGTTCGAGCTGATGAGCGGCGCGCGCATGACCCACGTGCCGTACAAGGGCAGCGGGCCGGCGCTGGTGGACCTCATCAGCGGCCAGATCCCCGTGATGTTCGAGAACATCGGCTCGGGCATGCCGCACATCAAGAGCGGCAAGCTGCGCCCGCTGGCCGTCACCGGCGCGAAGCGCGAGGCCACGCTGCCCGAGGTGCCCACGGTGGCCGAGGCCGGCGTGCCGGGCTATGCCGCCACCTCGTGGTGGACCGTGGCCGCGCCGCGCAGCACGCCCACGCCACTGGTGGAGAAGATCCAGCAGGACATCGCCCGCGTGCTGGCCACGCCCGCCGCGCAACAGCGGCTGGAGGCCAGCGGCGTGCAAGGCGTGGCCAACACGGAGGCCCAGGCGCAGGCCTTCTTCGCCAGCGAGACGGTCAAGTGGAACCGCGTCATCGAGGCGGCCAAGCTGCAACTGGACTGAGCATGACCTCCTTCACCCGCCGCCAAGCCCTGCTGCTGGCCGCCAGCGCCGCCACGCCGGCCAGGGCGCAGGCCGATTTCCCGAACCGTTCGATCCGGCTCGTGGTGCCCTATGCCGCGGGCGGCATCGCCGACCTGCTGGGCCGACTTCTCGCCGACAAGCTGGGCGCCACCTACAAGCAGACCGTGGTGGTGGAGAACCGCCCCGGCGCGGGTGGCCATGTCGGTGGCGAGATGGTCGCGAAGTCAGCGCCCGACGGCTACACGCTGGTGCTGGCCACCATCGCGCACAACGGCGCGGCGTCGATGTACAAGGGCCTGAAGTACGACCCGGCCACCGACCTCGTGCCGGCGTCGCTGATCGCCGAAAGCGCCGGTGTGCTGATCGTCAACCCGGCGGTGCCGGCGAAGACGGTGGCCGAGTTCATCGCGCTGGCCAAGGCCCAGCCCGGCAAGCTGAACTACGCCTCGGCCGGCAACGGCTCGGCCATCCACATGGCCACCGAGCTGTTCAAGTTCCAGACGGGCACCGACCTCGTCCATGTGCCGTACAAGGGCAGCGCGCCCGCCATGGCCGACCTGCTCTCGGGCCAGGTGCAGCTGATGTTCGAGAACATCGCCACCGCGCACCCGCACATCAAGAGCGGCAAGGTGCGCGCCCTGGGCGTGACCAGCCGCGCGCGCAACGCCAGCCTGCCCGACGTGCCCACCATCGCCGAGGCCGGCGTGCGCGGCTATGCGGCCGAGCCCTGGTACACGGTGTCGGTGCCCCGCGGCGTGCCGCCCGAGTTGATGAAGAAGCTCAATGCCGATCTCAATGCCGTGCTGCGCGCCCCCGACCTGGCGCAGCGCTGGGAAGCCCTGGGCGTGACGCCGCTGGGCGGCAGCCTGGAAGACGCCGTGCGCCGCAATGCGCAGGAAAACGAACGATGGACGCGCGTGATCCAGGCGGCGCGCATCCAGGTCGACTGAAGACAAAACCCGAAGGAGACAGACCATGGACCGTTCCCAAGCAGGCCAGATCAACCGCCGCCGCGTGCTCGCCGCCGGCATCGCCGGCGCGGGTGCGCTCGGTGCCCACGGGCTGCTGCAGGCCCAGAGCGGGCCCATCAAGATCGGACACCTCACGCCGATGACCGGCTTCCTGGGCGCCCTGGGCGAGTACGCCACGATGGGCATCAAGATGGCGGTGGAAGAGATCAACGCCGCCGGCGGCGTGCTGGGCCGGCCCCTCGAGCTGATCACCGAGGACTCGGTGAACCCGCAGGTGGCGTCCAGCAAGGCGCAGCGCATGATCGAGCGCGACGGCGTGGCCGTGCTGATGGGCGAGATCTCCTCGGCCTCGGCGCTGACCGTCTCGCAGGTGGCGGCGCGCAACAAGAAGCTCTTCATGAGCATCGGCGCGCGTTCCGATTCGCTGCGCGGCAAGGACTGCAACCGCTACACCTTCCACGTCGACATTCCGGTGACGGTGATGGTCAAGGCCGTGGGCCAGGCGCTGGTGCGCGACAAGATGGTGCAGGGCAAGAAGATCTTCGCGCTGACGGCCGACTACCTGTTCGGGCACGACCTCTCGCGCGTGGCCAAGAAGTTCTTCGCCGACAACGGCGCCAACGTGGTGGCCGACGAACTGGTGGCCACCGACGTCACCGACTTCAGCCCCTACCTGCTGAAGATCCGCCAGGCCCGGCCCGACGTGGTGTCCACCAACCTGGCCGGCAACCAGGTGACCAACTTCGTCAAGCAGTATGCCGAGTTCGGCCTGCCCTACCCGGTGGTGGGCTTCAACCTCAACACCGCCGACGCCTGGGCCGCCGGCGAAGGCAACCTGGGCGGCATCTGGCCGACGGTGTGGCACCACGACCTGAACACGCCGGGCTCCAAGGCCTTCGTCGAGAAGTTCACCAAGAAGTACGGGAAGATCCCCGAGAACCACGCCTGGATCGAATACGTGGCCATGAAGATGATGGCCCAGGCCATCACCGAGACCAAGGGCACCGACACCGACAAGCTCATCGCCTACTTCGAGAGCGAAGCGCAGTTCGACATCCTGAAGGCCCGCAAGGCCTACTTCCGCAGCTGGGACCACCAGCTGATGCAGGAGGCCTACCCCTTCACCGTGAAGGCCAAGGGCGAAGCCAAGGGCAAGCAGGACTTCCTGAAGTTCGGCGATGCAGTGCCGGCATCGAACCAGCCCCTCGAACTGCTCGCGCCCGTGAAGGCCGACAGCCAATGCAAGTTCTGACCTGAACCCGGCCGCGGCAACGGCGCTGCTGCGGCCCACTCTCCCGATGGAAATCGTCTTTCTGCTCGAGCAGGTCGTCAACGGCCTGGTGCTCGGCGGCTACTACCTGCTGCTCGCTCTGGGGCTGTCGCTGATCTTCAGCGTCGGCGGCGTCGTCAACCTGGCGCATGGGGCCTTCTATGCCGTCGGCGCCTACGTGGCGCTGGAGGTCAACCAGCGCTTCGGCTTCGCCGCCGGCGCGGTGGTCTCGCCGGTGGTGGTGGGTCTGATCGGCATCGCCTTCGAGCGCTTCCTGCTGCGCCGCTTCTACAGCACCGACCCCATCCTGAGCCTGCTCGTGACCTTCGGCCTGGCGATGGTGGTGGAGCAGCTCATCCGCATGGTCTGGGGCGCGGCGCCGCTGCCTTCGGGCATGCCGCCCGGCTTCAAGGGCAACCTGATGGTGGGCGAGATGATGTTCTCGCGCTACCGCCTCTTCCTGCTGGCCGTGGTCTTCGTGCTGATGACGGCGCTCTGGCTGCTGCTGCACAAGACGGCCTTCGGTCGCGTGGTGCGTGCCGGCGTGCAGCGGCCGGACATGGTCGCGGCGCTGGGCATCCGCCTGCAGCCCTACATGACGGCCATCGTCGTGCTGGGTGTGGCCAGTGCGGCGCTGGGCGGCGCGCTCTTCGGTCCCATCACCATCGTGCACCCGGCCATGGGCACCGAGATCATGACGGTGGCCTTCGTCGTCGTCGTCATCGGCGGCCTCGGCAGCTTCTGGGGCGTGGTGCTGGCGGCGCTGCTGGTGGGCGTGGTGCGCGGCGTCACCATCCACTTTCTGCCGGCGGCCGGTGAAGCGTCGATGTACGTGCTGATGTTCCTGGTGCTGATGTTCCGGCCGCGCGGCCTGCTCGGCGAACGGATCGAGCGTTTCGAATGAGCAGCTTCCTCTTCGGCGAACGCAACCGGCCGCTGGTCATCGGCGCCGTGGGCCTGGTGCTGATGCCGCCGGTGCTCATGGCCTTCGGCCTGACCTGGGACAACGCCACCGTGGTGGTGCTGCTGGCCCTGGCGGCCCTGAGCCTGAACCTGCTGGTGGGCTACACGGGCCTGGTGTCCTTCGGGCACAGCGCCTGGTTCGGCATCGGCGGCTATGCGGCGGCGCTGGCCCACCTGCACTGGTTCAAGCACCAGATCCTGCTGGCGCTGGCCTTCGGCGTGGTGTTCACCGCGCTGCTTTCGCTGGTGGTGGGCTTCCTGATCCTGCGCCGCAAGGGCGTGTACTTCTCGCTGCTGACGCTGGCGCTGTGCGCGCTGACCTACGCCATCTCCTTCCGCTGGACGGCGCTGACCGGCGGCGAAGGCGGGCTGGGCGGCATCGAGCGCGGCAGCCTCGGCCCGATCGACCTGAACGGCCACTTCGCCTACTACGCCTTCGTGGCGGTGATCGCCTTCGGCGTGCTCTACGCGCTGCAGCGCTTCGTGCGTTCGCCCTTCGGCCATGTGCTGGTGGCCATCCGCGAGAACGAGCAGCGCGCCACCTTCCAGGGCTACGACACCGCACGCTACAAGCTGCTGGCCTTCGTGCTGAGCAGCACGGTCACCGGCCTGGCCGGCGGGCTGCTGGTCTTCCTGCACCGGCTGGCGGCGGCCGAGTCCACCACCGTGGCCTTCTCGGGCGAGATGCTGGCGATGGTGGTCATCGGCGGCATGCGCAGCTTCCTGGGGCCGGCGCTGGGCGTCATCTTCTACCTGATGTTCCGCGAGATGTTCTCGATGTTCACCAGCAACTGGCTGCTGTGGTTCGGCCTGGTGTTCGTGGGCTTCGTGCTGTTCTCGCCCACGGGGCTGGTGGGCATCTACGAGAAGATCAAGCGGCGCCTGAAGCCGCCGCCCGAAGAGAGTGCCGCCATGAGCCGGCGCCGCATCTTCGAGGGCCTGCCACTGCCCGGCTTCCTGCAGCCGCCGGCCTGGCAGGGCACGGTGCTGGAAGTGGACGGCGTGGACAAGAACTTCGGCGGCATCCGCGCGGTGACGGGGGCCAACCTGAAGGTCGAGGCCGGCCAGGTGCACGCGCTGATCGGCCCCAACGGCGCGGGCAAGACCACCACCTTCAACCTCGTCAGCGGCATGTTCGCGCCGAGCAAGGGCCAGGTGCTGCTGCGCGGCCAGCCGGTGCATGGCCTGGGGCCGGACCGCATCTGCCAGCAGGGCCTGGCGCGCTCGTTCCAGATCACCAACCTCTTCAAGGGCCTGACGATCCGCGAGAACCTGCGCCTGAGCCTGCAGGCGCGCGACGCGGCGCGGCTGGACTTCTGGCGTGACGTCGACCACTTCGACAGCATCAACGCCGAGACCGCGGAGCTCATCAAGTTCCTGGGTCTGGAAGGCATCGAGGACACGCCGGGCGGCGACCTCTCCTACGGCGGCCAGCGCCTGGTGGACCTGGGCATCGCCCTGGGCAGCAAGCCGCAGGTGCTGCTGATGGACGAACCGCTGGCCGGCCTGGCCGCCGCCGAGCGGGAACGCGTCTCGCGCCTGGTGCGCACCATCGCGCACCACATTCCGGTGCTCATCGTCGAGCACGACATCGACCGCGTGCTGGCCTTCAGCCAACGCGTGACGGTGATGAACCAGGGCGAGGTGCTGATGTGCGGCACGCCCGACGAAGTGCGCGACGACCGCCGCGTGCAGGAGGTCTACACCGGCAGCGGCACGCCACCCGTCACCGGCCGCGTGGCGGGCAACGCCCGCGAGCGCCGCGAGGTGCTGCACTTCGAGAAGGTCAACGCCTTCTACGGTAAGAGCCACATCCTCAACGACGCCACGCTGGACGTGCGCGAAGGCGAGATCGTGGCGCTGCTGGGCCGCAACGGTGCCGGCAAGTCCACGCTGCTGAAGGCGCTGGCGGGGCTGCTGCCGCCGGCGTCGGGCAGCATCCGGTTCGACGGCCGCGACATCGCCGGCATGCCGGCGCCCGACATCGCGCGCCTGGGCATCGGCTATGTGCCCCAGGGCCGCGGCCTCTTTGCCGGCATGACGGTGGCCGAGAACCTGGCGCTGGGCCGCCTGGCACGCAAGACCGACGGCAGCACCGGCACGGTGTGGACCGAGGAGAAGATCTACGAGGTCTTCCCGCGTCTGAAGGAGCGCCGCCACGTCGCGGCCGACTACCTCAGCGGCGGCGAGCAGCAGATGGCCGCGGTGGCGCGGGCGCTGTCGGGCAACGTGAAGCTGCTTCTGCTGGACGAGCCCTTCGAAGGCCTGGCGCCGGCGGTGGTGCAGGAGCTGTTCACCGTCTTCGACCGCCTGCGTGGCGAGGTGTCCATGGTCATCGTCGAGCACAATCTGGATCTCGTGCTGGCACTGGCCGACCGCGTGTTCGCGCTGGAACGCGGTGCCGTGTTCCACACCGGCCCCGCCGAGCCGCTGCTGACCGACCTGGACTACCGCAAGAAGATCCTGTGGCTCTGAGTGAACCCGATGTCGACGTTCTGGTGATCGGCGGCGGCAACGCCGCGCTGTGCGCCGCGCTCACCGCGCGCGAGGCCGGCGCCTCGGTGCTGATGCTGGAGGCCGCGCCGCGTGAATGGCGCGGCGGCAACAGCCAGCACACGCGCAACATCCGCTGCATGCACGACGCGCCGCAGGACGTGCTGACCGAGGCCTACCCCGAAGAGGAGTTCTGGCAGGACCTGCTGAAGGTGACGGCCGGCAGGACGACGGAGCCGCTCACGCGCCGCGTCATCCGCGACTCTCACCACGTGCGCGGCTGGATGCGCCAGCACGGCGTGCACTTCCAGCCCTCGCTGTCGGGCACGCTGCACCTGAGCCGCACCAATGCCTTCTTCATGGGCGGCGGCAAGGCGCTGGTCAACGCCTACTACCGCAGTGCTGAAGCGCTGGGCGTGCGGGTGCGCTACCAGGCACCGGTGAAGCACATCGACTTGCTGGGCACGGCCTTCGCCGCCGCGGTGCTGGACGGCGGTGAGCGCATCACCGCGCGCAGCTGCGTGCTCGCCGCCGGGGGCTTCGAGAGCAACCGCGACTGGCTGCGCGAGGCCTGGGGCACGAACGAGCGCGGCGAGCAACCGGCCGAGCAGTTCCTCATCCGCGGCACGCGCTTCAACCAGGGCGTGCTGCTGAAGGACCTGATCGCGCAGGGCGCCGACGCCATCGGCGACCCGACGCAGGCGCACATGGTGGCCATCGACGCACGCGCGCCGCTGTACGACGGCGGCATCTGCACGCGCGTGGACTGCGTGTCGCTGGGCATCATGGTCAACCGCGAAGGCCGGCGCTTCTACGACGAGGGCGAGGACTTCTGGCCCAAGCGCTATGCCATCTGGGGCCGGCTGGTGGCGCTGCAGCCGGGGCAGGTGGGCCATTCGATCATCGACGCCAAGGCCGTCGGCCGCTTCATGCCGCCGGTGTTCAAGGGTGCGCGCGCCGAGACGCTGGAAGACCTGGCCAAGCAGCTCTCGCTGCCCGTCGACGACTTTGTTGCCACCGTGCGCGAGTTCAATGCCGCCTGCCGCGAAGGGAGCTTCGACCACGCCGTGCTCGACGACTGCCACACCGAAGGCCTGACGCCCGCCAAAACGCACTGGGCAAGGCCGATCGATACGCCGCCCTTCTTCGGCTACACGCTCAAGCCCGGCGTCACCTTCACCTACCTGGGCCTGAAGGTGGACGAAGCCGCGGCCGTGCACTTCGGCGGCCGGCCCAGCGGCAATCTCTTCGTGGCCGGCGAGATGATGGCCGGCAACGTGCTGGGCCAGGGCTACACCGCGGGCGTGGGCATGACCATCGGCACCGTGTTCGGGCGCCTGGCCGGCGCATCGGCCGCGCAGGCCGTCCAGGAGATCGAACGTGCAAGCGCTTGAGGCGCTGATCGCCGAGGCCGAGGTCTCGCGCGTGCTGCAGATCTGCAATGCCTGCCG
>CAZBUU010000135.1:0-11280 GCA_964495125.1 uncultured Rubrivivax sp.
CGCGCCCGGACGGCGCACCGCAAGGCGAACGCCGCGGCCCGCCGCCGCGCCGCGATGGCCGGCCGCCTCAAGGACGCCCTGAGCGTCCCGCGGGCCAGCCCGGGCCCCGGGGCGACCGCCCGCCGCGCCCGGACCACCGCCATGACCGGCCGCTTCGCCCGGAGCGCCCCCAGGGCGAGCGTTTCGAACAGCGCCCGCCGCGCCCGCCCCGCGAGGAGCGCGCCGCGCCCGAGTTCAGCATCGACCCCAGCCTGAGCCCCGCCGAACAGGCCGCGCGGCGTGACCGCGCGCTGCTGCTGCGCGCCTGGGAGACGACCACGCTCACGCGCAGCAACTTCTGCGTGCTCAAGCGCATCACCGAAGCCGATCTCGAAGCCGCGCTGGCGCAGGCGCGCCAGGAGCGGCCGGCCTCCGTGGGCGTGCGCGAAGGCCGGCCGGCGCGCTGAGCAGGGCCGCGCCTCAGGGGTAGAAGCGGGCCGCGCGCAGTTCGCGGCTGCCCGGCGCCGCCTCCACGCCGTAGGCCGCCACCGGCGAACCGGGTGCGGCGTGCGCGACACCCAGCACGCCCAGCACGCCCGGCGAAGGCACCACCAGCGGCACCCCTGCCGACTGGAAGCCGGCCGCACCGTGGACGAAGGCGTGCAGCTCGCTGCTGCCGGCGTAGCCGGTGCCCACGAGCACCGCCGCCGTCGGTGGCCCGGAACGGCCCATGGCCACGGCCTGCAGGTAGTTGTTGACGTTGTCCACCGCCACCAGCGCGCCCCCGCCGGGCCCGTCCAGCACCCACGCGCCGCTGCCGTTGCAGCGCCAGGCCTGCACGGCGCGCGCGTCATTGCTTGGACGCAGCACCAGGCTGGCGCCGTCGGCTGCGCCCTGCAGGCCGAAGCCGAGCTGGTTGAGGAGGTAGCTCGTGCCCGGGTCGAGCCCGGCGCCGCCGTCGCAGCGCTGGGCCCAGCCGGCTGCGCCCTCCTGCACCACGCGCGGCGCCTGCTCGCCGGCCACGCCACTGCCACTGACGTAGGCCAGCGTGGCCTGGCCCGTCGCGTCCAGCGCCAGACGCAGCAGGATGCTGCCGTCGAGCTGCACACCGGCCACCACGCTGCCGCTCCAAGCCGGGGTGTCCAGCGCGCTGCGCAGCAGCACCGGCCGCGCACGGCCGCCCTGGTACTCGAGCAGCGCCACCACGGCCCGCTGGCCGTCGAAGGCGATCTGCGGCGAACTGGTGACGGCCCCTGCGGCCAGCGACAGGTCGTCGGCCAGATGCCGCCACTGGTTGCCGTCCCAGTGCCGCACCTGCACGCGGCCGCGGGCGTCGGAGAAGGCCACCAGCGGCCGGCCCTGGCCGTCCAGCGCCAGCGAAGGCTCGTTGGCGCTCACCAGGGGGTCGTTCAGCGGCCCGTTGCCCACGCGCTGCCAGCCGCCGCCCACCAGGCGCAGCACCTGCAGTTCGCGGAACTCCGCCAGCTGGGCGATGAACGCCACCGTCGGCACGCCCTGCGCATCGGCCGCGATGGACGGCAGCCCGACGATGCCGCCGCTGCCCGGCAGCAGGCCGCCCAGCGCCTGCCAGCCGCTCGGTACCGGCACTTCGAAGTCCACAGCGCACTGCTGCGCCGCGCCGAGCACCACCGTGGCCGACAGCCCGACCGCGGCGCTGCAGGCGCCGCTCCAGCGCGTGTTCGCGCCAGGGGGCGGCTCGGCGCTCAGCACCACGGTCTGGCCGAGCGCGAACCAGGCCTGGCAGGCGCCCGTGCAGACAAGCCCGGCCGGCGTGCTGACGACGCGGCCGCCGCCGTTGACGCTGAGCGTCAACGCCACCTGCCCGGGGTCGGGCTCGAAGACGGCCGTGCAGGCGCGCGGCCCGTCCATGGTCACGCGGCCGTCGGCGCAGTCGGCATCGCCGGCCCAGGCCACGAAGCGCTGGCCGCCGTCGGGCGTGGCCGTCAGGCGGACCTCGGTGCCTGGTGGATGCGCCGGCGCCGCGGGGTCGGCGCTGGCCCGGCCGGCCCCTTGCGTGGTCAAGGTCAGCGCGAAGGTCGCCTGCGGCTCGAACCGCACGATGCAGTCGATGCCGCCGGCCACAAGCGTGACGTCGATGCGCGGGCCTGCGCCCCCGCAGGCGCCCGACCAGCCGGCGAAGCGGTGGCCATCGGCCGGCCGTGCTTCGAGGGTGATGCTCGTGCCGACGGCCTGGCTGGCGCGGCAATCACCCGGGCACTGGATGCCCGGTGGCGTGCTGACGAGGCTGCCCTGTCCTTCGACCTGCACCTGCAGTTCCGCCTGGTCGACGGCGAGGTCCACGAAAGTCGTGGCCAACCGGGTGTCGATGACCTGGCTGGCGAAGGGGCGCACCCAGGCCACCAGGGCCCGCCCGGCGCTGGCCGCAACGCCGGCGCAGCATTCGGCGAGGCCGGAAGCGGACGGGCCGATGTCGTAGTTCACCGGGGCGGGATCGATCTCCAGCGGTGGCTGCCAGCCGTCGCCGGCGCGGAAGGCCCACAGGCGCAGCGGGCCGTCGCTGGAGCGGCTGAGCAGCGCGAAGTGACCCTGCTCGTCGGCCGCCAGCTGCGGCTGGTCGCCCAGGCCTTCGAGCAGCGTCGCGGCCGACCAAGCGGCCGCGGCTTCCTTCCAGTGCGCGGCGCGCCAGCGCGCGTCGGCCTGCGTCCACAGCAACAGGGCGTCGCCGTTGTCGGACACCACCAGCTGCGGGCGGCCGGTGGCCGCGCCGCAGGCGGGCGTGGGCGGCGACGGCAGCTCGCGCGGCGGCTGCGCGTCTTCGAAGCGCCACACGCTCACGGGCGCGCCCTGCACGGGGCAGAAGACGAGCCAGGTCCCGTCCTGCGCGCCCCGTTGTCGGGCCCCGGCCCACCAGGCCGTGGCGCCGGGCGCCGTGAAGCGGTCGCGCCAGGCCGTGCGGTCCGCCGCCAGCTCCTGCAAGCGCAGGTCGGCGCCGTCGTGCCAGGCCAGGCTGGCCCCGCTGCGGCCCGACATCAGCAGCGGCTCGCGCGCCGCCGCGGGCAATTCCAGCCACTGCCATTGCGGGTTCGGGGTGCTCGCGTCCATCCACAGCGTGGACCAGCCGCCGGCGGCCTGGGCCAGCAGCACGCCGTAGCCCGCTTGCCCGGCCGAGAGCGCGCGCGCCATCCGCGGACGGGAGAGCGGGTCGGCCACGGGCAGCCGCTGTTCCTGGCAGCGCGTTTCGTCGTCGGCGCGCCGAAAGCACAGGCGAACGCGCTCGGGGTCGTCGAGGTCCTGCGCCGTCCACAGCGTGCCGGCGTCGTCCATGGCCGCGAGCGCCGAGCGGTAGCCGGCCAGCTCGGCTTCGTTCAGCCGGCGCAGGGCCAACGCGCCGCGCAACACCTGCCAGGACCACTGCCGGTCGGTGGACCCGGGGATGGCGCCGTTGGCGGGCACGGTGCGCGTCAACTCGCTGGCGTGCGCCACCAGGCCGTCGCCGGCGGCGCTGATGACGCGAACCTCGTGCACCGTCGTCACGTCCTGCGCCTGCAGGCCGGGGGCCGGCCCTTCGCAGGCCGCCAGCAGCAGCGCCAGCGCCGCCAGGGCGCGGCGGCCGCTCACGCCGTGCTCCGGCGGCGCCAGGCCATCACCACCAGGCCGGCGAGCAGCAGCGCGGCGGCTCCGGGCTCGGGCACGGCGGAGGGCAGGGTCAGCACTTCGGTCAGCGTGGCCCCTGCCGGCGCGCCGGCGCTGATGGCGAAGCCGATGCCTGCGGTGTGCAGGAAGTCGGCCGTGGTGGACGCCGACACCGCGATGCCTTCCACCAGCGCTTCGGTCTGCAGCGTCCACTGCAGGCCGAACAGGCTGCCGGCGGGCGCGGTGTAGGCGCCGGCCAGGAAGTCCGCGTAGACCAGCTCGCTGCGCATGGTCTTGCGCGGCTGCAGCGTGCTCGTGGTGGTGAAGCTGTCGGCCCAGTCGGTACCGGGCAGCGTGCTGCTGCTGGTGAACTGCCAGCGCGCGCTGGCGTTGTTCCAGTCGATGTGGGCGCTGTTGCGGAACAGGTGCAGCGTGGGCTGGCCGGCGGCGTTCACCACGTCCAGCGAGAACGTGACCTTGGCGAAGAGCTGGAAGGGCAGTTCGGCGAAACCCATGTCGGCATTCAGCACGCCGTCCAGGAAGGGCGTGAAGTCCAAGGGTGTGTCCACGGCCCCGGCCTGCCAGTAGCGCGTGTTGCGCGACAGTGCGGTGGCGTGCAGGTGCGGCACGTCCACGGGGTTGAACTGCACGATGCCGCCCACGTGCGACAGCGCCTTGAGGTTGAAGTCGTCGGCGATGGCGCGCGCCTCGGACGGCGCGAAGTTCACGAACGCCGCGTAATCGATGGCGCCCGAGACCTCGGTGCGGCCGTCGCTGCGCCAGCCCATCTCGGCGACGTAGGCGCCGTACTGCGGCCGGTCGCCGGGTGCCAGGTCCAGCAGCACCTGGGTCTCGTAGGTCGGCGGGCCGACCAGGCCCACCTGGGCGCTGGCCGCAGCGCAGGCAGCGGCCAGCACGGCGGTGGCCAGCAAGCGTTCAGGACGCAGCATCTCGTTCATGGTGTTCTCCCTGGGGCGGTGGGGGTGCCGGCGGCGCCGGCCCGAGCAGAAACTCCAGCAGCGCGAGCGGCTGGTCGAAGTGGCCGGCCACCTCCTCGTCGATGCGCCGCGCGCTGGCGCTGAAGGCGGAGCCTTCGCGGCAGATGCGGACGATGTAGAGGCGGGTGCCGGCCATGGCGCCACCGTAGGCGCACGGGCGTTTCGCGGGCGTTTCGTGCCCGCGCGTGGGCCCTCAGCCGAGCAGGTGCTCGATGGCGCGCTGCAGGGCGATGTCGTCCGGCGGCGCCGCTGGCGAGGGCACCAGCGCGAGCAGCGTCTCGCGCAGACGGCGGTAGCGCGCCAGCATCGGCTGCGCCGCGGCACTGCGCTGGCCCGCCGCTTCGCACAGCGCCAGCGCCTCGGCGGCACGGCCCAGCGCCAGCGCGTAGGCGGCGCAACTGCAGAGGAAGCCGCGCGTGCGGCTGGAGTCGTCCACGCGCTGCAGCAGCGCCCAGGCGGCGCGCAGGGGCTCGGCAGCCTCGGCCACGCGGCCGCAGGCCAGCAGCGCCTCGGCGCGCAGCCGCAGCTGCGTGAGGGCATGGCTGCGCACGCCCAAGCGTTCGATCTCCGAGCCCGAGGCATCGGCCAGGGCCAGGGCCTCGGCGCACCGGCCCTGGTCCAGCCGCACCGAGGCCTGGTGCGTGAGCAGCGCGGGCCGGCCGGCCGGGTGGGTGTGGCGGTCGGTGACCTGCAGCGCCTGGGCGTACCAGTCGAAGGCCGCGTCGAGCGCGCCGCGCTGGTGGGCGATGAGCCCCAGCTCGTTGAGCACCGCCACCTCACCCACGGCGTGCGCGGTCTCGCGGTAACCGCGCCATGCTTCCAGCGCCAGGACTTCGGCCTCGTCCAGTCGACCCAGCTCGCGCAGCGGCGCACTCAGGTTGCCGGCATAGACGGTGGCCTCGCGCGCGGCGCCGTCGGCACGCGCCAGAGCGAGCGCCTGGCTCATCCAGGCCACGGCGTCCTCGTTGCAGCCACGCCGAAGGGCGACGAGCGCCAGCACGTTGAGCGCCTGGCGCTTGGCACGCGGCAGCCTCGCTTCGCGCGCCGCGCGCAGGGCCCCGCGCGCCGAGCGCTCGACGCCCGCGTAATCGGCCAGCCAGTAACGCAGCGCCGCGTGCTCCAGCGCCACGCGGCACAGGGCCGCGGGCTCGCGGCAGCCGGCCAGCAGCGCCTCGGCCTGCTCGAAGCGCGGCAGCACGCCGGCGATGCCGCCCTGCGTGTGGTGCACATGGCCCAGGGCCTCGGCCATGTCGGCCAGCGCGCCGGCGTCGCTGAACTCCAGCGCGGCGTCCCAGGCCAGCAGCACGTTGCCGAGCTCGGGCGTGATGGCGCCGAGGGCCGCGCCGCCGTCGGTTTCATCGAAGTCCTTCCACGGTGCCATCAGCGCGGCCAGGGCTTGCAGGTGGCGGCGCCGCGCAGCATCGCGCCCGGCGCCCAGCTTCTCGGCGGCGAACTGGCGCAGCAGGGGGTGCATGCCGACGCGGCCTTCGCCGTCCAGCATCAGCAGCGAGGCGTCGGCCAGCGCCGCCAGCTGCGCCGCGCTGGCCGGGCCCAGGGCCTGCGCCACGTGCAGCGGCAGCGTGCCCACGCCCACCGAGAGCGCCGCCAGCACGGGGCGCAGTTCGGGCGCCAGGAACTGCCAGGAACGCTCGAACGTGGCGCGAAGGCTCGCATGCGCCGGGTGCTCGTCGGGGCTCTGCGCTGCGGCCAGCAGGTCCAGGCTGCGCTGCGCCTCCTGCAGCAGTGCGGGCAGCGCGAGGTGGCGCGTCCAGGTGGCGGCCAGGCTCAGTGCCAGCGGCAGGCGGCCCAGGGCTTCCACCAGCGGCGGCAGCAGCGCGTCGTCGGCCGCGATCGGCTGGCGCCAGGGTGCAGCGCTGGCGGCGCGCAGGAAGAGCTGGCGTGCCGCCGCCGCGGAGAGCGGCTCCACCGGCAGCAGCCACTCTTCGGCCAGCCCGAGGCGCATGCGCGAGGTGGCCAGGCAGCGCAGCGTGGGCACGGCGCCCAGCAGGCGGCGCAACAGCGCGGGCAGGCCGGCCAGGTGCTCGGCGTTGTCCAGCAGCAGCAGCACATGCCGGCCCTGCAGATGGGCCACCACCTCGGCCCAGCCGTCGCTGGCCGGGCCGACCGCCACGCCCAGTTCGCGCGCGATGCGCGGCAGCACCTGCGCGCTGTCGTCCAGGTCTTCCAGCGCCACCCACCACAGGCCGTCGGCCACCACGCTGGCTTGCTTCAGCAGCGCCAGGGCCAGCGCACTCTTGCCCACGCCGCCGGGACCGGTGAGCGTGAGCAGGCGGCAGCGGCGGTCTTCCAGCAGGCCGCGCAGTGTCTGCAGGTCGTCGCGGCGGCCGAGCAGGCCGTCGTCGGACGCCGGCGCGGCCTCGGCAGCGGGCCACGGGACGCCCAGTTCCACGCGCAGGCGCTGCGCGAACTGCTGGCGCCACAGGGCCGCCTCGTGGCCCCGGCCCAGCGCCAGCAGCGCGGCTTCGACGAGGCGGCCTGCGCCTTCGTGCAGCGCATCGGCCTGCAGCACCTGCCGCCCCAGGGCCAGCGCGGCGTGGGCGTCCGTCGCCAGCTGGGCACGCGCCTGGGTCAACGCACGGCTGCACCAAGCCTCCTGAAGGGCCTGGCGCCGTTCGGCCAGCCAGGTTTCGAAAGCCGGACTGTCGCCGCCGCTCAGCCCCTGAAGCGGCGGTGCCCATTCATCGAGCTCGCCGTCCAGCGCCACCGGCCAGTGCAGCGCGTCAGCCTCGTCGACGAGGCCGGGCAAGGCCAGCGCGCGCAGTTCCATCAGCAGCTTGCGCAGGTTGCTGCGCGCCGCGGCCTGCGTGCGGTCAGGCCAGAACAGGGCGGCCAGGTTGTCGCGCGGCACCGGGCCGGGCGCCAACGCGAGGTAGAGCGCCAGGCGGAAGCGACGTTCGTCGGCGAAGGGCTGCGCGCGTGGCGCCACGAGCGCCACCGTGCCCAGCAGGCGCAGGCGGGGGACGACGGCGGGCTCGGCAGGGGCCATGGCGCAGCCTGCCACGCAGGCTGCGGCGGCGACCATCCCTTGGGCGCACGAGGGAAGGGCGGGCTGGGTTTTCCAGTGGTAACGGCTTGCCGGGCGTCGCGCACACTGCGCCGCCCGCCACTGCCCGGAACACCCCGATGAAGACCCGACTGCGCCCGCTGCTCGCCCTCGCCCTGGCCACGGCCGCCCTCTTCGGCACCACGAACGCACAGGCGCAAGGCTGGCAGCCCAAGGGCCCCATCCGCCTGGTGGCGGTGTTCCCGCCCGGCGGCTCGGTGGACCAGGTGGCGCGCATCCTGCAGCCGGCGCTGCAGCAGCAGCTGGGGCAGACCGTGATCGTCGACAACAAGGGTGGTGCCAGCGGCACCATCGGCGCCGGCGCGGTGGCCGCCGCGCCGCCCGACGGCAGCACCTTCGCCGTGGTCTTCGACACCCACGGCGTCAACCCGGCGCTGTTCCCCAACCTGCCCTACGACACGCGGCGTGACCTGCCGCCGGTGGCGCTGATCGGCACCAGCGCCATGGTGCTTTCCACCTTCGCCGATTCACCCTACAAGAGCTTCGCCGACGTGGTGGCCGCGGCGAGGGTCTCGAAAGGCGGCAAGGGCGTGAGCTACGGCAGCATCGGCAACGGCAGCCTGGGGCACCTGGCGATGACGCTGCTGGGCAAGACCAACAACTTCGATCTGCAGCACGTGCCCTACCGCGGCGGCGGCCCGCTGATGAACGACGCCGTGGCCGGGCATGTGCCGCTGGCCATCGGCTCGGTGTTCGTGACCAAGCCGCACGTGGACAGCAGGCGCCTGCGCGCGCTGGTGGTCACCACCGACAAGCGCAGCCCGCAGATGCCCGACGTGCCGACGCTGGCCGAAAGCGGCTTCGCCGGCTTCAACGCGCCGGCCTGGTGGGCCGTGCTGGCACCGGCGAAGACGCCGCCGGAGATCATCCAGCGCATGAACGAGGAGATCAACAAGGCACTGAAGAACCCCGAGGTGGCCGGCAAGCTGGCGGCGCAGGGCATCACGCTGACGCCGGGCACGGCCGCACAGGCGCAGGCCTTCATCGAAGGCCAGATGGACACCTGGGCCAAGGTCGTCAAGGCCAACGGCATCAAACCCGATTGAGCCGCTTGCTGAACGCGGAAGACCTGCGCCGACTGCCCGACCCGCGCGCCACGCCGGACGACTGCGCCTGCGCAGTGCTGAACTGCGCCGGCTGGGAGTCGGTCTCGGCGCCGCCGGGCGAGCCCATGCTGAGGCACCTGGGCACGCTGCGCGACCCGGCCCTCGACGACCCGACGCTGGACGAACGGCACGAGGCCGGCTCGCGCTACGGCTCGGCGCACGCGCCGGTGGCGCCGGCCTTCTTCCCCTACAACCGCTGCGAGGTCTGGGCCTGCGCGGCCTGCGGGCGCGGCTTCGTGCAGTACACGGAGTACGGCGGGTACTACGTGGACCACCGCCTGCGCGAGATCGACCCCGCGCGCGTGCGCTGAACGATCAGGCCCCGGGCTTCACGCCCAGCTTGCGCAGGATCGACTCCATCAGGCACCACTTCGTGACCCCGCTCTGCAGCAGGTTCGCGCCCACGAAGGCCGTGAAGGCCAGCCACCACGGGCTCATGAAAATGGGGCTGCCGGGAATGCCCAGCGCCAGGGACAACAGGATGAAGCTGCCGGCGACGACGCGCACGATCTGCCAGGTGGTCATGTCAAAGTCCTTCAGGTGAAGTCAGCGCGGCCAGCCGGTGCCGGTTCGCGACGTAGTACAGGATGGGAATCACCACCAGCGTGAGCACGGTGGAAACAGAGATGCCGAAGATCAGCGAGATCGCCAGGCCGTTGAAGATGGGGTCGTCCAGGATGAAGAAGGCGCCCAGCATCGCGGCCAGGCCCGTCAGCACGATGGGCTGCGCGCGCGTGATGGCCGACTGCACGATGGCGCGCTCGAAGGGCATGCCTTCGCGCACCTGCAGGTTGATGAAGTCCACGAGCAGGATGCTGTTGCGCACGATGATGCCGGCCAGCGCGATCATGCCGATCATGCTGGTGGCCGTGAAGGGCGCACCCAGCAGCGCGTGGCCCGGCATGACGCCGATGATGGTCAGCGGGATCGGCGCCATGATGATCATCGGCGTGACGTAGCTGCCGAACTGCGCCACCACCAGCAGGTAGATCAGCACCAGGCCGACGCCGTAGGCGGCACCCATGTCGCGGAAGGTCTCGTAGGTGATCTGCGATTCGCCGTCCCACTTCAGCGAGTAGCCGCGGTAGGGGTCGGTGGGCTGGCGGATGAAGAACTCCTGCAGGCTGCCGCCACCGGGCGGGACGATCTTCGCCAGCTCGCTGCGCATGGCGAACATGCCGTACAGCGGGCTGTCGATGCGGCCGGCCATGTCGCCCACGACGTAGTTCACCGGCAGCAGGTCCTTGTGGAAGGCGGGCTGTTCGCGCAGCGTGTCGCTGGCCGTCACCAGCTCGCGCAGCGGCACCAGCCGGCCGGCGGCGCTGCGCACCGTCAGCTGCAGCAGGGTGTCCAGGCTGCCGTGCTTTTCGGGCGGCAGCTGCAGCGTGGCGGCGGCGGGGAACTTGGCGCCGTCGTGCAGGTAGGTGGTCGCCTCACCGGCCAGGCCGGCGCGCAGCGTGGCCACGATGTCGGGCTGCGAGACGCCCAGCATGGCGGCCTTCTGGCGGTCCACCAGCAGCAGCGTGCGCGGGGCGGCGGCGATGCTGCTGTCGTCCACGTCGACCACGCCTTCGTGGGCCTCGAAGACCTTGCGCACGGCCTTGGCCACCTGGCGGCGGCCTTCGGCCTCGGGGCCGTAGATCTCGGCCACGATGGGCGACAGCACCGGCGGCCCCGGCGGCACTTCCACCACCTTGACGTTGGCCCCGAAGCGCGCCCCGATCTTCTGCAGCGCTGGCCGCACGCGCGTGGCGATGGCGTGGCTCTGCTCGCTGCGGTGGTGCTTGTCCACCAGGTTCACCTGCAGGTCGCCGACTTCGCCGCCGCTGCGCAGGGAGTACTGGCGCACGAGGCCGTTGAAGTTGATGGGCGCGGCCGTGCCGGCGTAGGCCTGCAGGTCCGTCACCTCGGGCACGGTGAGGAGGTGCGCGCCCAGCTCGCGCAGCACGGCCGCCGTCTGCTCCACCGGCGTGCCGGCGGGCATGTCGACGACCACCTGGAACTCCGACTTGTTGTCGAAGGGCAGCATCTTCAGCATCACCAGCCCCGTGGCCGGCAGCACCAGCGACAGCGCGATGAGCCCGGCCACGCCGGCGCCCAGCAGGCGGCGGCTGCGCGTGCCGCGCGTTTCGTCCAGCAGCGGGCGGAAGACACGCTCGAACAGCGGCGCCAGCTTGCCGGCCAGGCCACCGTGGTGGCCGGCGTCCACCGTCTTCTTCATCCACAGCCGCGACAGCCAGGGCGTGACGACGAAGGCGATGGCCAGCGACAGCAGCATGCCCAGGCTGGCGTTGATGGGGATGGGGCTCATGTACGGGCCCATCAGCCCGCTGACGAAGGCCATGGGCAGCAGCGCCGCGATGACCGTGAAGGTGGCCAGGATGGTGGGGCCGCCGACCTCGTCCACCGCGCCGGGGATCAGCTGGGCCAGCGTGCGGCCGGGGTGCAGCTGCTGGTGGCGGTGGATGTTCTCCACCACCACGATGGCGTCGTCGAC
>CAZBUU010000136.1:0-11202 GCA_964495125.1 uncultured Rubrivivax sp.
GCAGCAGGAAGAAGCCGAGGAAGAAGACCACCAGGGCGTCGCGCCGCGCGCGCAGTTCCAGCGTCTTCAGCGCCATCAGCACCACCAGCATGGTGATGCCGGCTTCCTTGCCCAGCAGCGTGCGCTGGCCGTACCAGGTGGCGGCGGCAGCCACCGTGAGCAGGCCGCTGACGACCCAGCGGCTGGGCAGGGCGGCGCCGGCCAGCGCCAGGCGCGCGCGCCAGAGCAGCAGCGCCGCGGACATCAGGCCACACCAGGCCGCGACGTGCAGCAGGTGCGGCGCGATGGTCCAGGCGATGACGAGCAGCAGGAACAGCGTGTCGCGCGATTCGCGCGGCAGGTGGGCCACCCGCTCCAGCAGTCTGGACAGCGGGTTCATGCGTGCCCCGCCAGCAGGTCCAGCGCGGCGCGCCGGTGCGCGTCGCCCTGGCCGGGCGGCACTTCACCGCCCGGCAGGCGCAGGCCGCAATCGACGCCGTCGCGCTCGGCGCGCAGCACCCAGGCGGCCAGGCGCGCCAGGCGCGCCTCGGTGTCGCCGGCGCCGGTGTCGGACAGCGCCAGCCAGAGCTCGCGCTGCGCGTTGCCGGTGGTTTCGCGGCTGACGAGCTCGCCGCTGCGCGCCACCTTCTTCCACACCACCTGGCGCAGCGTGTCGCCGCGGCGCCAGGGGCGCACGCCGTCCAGTTCGCTGCCGCTGCCGATGTTCGTCGGACGCTCGTCGCCGTGCGTGGACGGCGAAGGGGGCAGCGCCGGTGCAGGATGTTCCGGCCGCGGCCAGGCCAGCACGCGGCCGGCCGGGCGCCACACCGTCCAGGCGCGGAACAGTCCGAACGGGAACACCGTCTCCAGCACCAGCACCGGTGCCGCGTGCCAGCCGCGGTGCGGCGGCACCACGCTCACGTGCAGCGTGGCCTGGCCGCCGGCCGGCACGTCGGCCCAGGCGACGGCGCCGCGCTCGCTGCCGTCTTCCAGGCGCAGCGCCAGGCCGGGCCGTTCGCGCCCCGGGTTGGCGGCGACGACCTCCAGCACCACCGCATCACCGGCAAAGCCCGAGGGCGGCGGCTTCAGGTGCAGCGTCAGGCCACGCAGGTTGCCGTGCGTCATGTGCATGGACACCACGCCCGCACCCGCCAGCAGGAAGGTCAGCGCGAAGCCCAGGTTGAGCTGGTAGTTGATGCTGGCCAGCAGCATCACGAACAGCGTCAGCGCGAAGGTGAAGCCGGCCCGCGTGGGCAGGATGTAGACGTTGCGCTGGCCCAGCGTCCAGCTGTCCGTGAAGGGCAGGCGGCTTTGCCACCAGCGGCGGAACCACTGCCGGGGGGACAGGTCGCGCAGCTTCACGTCAGGGAATCGGCGTGGCTTCCACCATCGCCCGCACCTGCTCGATGGGCCCGCGCCCGGCGCCCGGCACCGGGTGCAGCCGGTGCGCGATGGCCTGCGGCAGGATGGCCTGCAGGTCGTCCGGCGCCACGTAGTCGCGGCCGGCCATCAGTGCGCGCGCCTTGGCCACACGGAGCACGGCAATGCCGGCGCGCGGCGACAGGCCATCCACGAACCAGGTGCCCGAGCGGCTGGCGGCGATGAGCGCCTGCAGGTAGTCCAGCAGCGGCGCGCCGGCCTTCACCGTCAGCACGGCCTGCTGGGCGGCCACCAGGTCGGCCGGGGTGAACACGGGATTGAGCAACAGCGCGGCGGCGCGGCGGTCGCCGCCGGACAGCAGTTCGCGCTCGGCCGCGCGGTCGGGGTAGCCCAGGGTGATGCGCAGCAGGAAGCGGTCGAGCTGGCTCTCGGGCAGTGGGTAGGTGCCGAGCTGGTCGCTCGGGTTCTGCGTCGCGATGACGAAGAAGGGCCGGGGCAGCGGCCGCGTCTCGTTCTCCACCGAGACCTGCTGCTCTTCCATCGCCTCCAGCAGCGCGCTCTGCGTCTTGGGCCCGGCGCGGTTAATCTCGTCGGCCAGCAGCACCTGGGCGAACAGCGGGCCGGGGTGGAAGACGAAGGCGTCCTTGGCGCGCTCGAAGACGCTGACCCCCACCAGGTCGGTGGGCATCAGGTCGGCGGTGAACTGCACGCGGCGGAATTCCAGGCCCAGGCTGGTGGCCAGGGTGTGGGCCAGCGTCGTCTTGCCGACGCCGGGCACGTCCTCGATCAGCAGGTGGCCGCCAGCCAACAGGCAGGCCACACTGTCCTCCACCTGTAAGCGTTTGCCGACGACGATCGTGCTAATCTGGTCAACCAGCCGCGAGAGCTGGCGCGCAAGGTTTGGATCCATGCGCGGCACCATACCCGAACTGCGGAGACCGGATTTCGTGATGAGCACCGTGTTTTACAGCCACCCGGACTGCCGGCTGCACGACATGGGGGCCGGTCACCCGGAATGCCCCGCACGCCTGGACGCCATCAGCGACCACCTGCTGGCCACCGGCCTGGACATCGCGCTGCACTTCAAGGACGCGCCGCAGGCCACGCTGGAGCAGATCGAGCGCGCCCACACCGCGCACTACGTCACCGAGATCGTCGACCTGCTGGAGCAGGTGCGCATCGGCGGCCAGACCAAGGCGCTGGACCCGGACACCGTGGCCTGCCCGCACACCCTGGCGGCGGCGCTGCGCTCGGCCGGTGCCGCCGTCGCCGCCACCGACGACGTGCTGGCCGGCCGCGCCGAAACCGCCTTCTGCGCCGTGCGCCCGCCCGGCCACCACGCCACACGCGACGAAGCCATGGGCTTCTGCTTCTTCAACAACGTGGCCATCGCCGCGCGCCATGCGCTGGACGTGCACGGCCTGGCCCGCGTGGCCATCATCGACTTCGACGTCCACCACGGCAACGGCACCGAGGACATCATCGCCGGCGACGACCGCGTGCTGATGTGCAGCTACTTCCAGCACCCGCTCTACCCCTACAGCGGCGCCGTGCCCAAGGGCACGAACATGGTCAACGTGCCGATCCCGCCCTACACGCGCGGCCCGGCCGTGCGCGAGACCATCGACGCCATGTGGATGCCGGCGCTGGACGAGTTCCGCCCCGAGATGATCTTCATCAGCGCCGGTTTCGACGCCCACCGCGAAGACGACCTCGGCCAGCTGGGCCTGGTGGAGGCCGACTACGAATGGATCACCAAGCGCCTGGTCGGCGTGGCGAAGAAGCACTCGCGGGGCCGCATCGTGTCCTGCCTGGAAGGCGGCTACCACCTGGGCGCGCTGGCGCGCAGCGTGGCCGCCCACGTGCGGGTGCTGGCCGACGTCGTGTAGCCTAGGCGCATGGGTCGATCTCTGACGGCCGACGAGCTCGGCCAGCTTCTCAACGCACTGCTCAAACCCACCGCCCTCATCGAGCTGGCGGTGATCGCCGGCTGCCTGCTGGCGGCCTTTGTCGTCGTGCGCTTGCTGCGCGGCGCAGAGCCGCGGCCGGGGTCCACCTGGTTCGGCGACCGCATCGTCGACGGCGCGCTGTTCCCTGCGCTGGCCCTGCTGGGTGTGCTGGCCGCGCGCTTCGCGCTGCGTGACGTGGTGCCGGTGGCGGTGTTCAAGCTGGCGGTGCCCATCCTGGTGTCGCTGGCCATCATCCGGCTGACGGTGCGCGTGCTGCGCGTCACCTTCCCGGATTCCCACCTGATGCGCGTGGTGGAGCGCAGCGTCTCGTGGATCGCCTGGATCGCCGTCGTGCTGTGGGTGACCGGGATCCTGCCCCTGGTGCTGCAGGAACTGGACGAGATCAAGTGGAAGGTCGGCGCCACGCAGATCTCCGTGCGCAACGTCATCGAGGGCCTGCTCAGCGCGCTGCTGGTGATGACGCTGGTGCTGTGGGTTTCGTCGCTGCTGGAGGCCCGGCTGCTCAAGGGGGCCACCGACAACCTCAGCATCCGCAAGATGGCGGCCAACCTGCTGCGCGCGGTGCTGCTGTTCGTCGGGCTGATGTTCGCGCTGTCCGCCGCGGGCATCGACCTCACAGCGCTGGGCGTGCTGGGCGGGGCGCTGGGTGTGGGCATCGGCCTGGGCCTGCAGAAGCTGGCGGCCAACTACGTCAGCGGTTTCGTCATCCTGGCCGAGCGCAGCATGCGCATCGGCGACGTGGTGAAGGTGGACGGCTTCGAAGGCCGCATCACGGACATCAGCACGCGCTACACCGTCATCCGCGCCATCAACGGACGCGAGGCCATCGTGCCCAACGAGATGATGATCACGCAGCGTGTGGAGAACTCCTCGCTGGCCGACCCCAAGGTGCTGCTGACGACCTCCGTGCAGGTGGCCTACGGCACCGACCTCGACCTCCTGATGCCTCGGCTTGCTGGCGACGTGGCAAAGGTCGAGCGCGTGCTGTCCGATCCCGCGCCGGCCGCGCTGCTGACGAACTTCGCGGCCGATGGCCTGGAACTGACCATCGCCTACTGGATCCGGGATCCGGAAAATGGCCAGGGCGGCGTGCGCTCCGCGGTGAACCTGGCCATCCTGCGCACCCTGAACGAGGCTGGCGTGGACATTCCCTTCCCTCAGCGCGTGGTGCGCCAGGTGCCTGCGGCCACCTCATGAACCGGCGTCGCTTCCTCCTCGCACCCTGGCAGGCATGGCTGCTGGCCGTGCTGCTGCTGGCGGCGCAGGGTGCCGGCCTCGCGCACCGCGTGGCGCATGGCCTGGCCGTCTCGGAGCACGCGGCGCAGCAGGACTTCCACGCCGGGCACGACGAAGGCAGCGCGGAGTGCCGCCTCGTCGACCAGCTGACGCACGCCGACGCGTTGTGCGCCGGTGAACCCGCCACACCGCCTGCGTTCGCGGCGGCGGTGGCCATGCCGGTGCGCCTCGCGGGCCGGCTCGCCGAAGGCGCCTCGGCCGCCTACCTCGCCCGCGCCCCGCCGCGCGGCTGACCGTCCCCACAAGCCCTTCCCGCCGCGCGGCCCGGCCGCTGCGGCGCCTTGCCTTGTCGGGCCGGCGCGCCTGCCGGCGCGCGGCCGTTCGCGAAAGCCTCCCATGTTCCGTTCAACACCGTTCACCCGCTGCCGCATGGCGGCGGCCATCGCCGCCCTGGCGCCCCTCGGCGTGCTGGCGCAGACCCAGACCGTCGTCGTCACCGGCAATCCTCTGGGGCGCGACACGGGCACGCAGGCCAGTTCCGTGCTGGCCGGCGATGGCCTCACGCTGCGGCGCAGCGGCAGTCTCGGCGAGACCCTCGACGGCCTGCCTGGCGTGGCCGCCACGGGTTTCGGCCCCAATGCCAGCCGGCCCGTCATCCGCGGCCTGGACGGCGACCGCGTGCGCCTGCTGGACAACGGCGGCGCCTCCATCGACGCTTCCAACCTCAGCTTCGACCACGCCTCGGCCACCGACCCGCTGATCGCCGAGCGCATCGAGGTGCTGCGCGGTCCTTCCGCGCTCATGTACGGCGGCAACGCCACCGGGGGCGTGGTCAACAGCATCGACAACCGCATCCCGCGCCTGAAGGCGGAGGGCCTGTCCGGCCGCGCCGAGGTGCGTTTCGGCGGTGCGGCCCGCGAGCGCTCGGGCGCGGCCGTGCTGGAAGGCGGTGGCGGCGGTTTCGCGTGGCACGCCGACGCCTTCGGCCGCTCGGCGTCCGACCTGCGCACGCCGGGCTACACGCCGGTGGAAGACGGCCAGGACCTGGACCCCGCGACGCGCGTGCGCAACTCGGCGGCACGCAGCAGCGGCGGTGCCCTGGGCGGCGGCTGGGTGGGGGCCCAGGGGTATCTGGGTGCCTCGGTCGAGAGCTCGAAGAACCGCTACGGCGTGACGGCCGAGCCGGACGTCATCATCCGCATGCAGCGCGACCGCACGGCGCTGGCCGGCGAGTGGCGGGGCAGCCTCGGGCCCTTCACGATGCTTCAGGGCCAGGCCAGCAGCACGCGCTACGAGCACCAGGAGGTGGAAGGCGACGGCGCCGTCGGCACCACCTTCAAGAGCGACGGCCAGGAACTGCGCCTGATGGCCCGCCACGCGCCCGTGGGTGCGCTGCAGGGCGTGGTGGGCGTGCAGACCGAGTCGCTGGAGTTCTCGGCGCTGGGCGAGGAAGCGTTCGTGCCCGGCACGCGCACCCGCAGCAGCGCGCTCTTCCTGCTGGAGGAGTGGCAGGCCACCGGCTGGCGCCTGAGCGCCGGCCTGCGAAGCGAAAGCGTGCGCGTGGCCAGCGATGGCGACCCCGCCGATGCCGCCGAACCGCGCTTCGGCGATGCCCAGACGCGCCGCTTCTCGCCCCGCAGCGGCGCCATCGCCGCCACCGTCGGCGGCGCCGAAGGCTGGCAGGGCACGCTCACGCTCGGGCACACCGAGCGCGCGCCGGCCTACTACGAGCTTTTCGCCAATGGCGTGCACGTGGCCACCGGGGCTTTCGAACTCGGCGACACCACGCTGGGCGTGGAGCGCAGCCGCCACGTCGAGCTGGGCCTGGCCTTCACGCAGGGCGCGACGAGCCTGCGTGCGGCGCTGTTCCAGACGCGCTTCTCGCGCTACATCTCGCTCGACGCCAGCGGGCAGGACGTCGACACCGACGAAGGCCCGGTGCCCGAGTACGTGTTCCGCGGTGTGCGCGCGCGGCTGTCGGGCTTCGAGCTGGAAGGGCGCACGCGACTGCCCTTGACCGCCGGCATGGCTCTTGAACTGAGTGGCACCCTGGACCGCGTGACGGGCGACAACCTCGATGCCGGCGAGCCGCTGCCGCGTCTGGCGCCGCTGCGCGCGCGCGTGGCCGCCGAGCTGCGCAGCGCGGGCTGGCGCTTGGGCGCCGGCGTGCGCCATGCGGCGCGCCAGTCGCGCGTGCCGGCCACCGACAGCGCCACCCCCGGCCACACGATGCTGGACCTGTGGGCCGCCGGCGACGTGCCGGCGCTGAGCGGCACGCAGTGGTTCGCGCGCCTGAGCAACGTCACCGATGAACTGGCCTTCAGCGCCACCAGCGTGGCCACCATCCGGGGGCTGTCGCCGCAGGCCGGCCGCGCCCTTACCGTGGGGCTGCGGACGCGGTTCTGATCAGGGCGCCAGCCGCTCGCGCACCCAGGCGCTGCCGTCCCGGCGGTAGCGCAGGCGGTCGTGCAGGCGGCTCTTGCGACCCTGCCAGAACTCCCAGCAATCGGGCAGAAGGCGGTAGCCGCCCCAGTGCGGCGGCCGCGGCGGGTTCATCAGGTAGCGCGCGGCGGCCGCGGCCGCGCCGGTGACCAGCACCGCGCGCGAGGGGATCACCTGGCTCTGCGGCGAGGCCCAGGCGCCCAGGCGGGAGTCGAGCGGGCGCGTGGCGTAGTAGGCGTCGGATTCCTCGGCGCTGGTTTTCTCCACGCGGCCCTCGATGCGCACCATGCGTTCCATCTCCACCCAGTGGAACTGCAGCGCCGCCATCGGATGGGCGGCGAGTTCGCGGCCCTTGCGGCTTTCGTAGTTGGTGTACCAGACGATGCCGCGTGCGTCCCAGCCCTTGATCAGCACCACGCGGGTGCTGGGCCGGCCGCCTTCTCCCACCGTGGCCAGCGTCATCGCGTTGGGTTCGGGCAGCTGGCCCGACACGGCCTCCTCGAACCAGCGCGCGAACTGGTCCAGGGGGTCCGCGGCCGAGGCGTTCTCGTCGAGTTCGGCCTTCTCGTAGCTCTTGCGCAGGCTGGCGATGTCCATCAGGCCAGTATAGGAAGCGGCCGCGAGCGTTTGTTGATCCGCATCGTCCCGCGTGCAAAGCCGTAACCGCGTGAAATCGGCACGGTCACACTTGGGTCTGCCCGTAGGTAGAACGCCGTAAGTGAACGTCCCACTTTCTGCGAAGGGCCCCGGCCGCCATTCTTCGCTGCAACAACAAGGCGCCAGCGCTGGCAGTTGCGCATCGGCCTCGACGACATGCGATTCCGTCCGACCATCATCGTGCCCGCCGCCGGCCGCGGCAGCCGCTTTGGCGGACCGCAGCACAAGCTGCAGCAGCCCCTGGACGGCAGCACGGTGCTGGCCTGCACCGTCAGCCGCGCCATCCAGAGCCAGCTGCCGGTGGTGGTGGTCACCACCGAGGCGCTGGCCCCGCTCGTCAGCGGGCTGCTGGCGCGGCGCGACATCGTCGTGCTCAGCGAAGCCGAGGCGGCACGCGGCATGGGCGCCACCATTGCCACCGGTGTGAGCGAACGCTCCGGTGCGCCGGGTTGGCTGGTGCTGCCCGGCGACATGCCGCGCGTGCGGCCCGACACCCTGCTGGCCGTGGCCGGCGCGCTGGAGGAGCATCCGGTGGCCTATGCGCAGTACCGCGGCCGACGCGGCCACCCGGTGGCCTTCGCCGCCGAGCTGTACTCCGAACTCATCCAGCTCACCGGCGACGACGGCGCGCGCCGCGTCATGCTGCGCTACCCGGCGCTGGGCCAGGAGGTCGATGACCCGGGCGTCCTGCTGGACATCGACACGCCTGACGACCTGCAGCGTCTGCGTGCGGCCGCGCCCGCCGGGGAGCCGAGGCAGTAGTTCACGCCGGTCCGCCCGGCGTGGCGGCCCATGGTCCGAAAGGAAGGCCTCCGTCGCACCGAGCCAGGCCCGACTGTCACAGGAGGCGCCTAACTTGGGCAGCGAAGCGGGGCCGTCGCCCTGCCGGGTATCCAGAGGGCGGCATCATGGTGAACCGGGTTCTCAAGGCTTGCGCAGTCGCAGCGGCGCTTCTGTCGGCCGTCGGCACCACCCAGGGAGCGATGGTCACGATCGCCGGGACCGATTTCGACCTCCGCTACGACGACGCCCGGCTGGGCCTCTTCGGGACGCCGACGCTGCTGGGCAACCAGATCTTCTTCACCTTCAACAACTTCGCCGTCGACTCGGTCAACGGTGAAGGCTTGCAGGAATTGGCCTCGACCCTTGGGGGCATGGAACTCCTGGCCCGGGCCGGCCTGCGCTTCGGCGCGGTGTCCATGAGCGAGTTCGGCGACTACAACCTGGCCGGCGCGGGCAGCCGTGTGGAGGTGAACGGTCGGCTGCAAGCTTTCGACCTGCACGCGCCGTCGAGCAGCGTGAGCGCTGCGCTGGTGCTGAACGGGCTCACGCCCCTGGACCTGGACGACGGTCTCAATCACGACTGGCTTGCCGGTGCCCAGTTGGACACGGCCTCGCTCGGTACCTCGTCGCTCGGTCTTTCCATCGAGAATCGACTGGAGGCCTACACCGATGCCGCGGCGGGAGGACTCCGCCAGGCGTTCATCGAGAAGAAGTTCGCCGGCGTGGCCGTCGATGTGAGCACCTTTGCCGTGCCCGAACCGGGCACCCTGGCCGGCGTGACCACGGCCCTGGTGCTGTTGGCGACGCTGCTGGACCGTCGCCGGAGGTGATGCTTCAGGACCAGGGCGGCCGGACAGCCGCGCGGCGGCGTGTCATGCCCGCTGCCTAAGCTCTGATCCCAGGTTCAAGGGGTTCAGAGATGAAAACGAAGAAGTTGCTGGCGGCTGCGGCGATCGCCGGTCTGGTGGGCTGGATGCCGGCGCAGGCCACCATCATCACCGTGGTGGGGACCAGTTTCGACCTTCGCTACGACGACACCAAGCTGGGTCTGTTCGGCGCGCCCACGCTGGTGGGCGACCAGATGTTCTTCACGCTGTCGAACTTCGTCGCGCAGTCGAACAATGGCGCCGGCGTCGTGAGCACCTTCTCCACGGTTTCCGGGTTGGAACTGGTGGCCAAGAACGGCACCCGCTTCACCGGGCTGATGCTCTCCGAGTTCGGCGACTACAACCTGTCGGGCACGAACAGCACCGTGCAGGTGCTGGGCCAACTGCGCGCCTTCAACACCGCCAATGCCCTCTCGACGCAGACGAGTTCGAACCTGGTCGTCAGCGCGGCCACGCCGCTGAACCTGGCCGACGGTGCCAACCACGACTGGCTGGCCAGCGCGGCGATCGACGCCACCACACCGGTGCTCCCGGTGCCAGGCTTCACCAACGTCATCGCCAGCAGCCCCGAGGTGATGGGCCTGCTGATCGAGAACCGCCTCAGCGCCTACACCGACCCCGCGCAGAGCGGCTTGCTGCAGGCCTTCATCGAGAAAAAGGTGGCCGGCGTCGCCGTCACGGTGAGCGTGGTGCCCGAGCCGGAGACCTGGCTCACCTTCCTGCTGGGTCTGGGGCTGGTCGGGGCGCGTCTGCACCGCCGCTGCTGAGGCCGGCGTCGCCCTCCAGGCCGTGCCGGCGCGCCAGCGTCAGCATGCGTTCGATCTCGCGGTCGCGCAGCCCCTGGTCGCGCAGCGCCTGCGCGGTGCGCGCCACGTAGTCCAGCGTGCTGCCGTAGCGCCCCTGGGCGTGGCGCAGCACGTGCAGCAGCTCGGCGTCGGGCAGGCGCGGCAGGCAGGCCTCGCTGCGCGGGCTGAGCGTGAAGGCCAGCGCCACCACCGTGCCCTGCGGTGTGCGGCAGGGCAGCAGACGTGCGTCGTACACGCCGGTGGGCTGCTCACGTGCCCAGAGGCGGTCCAGTTCCTCTTCGGCCGTCTCGGCGCGAAAGCGGTAGACCACGCCCCGGCAGGCGCCGCCCGGCAGCAGAGCGAACACCAAGCCCGGCTGCTGCGGCGTGCCGCGGTTCACGCGCGAGCGCATGCGCAGCGCGCGGTGCCAGCCGTGCACCAGGGCCGGGCGGTGCTCGGCGGCGTCGAACTCCGGGCGCCAGATCAGCGAGGCATAGCCGAAGACCCAGCGCTCGCGGGTGCCGTGCCATTGCCGGCGCAGTTGTTGCAAGGCCAGGTGCGGGTCCCTCACGATGAGGCCCGGTTCGATGGGCGGGTGCATGGCGTGCAAGCTTCGCATGGAAGCCCCGTCCGGGGCCATGGCGCTTGATTTGACGATGTAACTCGCCCGCCGGAGAATCGGTGACAAAGTTACAGGCCGCCCCATGAACGCTCCGTTGCACCCGGTTGTCGCCCAGGTCACCCAGCGCATCGCCCAGCGCAGCGCACCCACGCGCTCGGCCTACCTGGCGCGCATCGATCGTCTGGTACAGCGTCCGCCGGGCGCCGAGCGCATGGGCTGCGCCAACGTGGCGCACGCCTTCGCCGCGCTGCCGAAGAGCGACAAGCTGCGCATCGTGGCCGAGAAGGCGCCCAACATCGGCATCGTCACGGCCTACAACGACATGCTGTCGGCGCACCAGCCCTACGAGACTTGGCCTCAACTCATCCGCGAACGCGCCCACGCGCTGGGTGCCACGGCGCAGGTAGCCGGCGGCGTGCCGGCCATGTGCGACGGCGTCACGCAGGGCCTGCCCGGCATGG
>CAZBUU010000137.1:0-11141 GCA_964495125.1 uncultured Rubrivivax sp.
TCGCTGGTCGTCGAGCCCGTGGCCGAAGGCGGCTGAGGCGGCCGGTCAGTCCAGCGCCACCAGGTTGTGCTTCAGCGCTGCCAGCACCGCCGACGTGCGGTTCTCGGCATTGAGCTTGGCCAGGATGTTGGTGACGTGGAACTTCACCGTCGGCATGGCGATGGCCAGGCGTTCGCTGATCTCGCGGTTGGCCAGGCCGCACGCCATCAAGGACAGCAGCTTGCGTTCGCGTGCCGTGAGGTCGGCACCCACGGCGGCGCCCTGGGCGCGCGCGGCCATGGCGTCGGCGATGACGGGCGAGTAGACCGTCTGCCCGCGCAGCGCGGCCTGCATCGCCGTCACCAGTTCCTGCGCGGTGACGGTCTTGGGCAGCACGCAGCTGGCGCCGGCGGCATAGGCGTGGCGCAGTTCCGCGGCGTCCAGCGTGCAGGTCAGCAGGACGAAGCGCGCCGTCGGCAGCAGCTCGCGCAGCGCGGCCATGGTGGCGACGCCGCCCATGCCGGGCATGGCGATGTCCATCAGCACCAGGTCGGGCCGCAGCGCCGGGGCCCGGGACACGGCTTCCAGGCCGCTGGCGGCCTCGCCCACGCACTGATAGCGAGGCTCCCGGGCCAGCACGGCGGCGACGCCGCAGCGGTAGATGGCGTGGTCGTCGACGACAAGGACGCGGATCGGATCCATGGTGGGTGGTCTCGTGGAAGAAGAGGGAGGGGGCGGTTCAGGACGGCGTGCCGGCGGACGCCTGCCAGTCGACGAGGCCCAGCATCAGCGCGGCCTGCACGAAGCGGCGCAGCTCCTGCACACCGCAGCGGGCGCGGCGGCGCAGCTCCGAGGGCGGCAGCGCCAGGGCTTGCAGGTGGTGCGCCAGCTCGATGTGGCGTGGCACGCGCGACCAGGCCTCGATCCTGGCGCCTTGGCGCCAGACCAGCGGCGTGTGCCAGCCGTCGGCCGGTGCGTTCAGCAGCGGGAAGGGGCCGGCGGCCAGGCCGATGTCCCAGGCCGTGGCCTCCAGGCTGCGGCTTTCGGCCTGCTCGCCCGGCAGCGCGCCGGGGGCGAAGTGCGGCAGTTCGCGTTGCACGCGCAGCAGGCGCAGTGCGCCGGGGTCGATGCTGGCGCTGCGGCGCGCGAAGTCCAGGCGCAGGTTGGCGCCCGGCCCGAAGCTGGCATGCAGCACCGGCACCAGCGGCGAGCGCAGCCCGGCGAGCAGGTGTTCGATGACCTGGCGCTGGCTGTCGGCCAGTTCGGCGCCGCTCAGCAGCGTGCTGTCCAGCCGGGAGTCGAAGCGCGAGTCGAAGCCGCTGCCGGCCACGCCTGGCGAAGAAGCGCTGGCGGCCCGCTCCAGGCGCTGCCGGCGCTGGCTCACCAGCGGCAGCTCGCGCAGTTGCGCCACCAGGCCGGCCACGCCGCCGCGGCTGCGCAGCGTCACCATCGGCCGGCCTTCCGTGAAGGCGTCGAGGATCTGTGCGGCCATGCGGTCGGCCAGGTCGGCGTCGATCAGCACGATCTCCCCGGTGGCGGCGCTGAGATCGAAACGCAGGTCCAGCAGGTCGCCGGCGTCGTCCAGCGCGGCCTGCACCGCAGCGAGGTCGGCGCCGTAGGGCAGCACATGCTGCACGCCGATCCTGCGCGTGGATGCCGGGGCCGGTTGCAGCCGTGCCCGCAGTGCGCTCCAGAAGGTGCTGGCCATCATCGCCTCGTCTCCGCCATGTCCATCGAACAGACGGAAGCGTAGGCAAGGGGGGCGCGGCGCGGCATCGGGCGCCGGCGCGATCGGGCCTCGGGGACGGCCCCGAAACCGGCTCAGGGATTCCCTGAGGGGGGCGGCAGCCGCAGTTCGAACACCGTGCCGCCGCCCTCGCGCGCCGCGGCCTGCAGCGTGCCGCCATGACGCTGCGCCACACGCTGGACGAAGAGCAGCCCCAGGCCGACGCCGCGCCGGTCACCAACGGCCAGCCCGGCATTGCCGCGCGACAGCTCGGCCATCTGCGCCGCGCCCAGGCCGGGGCCGCGGTCGGCCACCTCCAGGCACAGCGCGCCCTGCGCGTCGACGGCGGCTCGCACCTCCACGGCCGTGCCGGCCGGCGCGTGCTTCAGCGCGTTGGAGACCAGGTTGCCGATGGCCCGCGCCACCAGCCGGCGGTCGAGCGTGCAGCGCCCGGGGTCGGCCTGCGGCTGCAGTGCCACACCGGCCGCTTCGGCCTGGGGCCGCAGGTCGGCCAGGGCGTCCTCCAGCAGCGCGGGCAGTGCCACGGGCTCGCGGTGCAGCGGGCCGCGCCGGGCCTGCGCGGCGCGCACGAAGTCGTCGGCCAGGGCCAGCGTGCGCAGCGCCAGGCGGCCCATCTCGGCCACCGTGTCGGCGGGCCCGCCGGCGCCGGCCTGGCCGTGCATGTCGGCCAGCAGCACGATGCTGGCGGCCGGCGAACGCAGGTCGTGCGAGACGAAGGCCAGCGCCTCCTCGCGTTCGCGCTCGGCTTCCTTCACGGGGGCGATGTCGGCCACCGTCACCACCCAGCCGGGCTGATCGTCCAGCGTCACCGCGGCGGCGTGCAGCACGTGGTCGCCGCCGCCGGGGCCGCGCGCCTCCACCGCC
The DNA here is from genome assembly GCA_964495125.1 of uncultured Rubrivivax sp. Lineage (GTDB taxonomy): Bacteria > Pseudomonadota > Gammaproteobacteria > Burkholderiales > Burkholderiaceae_C > Rubrivivax. Next base: position 2,591 of record CAZBUU010000137.1, read on the forward strand.
AGGCCGGCGGCGCCCGGCTGCAGGCTGGCGAGCCCGGTGGCCCAGTCGCGGGGGGTGCCGGTGTCGAACTCGGCCAGCAGGCGCGGCAGGTCCAGGCCCTGCAGCTCGGCGCTGTCGGGCACGTCGAAGAGCGCGGCCGCCTGCGCGTTGGCCAGGCGCACACGGCCATCGGCGCCGGCCACCAGCATGGCCGTGGGCGCGCCGGCCAGCGTGGCGGCCAGCAGGCGGCGGGCCTGCTGCGCGGCGGCGGCGCGCTCCAGCCGGCGCCAGCCCCACAGCGGGTAGGCCAGCAGGGCCGGCACGGCATAGGGCACCGGGCTGGCCCAGGTGCCGCCGTCCAGCGCCCACAGGCTGGCGGCCACGGCCAGCGCCACCGAGCCCAGCGCCAGCGCCAACCCGGCCCGTGCACCGAAGCGCGCGAAGGCGGCCATCAGCAGCGCCAGCGCGGCGGCCGACGCGGCGGCCACGGCAGCGTCGGGCAGCGGCCGCGGCGAATCGCCCGACTGCAGCGTGTACAGCACGTTGGCCAGCACCTCCACGCCGGCCATGGCGCGGTGGCGGGCGTTGACGGGCGTGGCCAGCGTGTCGCCCAGGCCCGGGGCCGTCATGCCGATCAGCACCAGGCGGCCGGCCAGCGCCGAGGCCGGCACGGCGCCGGTCAGCAGGTCGACATAGGACACGCGCCGCACGCTGCCGGGCGGGCCGACGAAGCGCACCGCGAACTCGCCCTCGCGCCGCCCGAAGGCGCCGCTGCCGGGTTCGCTGCGCACCTGCAGCCGCGGGTGCAGCGGCCGGCCGGCCTCTTCCAGCATCGCCAGCGCCAGGTGCGGCGTGCGTCGGTTGTCCACGATGTTCCACAGGTAGGCATGGCGCAGCACACCGTCGGCGTCCACCGCCGGCTCGCCGCCACCCAGCCGCGCGCCGCCGCGCAGCGCGGGGTCGGCCGGTGCGCCGGGCATCAGCAGCACCACCGGCGCGGCGCGCGAGATGGCGCGGGCGAGCAGGCGGTCCTGTTCGGGGTCGGCGTCGGGCTCGCTGAGCACGAGGTCCAGCGCGATGGCGCGCGGGCGCTGGGCCTGGGGTAGGGCGGCGATCTTCTCCAGCAGCGTGGCGTGCACCGCGCGCTTCCAGGGCCAGCGGCCGATGGCCTGCAGGCTGTCGTCGTCGATGGCGACGATGACGATGTCCTGCGGCGCCGCGCGCGGCGCCAGCGCGAGGCCCAGGTCGTACACCAGACGGTCGGCACGCCAGGCCCAGCCGCCCAGCGCCAGCGCGCTGGCCAGCGCCACCAGCAGCGCGGCGATGGCGATCTCGTCGCGCCAGCGCCGCAGGAAGTTCTTCACTGGAAGGTCAGCTGGAGCGGCTGGCCGTCGGCGCCGCCGCGCACGCAGTCGCCGCTGCCGTCGCGCAGGCAGTTCGGGGCGTCGAAGCTCTGCGGCGTGGTGTAGGGGCCCATGAAGCCGTCGGGGTCGCGCGCGCGCAGCCGCACCCAGAAGCGGCCGGTGCCGGGCAGCGGCAGGTCGAGATTGGGTTCGGTGAGCTGCTTCTCCAGCACCCTCTGCGTGAAGGCGGCGTCGCGCGCCACCTGGAATTCGAAGGTCTGGCCGGGCCGGCCTTCCCACGCGAAGGACACGCCGCGGTCGCCCACCTTGGGCGGTGCGGGCTGCGGTGGCAGCGGGCGCAGCTCGAAGCTGCGCGTGTCGCCCCAGGGGCCGGCGTCACCGCCGGCGCGCACGCTGCGCAATTGCCAGTGCCAGGTGCCGGTGGGCAGGCCTTCCAGCACGGTGGCGGTGTCGCGAAGATCGTCCAGCACGCGCAGCGGCGTGGCGAAGTCGGGCGTGGCGGCGATGCGCATGCGGTAGCTGGCGGCCTCGGCGTTGCCCGTCCACGCGAACTCCATGCGGCCGCCGAAGGACACCGCGCGCGGCGCCGGGGCCGAGGGCAGGGGCGCTTCGGGCCGGGCCTTGAGCCTGAAGCGGTGGTCGCCGTCCTGGCCCTCCAGGCCCAGGGCGTCGATGCCGCGCACCCGCAGCACGTAGTCGGCGTCGGGCAGGTCGGCGAAGCGCAGTTCGGGCGTGGTGCTGGTGAGGTCGGCCACCACCTTGTCGAAGCTGGCGTCCAGCGAGACCTGGGCACGGTAGCTCGCGGCACCGGCCAGCGCTGGCAGCGCCAGGCGCACGAGGATGCGTTCCTGCAGCACGGGCAGCGCCTTCACCTCGGGCGCCGGCAGCAGCTTCACCGGCGTCGCCACGTCGCCGCGCGCACCGATGACGCTGCCCAGGCCCGCCGACACCGGCGTGGGCGCGCCGACGCGCCCGCTGAAGGCGACGATGCCGCCCAACACCTCGCCCCGCGTGACTCCACTGTCGCCCTCGGTGGCGACGCGGAACTCGGTGCCACGCACGCCCAGCACGCCCTGCGGCGTCTCGATGCGGAAGCCCGGCTTGCCGGCCGGTGCGGGCGCAGCTTCGATCTCCACGCGCCCGCGCTCCAGCCGGGCGCCGGACTGCACGGCATTGGCGTCGCGCACGCGGCGTGACTCGCGCAGCGTCAGCCGGCTGGCCGGGCGCAGGCGCAGCAGCGTGCCGTCCACCAGGCGCACGGTGGCGTGGCCGTCGGCGCCGGTGGCGATCTCGTTGCCTTCGCCGATCGGCGCGTTCGGCTGGCCCGCGACCAGCGGCCTGCCCGCGGCGCGCACCTCGCCCACCACGCCCAGCACGTTGGCGGTGGCGGCCTCGGTGCGCATCAGGCGCAGCGGAATGCGCACCTCGCTGCCCACGGGAATGCGGTTGGGGTTGCGGATGTCGTTGGCGCGCTGCACCTCGGGCCAGCCCCGGGGGTCCACCAGGAAGCGGCGGCCCAGGCCGATGAGGGTGTCGCCGCGCACCGCGACGTGCACGTAGACGGGTTCGTCCGGCTCTGCCGGCTGCGCGAAGGCGCCGGCCGCCGCGAGTAGCAGCGTGGCCAGCAGCGCCGCCGGGCGGGCCGTCAAGTGTGCTCTCCGCACCAGGCCAGCGCCAGGCGCACGAGCATCGCCGGCGAGTCGGCGCCGAGCTTGGTCTTCAGCGCCTGCTTGTGGGTCTCGATGGTCTTCACGCTGCGGTTCAGCGCATCGGCGATCTCGCGCGTGCTGCGGCCCGCCGCCACCAGGCGCAGCACCTCCACTTCGCGCGGCGAGAGATCCGGGCTGCTGGACGCGGTGTCGCTGCGCCCGGCGGCGCGGCGCATCAGCGCGCCGGCGATGGCGGGGCTGGCGTACACGCCGCCGGCCATCACGGTGTCCACGGCCTGCAGCAGCGCGCCGGCGAGCGCGGCCTTGCTGACGAAGCCGTCGGCGCCAGCGCGCAGCACGCGTTCGGCGAACAGCTCTTCGGCCATGGAACTGAGCACCAGGATCTTCAGCGCCGGGTGCTCTTCGCGCAGCCGCGGCAGTGCCTGGAGGCTGAAGTCCTCGCCGAGGCCCAGGTCCAGCAGCAACAGATCGAAAGTTGATTGCGCCAGCCGCACCCGAACCTCGTTCAGGCTGGCCGCGTCAGTGACATTCGCGCGTTCGCCCAGCAGATGGCGCACGCCGAGCCTGACGATGTCGTGATCGTCCGCCACCAGCACACGCAATGAGCTAAGCGCCATGTCCCGGGCATTCAAAGGGGAATGCCCGGGATCTTAAGGGCCTGCAGCCCCGCGCCCCGCCGCGACCCAGCATGAGCCGCAGATCCGGCTCTGCCGGTCCGCCGGCGAGCATCCCCCTCGGGGGGTGGCGAGCGAAGCGAGCTTGGGGGCTTACTGAACCCGGAAGTTGTCGTGGCAGTTCTTGCAGGTGCCGGCGGCAGCGCCGAAGGCCGCCTTGAAGGCGTCCGGGCCGGCCTTGGCGGCGGCGGACAGCTTGGCGACTTCTTCCTGCATCTTCTTGGCGCCTTCGTCGAACTTGGCGCGCTCGGCCCAGACGTTCGGCTTGGGCTGGCCCTTCTCGGTGCCCGAGGTGCCTTCCACGAAGCCGGCGAAGGGCAGCTTGGACAGCGTGGCCACGATCTCGGCGTTGGCGGTGGCCGACGCGGCGTCGAAGGGCACGCGGCCTTGCGCCATGGCGCCCATGCGGCCGAAGTGCGCGGCCATCAGCGTGAAACCGGCCTTGCGGTACTTGACGGCGTCTTCCGGCTTCTGGAACTGGGCGGCGGCCGGCAGGGCGGTGGCGAGGGCAGCCACGGTGGCGGCGGCGAGGACGAAACGTTGCATGCTTGAAAGGACTCCTTCGAAAGAGGCTGGGTCGTGGCGGCGGCGCATGGTTTGCGCAACCTGCGGCGAGTGTACGGAGCCGCCGGCGACTTCATTCCCCGTGCGGCCGGCGCGTCAGTCGCGGTATGGTTGCGCACTCAGCCACTCCGCCGCCCAGCCGCGATGCCCGAGCCTTCCGCCCTGTCAGCCGTCCGCGTCTGGGACCTGCCCACGCGCGTGTTCCACTGGGCGCTCGCGGCCACCGTGACCGGGTCGCTGGCCTGTGCCTGGACCGACGCCATGACCTGGCACGTGCGCCTGGGCTTCCTGGCGTTGATGCTGCTGGCCTTCCGGCTGCTGTGGGGCGTGGTCGGCGGGCGCTGGTCGCGTTTCATCAGCTTCATCTACGCCCCGGCGACGCTGCTGCGTTACCTGCGCGGCCAGTCGCAGCCCGGAGAGCAACTGGACGTGGGCCACACGCCCACCGGGGCGCTGTCGGTGTTCGGCCTGTTGCTCATCCTGGCCGTGCAGGTGGGCACCGGGCTGGTGGCCGACGACGAGATCGCTTTCATCGGCCCGCTGAACCGTTTCGTGGCCAGCGAGACGGCCCACTCGGCGACGTCCTGGCACAAGACCTACGGGCAGTGGATCATCGTGGCGATGGTGGTGCTGCACCTGCTGGCCATCGCCTGGTACCGCGTGAAGAAGCGCATCGACCTCATCCGGCCCATGCTGGACGGCGACAAGCTGCTGCCCGCCGACACGCCGCCCAGCGCCGACGGCCGCAACCAGCGCGTGCTGGCGCTGGTGCTGCTGGTGGCCTGCGGCGCGCTCGCGGGCTGGGTCTGGGGGCTCTCCGGCTGAAGGCGATGGACGAGCCCGAGATCCAGATCCAGCTCGTGGCCGACGCAGCCGGCGTGCCGGCGGTGCGCGAGCTGTTCCGCGAGTACGCGGCCTCGCTGGACATCGACCTGTGCTTCCAGAACTTCGCGGCCGAACTGGCCGCGCTCCCCGGCGAGTACGCCCCACCGGCCGGGGCGCTGCTGCTGGCGCTGGTGGATGGCGAGCCGGCCGGCTGCGGCGCGCTGCGCCCGCTGCCCGACGTCGACTACCCCAACGCCTGCGAGATGAAGCGCCTCTTCGTGCGGCGGGCCTTCCGCCGCTTCGGCCTGGGGCGGCTGCTGGCCGAGCGGCTGATGGACTTGGCCACGCAGGCTGGCTACAGCGCCATGCTGCTGGACACGCTGGACGACATGGAGGCGGCGCGCGGCCTGTACACCACGCTCGGCTTCGAGGAGATCCCGCCCTACTACTTCAACCCCATTCCCGGGGCGCACTACCTGAAGGCCGATCTGGACGCCCCGGGCACGCGCTGGTAAGCACCACGGCAAAGGCGGCCCCGGCCTGCGGCATCATCCGAGGATGAGCACGAACCTTGAACTGCGCGCCGGCGGACTCCGACTGGCGCTGCGTCCCGACCTCGGCGCTGCCGTCGCCGGCCTGTGGCTGGGCGACGTGGCGGTGCTGCGCAGCACCGAAGCGGCCGATCTCACGGCCTCGCGCCTGTCGGGCTGCTACCCGCTGGTGCCGTACTCCGGTCGCCTGGGCTACCGCCGCTTCCGCTGGCACGGCCAGGACCACACCACGCAGGCCAACTTCGACGACAACCCGCACTCGGTGCACGGCGTGGCGTGGCAGCGGGCCTGGGAGGTCTCGTCGCACTCCGCCACCGAGGCCGAACTCGTCTACCGCCACGTCGCCGACGCCCACTGGCCTTTCGCCTTCACGCTGCGCCAGCGTTTCGTGCTCACGCCCGATGCGCTGGAGATGCACCTGGCCTTCACCAACGACGCCGGCCAGCGCGCGCCCGCCGGCCTGGGCTGGCATCCGTACTTTCCCAAACGCGCGCGCAGCCGCCTGCACATCGAGCTGACCGACCGCTGGGACAACGACCCCAGCGGCCTGCCGGTGAACCGTCACACGCAACCGGGCATCGACAGCGACGTGGCGCACCTGGCCTTTGACAACTGCTTCGAAGGCTGGAAGGGCGCGGCGCGACTGCGCGACGAGAAGCTGTCCATGCGCATCACCTCCTCGCTGCCCTACCTGGTGGTCTTCACGCCGGACACCAAGCCTTACTACTGCGTGGAGCCGGTCAGCCACGTCAGCAACGCCATCCACATGTCCGACCCGGCGGCGCACGGCCTGCGCGACCTGGCGCCGGGCGCGACCTTCGACGCCTGGATGAAGCTCGAGGTGGCGCCCGCGTGAGCCTGGCCTGGCAGCCGCTGCCGGTCGAGCCCTCGCTGCTGGGCGAATCGCCGTTCTGGCACCCCGACGAGGGGGCGCTGTACTGGTGCGACATCCCGGGCCGCAAGATCAACCGCTTCGTGATGGCCAGCGGAGCGCATGCCGAGTGGGCTTTCGACAGCGAACCGGCCAGCGTCGCGCCCTTGCCCGGCGGCGAACTGCTGGTGGCATTTCGCGACGGGCTGCACCGCTTTTCGCCCACCAGCGGCCAGCGCACGCGCGTGGCGCCGCCGCCCTACGACCCGCGCGAGGAGCGTTTCAACGACGGCAAGGCCGACCCGCAGGGCCGCTTCTGGGTCGGCACGATCCACGAACGTCGGCAGCCGCACGCGTCGCTCTACCGCTTCGGCGGCGGGCGGCTGGAACGCGTGGCCGGCGACATCGCCAACAGCAATGGCCTGGGCTTCAGCCCCGACGGCCGCACGCTCTACTGGGCCGACACCGCAGGCCACCGCGTGCACGCGTTCGACCTGTCCGCGGCCGACGGCTCGCTCTCGCGCCGCCGTACCTTCGCCGAATTCCCGCCCAAGCCGGCCAGCGGCGAGCTCAGCACCTACGGCGGCCGCCCCGACGGCGCCGCCGTGGACGCCGAGGGCGCCTACTGGTGCGCCCTGTACGAAGGCGGCCGGCTGCTGCGCTTCGCGCCCGACGGCACGCTGCTGGCCGAACTGCCGCTGCCGGCGCGCTGCCCCACCATGCCCTGCTTCGGCGGCCCTGACCTGCGCACGCTGTTCGTCACCACGGCGCGCGACAAGCGCCCGGCCGAGGAACTGGCCGCGCTGCCCTGGAGCGGCCGCGTGCTCATGCTGCGCGTGGACGTGCCGGGGCTGCCGGTGAACTTCGCCCGGGGCTGAGCGCACGATGGGCCCGATGCCGCTGCCACGCGAGGAACTGCTGGCGCGGCTGGGTGCCGGCGGCGAGTGGGACCTGGCCGTCATCGGCGGCGGCGCCACGGGGCTGGGCATCGCGCTGGACGCCGCGGTGCGCGGCTTCTCGGTGCTGCTGGTGGAGGCCGAAGACTTCGCCTCGGGCACCTCGTCGCGCGCCACCAAGCTGGCGCACGGCGGTGTGCGCTACCTGGCGCAGGGCGACATCGGCCTCGTGCGCGAGGCGCTGCGCGAGCGCGGCGCCATGCTGAACAACGCGCCGCACCTGGCGCAGCGCCTGGGCTTCGTGATGCCCGGCTACCACTGGTGGGAGCGCGGCTTCTACGGCATCGGCCTGAAGATGTACGACGCGCTGGCCGGCTCGCAGGGCCTGGGCGGCACGGAATGGCTGGGCACGGCACGCACGCTGGCCCTGCTGCCGGGCGCGCGGCCCGGCGGCCTGTGGGGCGGCGTGCGCTACTGGGACGGCCAGTTCGACGACGCGCGCTTCGCCGTGGCGCTGGCACGCACGGCGGCGGCGCAGGGCGCGCTGCTGCTGAACCATGCCGAAGCCACCGGGCTGGTGCTGGAGCGCGGGCAGGTGCGGGGTGTCACCGTGCGCGACACGGAAACGGGGCTGGCCGTGACCGTGGCCGCCCGCTGCGTCATCAACGCCACCGGCGTGTGGGTGGACGCCGTGCGCGCCATGGACCGCGAACCCGGCGCGCCCGAGCGGCCGCCGCTGGTGGCGCCCAGCCAGGGCGTGCACCTGGTGGTGGACCGTGCCTTCATGCCCGGCGACCACGCGCTGCTGATTCCCAAGACCGCCGACGGCCGCGTGCTCTTCGCCGTGCCCTGGCTGGGCAAGACCATCCTCGGCACCACCGACACGCCGCGCGGCGACCTGGCGCGCGAACCCACTCCCTTCGCGGAGGAGGTGGGCTTCATCCTGCGCGAGGCCGGCCGCGTGCTCAGGCGAGCGCCGCAGCGCGAGGACGTGCGTTCCGTCTGGGTGGGCCTGCGCCCGCTGGTGAAGGCCTCGGGCGCCGAAATGGGCAACACCAAGGCCCTGTCGCGCGAGCACACGGTGCTGGTGGGGGCCTCGGGGCTGGTGACGGTGACCGGGGGCAAGTGGACGACCTACCGCGCCATGGCCGAGGACG
>CAZBUU010000138.1:0-11136 GCA_964495125.1 uncultured Rubrivivax sp.
CCCACCATCTGGGGGTCGCCGCGGGGGGGGGGGGGGGGGGGGGGGGGGGGGGGGGGGGGGGCGGGCCGCGCCGGCCGCACCGCGCTCGGCCCCGCCCGCTTCGTGATCTGACTTGCCGCATCCTGTCTGAGCGCAGCGAACGCAGTGAGCGCAGCGAGTTATGCGGCACGCCTCTCGGCCGAGCACCGCAGCGGAGTCGGCGCAACGCGCCGACCGCCCCCTCCTCCGCCCGGCCCGCGCACCGCCTGACGCGAGCGCTCGGACTCAACGCACAGACCAAGGACACGCTCCGATGAAACCCACCACGAAGACTCTCCGCGTCCTCGCCCACCTGCTCGCCTACCCCGACGCAGAACTGCGCCGGCACCTGCCCGACCTGCGCAGCGTCTTGCAGGACGAGCGCGCCCTGCCGCTGTCGCGCATCGCCGAGCTGGAAACGCTGATGGACCGCATCGCCTGGGCCCAGGCGCTGCAGGCCGAAGCCAGCTATGTCGAACTGTTCGACCGCGGGAGCAGCACCTCGCTGCATCTGTTCGAGCATGTTCACGGCGATTCGCGCGACCGCGGTCCGGCCATGATCGACCTGATCCAGACCTACGAGGCCGCCGGCCTGTACTTCGGCGACGGCGAGCTGCCCGACCACCTGAGCGTGCTGCTGGAGTACGCCAGCACGCAACCGCCGGAAGCGGCGCGCAGCTTCCTCCGCGAAACGGCCCACATCGTCAACAGCATCTTCGCCGCGCTCGTGAAGCGGCAGAGCGCCTACGCCAGCGTGCTGGGCGCCGTGCTCGACCTCGCGGGCGAACGCGCGCAGGCCGTGAAGCTGGAAGACGACCCTGCGCTCGACGACAGCTGGGAAGAACCCGCCGTCTTCGGCGGCTGCTCCACCGCCGGCCAGGCACGGCCAGGCACGCCGCAGCCCGTGCAGATCGTCAGGAACCCCGTCCAGCGCCCGCCATCCGGAGCCCGCCCATGAACACCCTTCACAGCATCCTCTTCAACGTCTACCCCTACATCTGCCTGGCCGTGTTCTTCATGGGCAGCCTGGCCCGCTACGACCGCGACCAGTACACCTGGAAGAGCGACAGCTCGCAGCTGCTGCGCCACGGCCAGTTGCGCTGGGGCAGCAACCTGTTCCACGGCGGCATCCTGTTCCTGTTCTTCGGCCACCTGGTCGGGCAGCTCACGCCGCACGGGCTGTACACGATCTTCATCACCTCATCGCAGAAGCAGTTGCTGGCCGTGGTGGCCGGCGGCGTGGCCGGTGGCGCCTGCTTCGTCGGCCTGACGCTGCTGCTGCACCGGCGCCTGTTCGACCCCCGCATCCGCCTCACCAGCCACCGCACCGACATCGCCATCCTCGTCATCCTGTGGGTGCAGCTGGTGATCGGGCTGTCCACGCTGCCGGCGTCGCTGCACCATGTGTCCGATCCGCAGACCATGCTGCGCCTGGCCGAGTACCTGCAGGGCATCGCGCTGCTGCAGCCCAACGCGGCGCTGGTGGCCGGCATCGACTGGCACTTCCAGGTGCACATGCTGCTGGGCATGACGATCTTCCTGCTCTTCCCCTTCAGCCGGCTGGTGCACGTGTGGAGCGGGCTGGCCTCGGTGGCCTACGTGTTCCGCCCTTACCAGGTGGTGCGTGCACGCCGCCTGAACGTGCCGGCCGGTCAGAACCAGCCGCGTCGGGTGGCTTGAGCAGGTGACCGCCATGAACGAACGCACGCAACTCCCCCATGTCAACGGCGTGATGCTGGCCTACCCGCAAGAGACGCTGGACGCCGAGACCCTGCGCCAGCGCGCCTGCACCGAACTGCTGCGCCAGGCCGCGCAGCGTGCCGGCCTGCTGGCCGCGGACGACCCCGCGCCGCTGGGCGGCGCCACCACGGAGGCCGCGAGCGAGGCCATCGAGGCCCTGCTCGAGCGCGAGCTGGCGTTGCCCGAACCCACCGAGGAAGCCTGCCGCCGCTGGCACGCCGCCCATGCCGCCAGGCTGGCCATGGGCGAGCGCGTGCACGCACGCCACGTGCTCTTTGCCGTGACACCCGGCGTGCCGATCAACGACCTGCGGCAGCGCGCCGAAGCCTGCCTGCTGGAACTGCGCTGCGAATCCGGCGGCCCGCGCTTCGCCGAGGTGGCCGCCGCCACGTCCAACTGCCCCAGCGGCGCTGCCGGTGGCGAACTGGGCTGGCTCACCGCCGACGACTGCGCGCCCGAATTCGCGCGCGAGCTCTTCGGCCAGGCCACCATCGGCGTGCTGCCGCGCCTGGTGGCCACGCGCTTCGGCCTGCACGTGGTGGAAGTGCTGGCACGCGAAGCCGGCAATCAGCCGCCCTTCGAAGCCGTGCGTTCGGCCGTGACGCAGACACTGCGCCAGCAGGCCTTTGCCACTGCGTTGCGCCAGGTCCTGCAGACCCTGGCCGGCGCCGCGCACATCGAAGGCGTGGACCTGGAAGCCGCCACCTCGCCCCTGGTGCACTAGCCGCAACCACCATGGCCGACGAACTGCTGGCCCGCCTGCGCCGTTTCCACGACGACGCCTTTCCGCAGCACCGCAGCCACTTCCGGCTGCTGGTGGACGACGGCCAGCATCCCACCACGCTGTTCATCGGCTGCAGCGACTCGCGCCTGGTGCCCTATCTGCTGACGGGCACCGGCCCGGGTGAACTCTTCCTGGTGCGCAACGTCGGCGCCTTCGTGCCGCCGTATGACGGCTCGGCCGGTTTCCACGGCACCGCCGCCGCCATCGAGTTCGCAGTGCTGAACCTGCAGGTCTCGCGCATCGTGGTCTGCGGCCACAGCCACTGCGGCGGCATCCGCGCGCTGTATGGCGAAGTGAACCCGGCGGCCAGGAACCTGGCCTCGTGGCTGGAACTCGGCCGCGAAGCCGCGCTGCCGGTGGCCGAACCCGGCCCGGAGGCCCTGCGCCGCACCGAGCAGCGCGCCGTGGTGCTGCAGCTGGAACGGCTGATGGACTACCCGATGGTGCGCGAACGCGTCGAAGCACACCAGCTCACGCTGCACGGCTGGCACTACGTCATCGAAGACGGCGAGGTGCATGTCTTCGACGTGCGCCAGGGCTGCTTCATCGCCGCCTCGGCCGCCGAACATGCCGGCACCGGGCCCTATCCGGCCTGGGAAGAGCCTTCGTCGCCCGTCCCGCCGTGAACGAGGCCTGGTCCTTCGCGCGCCTGCTGACGGCGCCGCACCGGCTGGCCTTCGTCGCCGGGGCCGGGGTCTTCGCGGCGTCGGCGCTGTGGTGGCTGGGCGTGTTGCTGTCGCGTGTGGCTGGCCTCGCCGTGCCCTGGGCCGTGCCGCCGCTGGTGGCGCACGGGCTGTGGTGGGCTCTGGGCTTCATGCCGCTGTTCGTCGTCGGCTTCCTCTTCACCGCCGGGCCGCGCTGGCTGGGCTTGCCGGATGTGGACGCGCGGACGCTTCGCTGGCCCGTGGTGGCGATGGCGGCCGGCTGGGCGCTGGCCCTGCCCGGCTGGCACTTCGCGGCGCCGCTGGCGGCGAGCGGGCTGCTGATGGTGGCCGGCGGCTGGGCCGCGCTGCTGACGCATTTCGCCCAACTGCTGCGCCGCTCGCGCGCGCCCGACCGGCTGCACGCGACGCTGGTGGCGGCCTGCGGCGGCGTCGGCCTGCTGGCGATGCTGGGCGGCGCCGCGGCGCTGGCCCGGAGCGACGTGACGCTGGCACGCGTGGCCACTCAGGGCGCGCTGTGGGGCTTCATCGCGCCCACCTTCGCCGTGGTGTCGCACCGCATGCTGCCCTTCTTCACGGCCAGCGCGCTGCCGGGCCACACCGCCTGGCGCCCGGGCTGGGTGCTCTCGGCGCTGCTGGCGGTGCTGGGCCTGCAGGGCGCGGGTGCCATCGCCGGGCTGCTGGGCGCGCCGCCACCGGCCGCGCTGCAGGCCGCGGTGGAAGCACCGGCGGCGCTGCTGTGCCTGTGGCTGGCGGTGCGCTGGGGCTTCGTGCAGAGCCGTTCCAACCGCCTGCTGGCCATGCTGCACGCGGGTTTCGTCTGGCTGGGCATCGCCACCGCGCTGGCCGCGGCCTCGCACGCGCTGCAGGCCGCCAGCGGCGGTGAACGCTCGCTGGGCCTGGCGCCGCTGCACGCGCTGACCGCCGGCTACCTGGGCGCCACGCTGCTGGCCATGGTGACGCGCGTCTCGGCCGGCCACAGCGGTCGGCCGCTGGCGGCCGACGGCGTCGCCTGGGGGCTGTACTGGACGCTGCAGGCCGCCGCCGTCATCCGCGTCGGCGCGGCGTTGTGGCCATCGGCCGAAGCGGCGCTCACGCCGCTGGCCGCGGGGGCCTGGGCCGTGGCCGCCTGCGGCTGGACGATCCGCTACGGCGGCTGGCTGGGCCGGCCGCGCGCCGACGGCCGGCCCGGTTGAGGGTCACTTGCTCGGCGTCATGACGCGATCGGCCGCGCTGCACTAACTTCACCCCCATGACCTCCACCATCGACTTCCACCGCTCGCCCGCCGCCGGCTTCGACGAGCCCTTCGAGATGCTCGCCGCCTGCCACGAGCGCGTCGAGCGCATGCTGGTGCTGCTGGAGCGCCTGGCCGCCCACGTCGCCGCGAACGGCACCGACGCCGCCGCCGCGCAGGCCGCGCGCGACGTCATGCGCTACTTCGACCAGGCCGGCCCCGCCCACCACGAGGACGAGGAGCGCCACGTCTTTCCGCCGCTGCTGGCCGACCCCACCGTGGCCGGCGCCGTACGCCGCCTGCAGGCCGAGCACCTGCAAATGGAAGCGCAGTGGCCGGGTGTGCGCACCGACCTCGTGGCCGTCGAACGCGCGGCCGGCGCGCTGCCCGAGGGCGCGCACGCGCGCTGGGCGACCTACGCCGCGCTGTACCGGCGCCACATCCTCGACGAGGACGGTCTCGTCTATCCGGCAGCGCGCCGCACGCTGGACGCCGCCACGCAAGCCGCCATGGGCGAAGAGATGGCCCGCCGGCGCGGCGTGCGCTGAACACAGGGCTACAGTGCACGCATGCACCGCCGCAGCACCTGGCCCCTGACCGCGAAGCTCGGCGCCGTCGGCGGCGTGCTGCTGCTGATGGCGCTGGCCTCCATCGGCCTCACGCTGTGGGTGACCTGGCAGCTGGAAGGCGGCGCCGCCGCCGTGAACGAGGCCGGCCGCATGCGCATGCAGACCTGGCGGCTCGCGCAGACGCTGCCCTCGGGCGACGCCGCGCGACGGGCCGGCCACGTGGCGGCCTTCGAGCAGACGCTGGCGCAGTTGCAGGCCGGCGACCCTGAGCGTCCGCTCTTCCTGCCGCGTGACGAGCGCTCGCGCCAGGCCTTCGCCGACGTGCGCCAGGGCTGGGCCGCGCTGAAGGCGGCATGGACGTCCACGCCGCCACCGGGCGCCGAGGCGGCGGCGGCGCAGGCCGAGGCCTTCGTCGTGCGCGTCGATGCGCTGGTCAGCGCCATCGAGACCCAGCTCGCGCGCTGGACGACGCTGCTCAACGCCTTCCAGTTCCTGCTCATGGCGCTGGCCCTGGCCAGCGCGGTGGCGCTGCTGTACTCGGCCTACCTGTTCGTCTTCAACCCGCTGGCGCGGCTGCAGGCGGGGTTGGCGCGCGTGGGCGGTGGCGATCTCTCGGCCCGTGTCGACGTGGACGGCGACGACGAGTTCGGTGCCCTGTCCGAAGGCTTCAACCGCATGGCCGAGACGCTGCAGGGCCTGTACCAGGGCCTGGAAGAACGCGTGCGCGAGAAGACCCTGGGCCTGGAGACCGAGCGTGCGCGCCTGGCGGCCTTGTACGAGGCCGCGGCCTTCGTGGCCTCGGCGACGACGCTGGATGCGCTGGCGCAGGGTTTCACGAAGCAGGTGCGGCGCGTGGCCCGCGCCGACGCCGCCGCCGTGCGCTGGTGCGACGAGACCGGCCAGCGCTTCCTGCTGCTGGCCCACGACGGCCTGCCGGCCGGAGTGGCCGAAGCCGAGCATTGCCTGGCCGCCGGCGACTGCCACTGCGCCCAGGTGGCGCCGCAACCCGGCCTGCGCGTGATTCCCATCGAGGCCGATGCCGGCGACGGCCTGGGCCACTGCCGCCGCGCCGGCTTCGAGACCGTGGTGGGCGTGCCGCTGCGCCTGCACGAGCGCCTGGTGGGTGAGCTGAGCCTGCTGTACCGCCGCAGCGTGACGTTGGGCGAGGATGACCGTTCGCTGCTGGAAACACTGGCCAGCCACCTGGCTGGCGCCATGGAGGGCCTGCGGTCGAGCGCGCTGGAGCGCGAGGCCGCGGTGGCCGAGGAGCGCGGCCTGCTGGCGCGCGAACTGCATGACAGCATCGCCCAGAGCCTGGCCTTCCTCAAGATCCAGGCCGGCCTGTTGCGCGACGCGCTCAAGCGCGCCGACACGCCGCGCGTGGAGCGCACGCTGTCCGAGCTGGACGCCGGCATCCGCGAAAGCCTGGCCGACGTGCGCGAGCTGCTGCTGCACTTCCGCACGCGCACCAACCGCGAGGACATCGCGCTGGCGCTGCGCACCACGCTGACCAAGTTCGAGCACCAGACCGGCCTGCCCACGCACCTGCAGGTCGGCGGCCAGGCGCTGCCGCTGGACGCCGACGTGCAGGTGCAGGTGCTGCACGTGGTGCAGGAGGCGCTGTCCAACGTGCGCAAGCACGCGCGGGCGCACGAGGTCTGGGTGGACGTGCAGCAGGGCGCGCACTGGCGCGTGGAGGTGCGCGACGACGGCTGCGGCTTCGCCGCCGCAGGCGCGGCGGCCGACGAGACCCACGTGGGCCTGCGCATCATGCGCGAGCGCGCCGCGCGCATCGGCGCCGAGGTGGACGTGGCCTCACGCCCCGGTGACGGCACCCGCGTGGTGCTGACCCTGCCCATGCGGCAGGCGGAGCCTGCATGACCGTTCGCCTGCTTCTGGTGGACGACCACACGCTGTTCCGGCGCGGCCTGAAGGCGCTGCTGCAGGCCGAACCGGCCTTCGAGGTGGTGGGCGAGGCCGGCGACGCCGGCGAGGCGCAGCGCCGCGCCGCCGAACTGCAGCCCGATGTGATCCTGCTCGACCACCACCTGCCCGGCGTGCCCGGGGCCGATGCGCTGGCCGGCCTGCGCGAGGCCGCGCCGCGGGCCCGTGTGCTGATGCTCACCGTCAGCGAGGATGCCGAGACGCTTGGCCTGGCGCTGCAGCGCGGCGCCGCCGGCTACCTGCTGAAGACCGTGGACAGCGACGTGCTGACCGAGGCCATCCACCGGGCGCACCGCGGCGAATCGACCCTCAGCCCGGAGATGACGGGCAAGCTGGTGGCGGCCTTCCAGTCGCTGCAGCCCGCCTCGGCGGCCGTGCCGGCAGCGCCACCGGCCGACCCGTTGGCCAGCCTGTCGCCGCGCGAGCAGGAGATCCTGGCCCTCATCGCGCGCGGCGCCAGCAACAAGGAGATCGCCCGCGCGCTGGACATCGCCGAGACCACGGTGAAGATCCACGTGCAGCACATCCTGCGCAAGCTCAACCTCAGCTCGCGCGTGCAGGCGGCGGTGTTCCTGGCCGGGCGCGGCGGTTGAGGCTCAGGGCGGCGCCGGCTTCGCCCCGCGCTCGTTGATGCGCGCCACGCCCGAGGTGGAGCGCTTCACCACCTGGGGCGTGCCCCAGTAGTCGACGGTGCCCACGCCCGAGACGGCCACCGCCAGCGACTGCGTGACCCAGATGCGGACGTCGCCGATGCCGCTGACCGCCACCGCCGCGCGTTCGCACAGCAGGTTCTCGCCCCGGAACTCGCTGCGGCCCGAGACCGCGACGCTGAGGGCGCCCACGCTGCCGGTCATCTGGCCATCGCCCGCGCCGCTGACCTGGAAGCGCAGCGACTCGGCACGCAGCTGGTCGAAGCGCGCCAGCCCGGCGCCGGAGATGCTGACCTCCAGCCGCTGCAGCTGCACGGGCTGCAAGGCCACGAGGTCGGCCGCGCCGGAGATGGACACGCGCTTGAGGTCGCGCGCGCTGATGGCGATCTGCACGCGGCGCGATTTCCAGAACTTCCAGCCGCCGCTGGGGCGGATCTGCAGCGTGCTGCCGCGCACCTCCAGCGTCACCGAGCTCTGCGCCTCCTCGTCGCCTTCGACGAAGACGTCTTCCTCCGCCGCCTGGGTGAAGCGCACGGCGGCCGAGCCGGAGATCTCGATGGCGTCGAAGGCACCGGGGCGGTAGTGGCGGCCTTCCACGGCCTGCGCCGAGGCCAGTGACGGCAGGCCCGCCAGCAGCAGGCCCGCGAGAGCGGCGGTGCGGCGTTTCACAGCGAATCCGCCCGCAGCTGCTTGCTCACCTCGCGGCTGGCGGTGACGCGCGTGCCGTCGCGCATCTGCACCACGAACTGCGAGCTCTCGTCGGGCGTCATCGCGTCGACGAAGTCGAGGTTGACGATGCAGGAGCGGTTGACCTTGAGGAAGCGCGAGCCGTCCAGCCGCTTCTCGAAGCTGGTGATGGGCAGGCGCACGAGGAAGCTCTTGCCCTTGCTGGTGATGGCGGTGTACTTGGTGTCCGAGCGCAGGTGCTCGATGTGGTCCACATGCAGCGGGAAGATCTTGCCCTGGTCGCGCACCAGCACGCGCGTCAGCGGGCCGGTGTCCCCATCACCCCGCTCGGCGGCCTCCAGCGCCGGCAACGCCTGCTCGGGCGGCGCGCCGGCGGTCAGCGCGTGCTGCACGGCCTCCACGAAGCGTTCGTGCGAGAAGGGTTTGAGCAGGTAGTCCACGGCGTGCAGCTCGAAGGCGGTGAGCGCATGCTCGTCGTAGGCGGTGGTGAAGATCACGGCCGGCGGCGGCTGCAGCTTCTCGGCCGCCAGCGTGCGCAGCACCTGCAGGCCGGTGAGGCCGGGCATCTGGATGTCGGTGAGCACCAGCGCAGGCCGCAGCTCGCGGATGGCGGCCAGCGCGCTGGCCCCGTCGGCGCAGGCGGCCACCAGTTCCAGCTGCGGCATCGCGCGCACCCAGTCGGCCAGGCCTTCGCGGGCCAGCGGCTCGTCCTCGGCAATGAGGGTTCGGCAAGGGGACATGTTCATGCGGCCAGCTCCGCGCCGGGGATGTGGATGTGGACGGCGAAGCCCTGCCCGGGGGCGCTGGCCACGTTCATGCGCGCCTGGCCGCCGAAGTCCAGCTCGAAGCGGCGGCGCAGCGCGCTGAGGCCCACGCCGCCGGGCGGCGCCGCCGCGCTCGCCGCGGCCGGCGGCCAGGCGCAGCCGGCGCCGTCGTCGGACACCTGCAGTTCCAGCGCTTCGCCACGCCGCTGGGCACTGATGCGCACCGTGCCGCCCTCGGTGCGCGGCGCGATGCCGTGCACGATGCTGTTCTCCACCAGCGGCTGCAGCGTCAGCGGCGGGATGGCATCGTTCACGGTGGCGGGGTCGATCTGCCAGTCCACCTTCAGGCGCGGGCCCAGGCGCAGCGCTTCCAGTTCCAGGTAGTCGCGCACGAAGTCCAGCTCTTCCTGCAGCGTGACGCGGCCTTCGCTGCCGCGCGTGGTGTCCAGCACGTAGCGCATCAGGCGCGAGAAACGCAGCAGCGTCTGCTCGGCGGCAGCAGGGTCGCGCCGCGTCAGCATCATCAGCGAGTTCAGCGTGTTGAAGAGGAAGTGCGGGTTGAGCTTGCCATTGATGGCGGCCAGTTCGGCACGCACCAGCGCGGCTTCGGCGCGCGCCGCCGAGAGCGCCGACTGGTGCGCCCGGCGCGCATGCAGCGCGCCACCGAAGCCGAGCATCAACGCCACGTAGACGAACACGCCCCACATGGCCTGCCACAGCAGCATGCGCTCCACCATCGCGAGGGCATGATCGGTGCCGTAGAACCACACCGACATCGCGAAGTCGATGGCCTGCCAGCCGGCGATGAAGACGACGGCCGCCAGGGCGTGCAGGCCCAGGCGCCGGGCCAGCGGACGGGGCCGCCGGCCCAGCCAGCGCGCCCAGGGCAGGCCGGCACAGCCCAGCAGCATGGCCGGGCCCATGTTCCAGCTGGCCAGGTACACACCCTGCCAGGGCCGCCAGCCGCCGCGCTGCCACTCCGTGCCGGCCATGGCGTACAGGCCCCAGCACAGCAGCGACAGCCCGGCGTAGGCCAGCCACAGCGGCCGGTCGGAGGGCGGGGCGTCGCCGGAGGGGGCGGCGGGTGGAACCGAGAACATGAAGCCATCGTAGAGGCTGCGCTCGGGCCGGGCTGCCGCCGGGCGACGAAGTGCGGGGCGCGGGCTGTCAAGTGCGGGCGGCCATGGCCCTTCGCCAGCGGCTATGCAACGCCGTTCATATCGCCGATTCGGCCCGGCTTGCCCAGAATCCTGTGATCGCTGTCACACGTTCACTGCCTGGAGAAACGCCTTGCCCGCCCCGTCCCTGTTCCGTCGTGCCCTCGTCCTCGCCACCGCCACCCTGGCCCTGGGGGCCCAGGCGCAGGATAAGTTCATCGTCATGGCCTCCACCACGTCCACCGAGCAGTCGGGGCTGTTCGGCCACCTGCTGCCGGCCTTCAAGGCGGCCTCGGGCATCGACGTGCGGGTGGTCGCCGTCGGCACCGGCCAGGCGCTGGACACCGGCCGCCGGGGCGACGCCGACATCGTCTTCGTGCACGACCAGGTGGCCGAACAGAAGTTCGTGGCCGAGGGCTTCGCCACGCAGCGGCGCCCCGTCATGTACAACGACTTCGTGCTCATCGGCCCGACCGCCGACCCGGTGAAGCTGAAGGGCAACGACATCGCCGCCGCGCTGAAGAAGCTGGCCGCCACGCCCGCCAGCTTCATCTCGCGCGGCGACAAGAGCGGCACGCATGCCGCCGAGCTGCGCCTGTGGAAGACCGCGGGCGTGGACATGGCCGCCGCCAAGCCCGCCGGCTACAAGGAATGCGGCTGCGGCATGGGCCCGGCGCTGAACATCGCCTCCAGCAGCGGCGCCTACGTGCTGGCCGACCGCGGCACGTGGCTGTCGTTCAAGAACCGCGGTGATCTGGCCATCCTGGTGGAAGGCGACAAGAGCCTGTTCAACCAGTACGGCGTGATGGTGGTGAACCCCGCGAAGCACCCGCACGTGAAGGCAGCCCTGGCGCAGGCCTTCGCCGACTGGGTGGTGTCGCCGGCCGGCCAGCAGGCCATCGCGGCCTACAAGATCGGCGGCGAGC
>CAZBUU010000139.1:0-11082 GCA_964495125.1 uncultured Rubrivivax sp.
TCTCCAGGTCGTCGATGGCCTTGGCCAGGTGCTTCTCGCGCAGGTCGGCGCCCTGGGCATTCAGCGTGGACAGCGCCATGCGGTTGGCCTCCACGGCCTTGAGCATGGCGTCGTCCAGGCCGGCCACGGCCTTGTCCAGCAGGGCTTCCGGGTCCACGCCCGCGGTGACGTTCTTGGCCAGGCCCGTGCTGGCGGCGTCGGCCACCTGCTTGAGCGCGGTACGGATGTTCTTCAGCGTCAGCTCGCGGCCCTGCAGCGAAGCCAGCAGCGCCTGGCTGGTGGCGGCGCGCAATTGCTCGCCCTGCTTGGCGGTGGCGTTCTGGAACTGGGCGATCAACGACTCGGCGTCGAAGAGGGGCTTGGACACGGTCTTCTCCTGGTGGGGGTGGTCTTGCGAATGAAGGATGCTCGCACCGCGGGGGCTGCCGGGCAAGCGGGATCAGCCTGCACCCAGCCACCGCTCGCGCAGCGTGGCGGGTGCGGGCAACGGAGCTTCGTGGCTGGCGATGACCCAGGCCTGACGGCCGGCCTCGGCAGCCTGGGCCAGGGCCTGGTGCAGGTGGGCCAGCGAGGCCTGGTCCAACGCGTTCAGGGGTTCGTCCAGCAGCACCACGGGCGTGCCGGCCGCCAGCGCGGCCGCCAGCCACACCTTGCGCTGGGTTCCGGTGGACAGCTCCGACAGCCGCGCGCCGATGTAGGGGCGCAGCCCGAAGGCGTCGGCATGCGTGGCCGCGGACAAGGGGTCGAAGCGCGGGTACAGACTGCCCAGGAAGGCGAAGTACTCGGGCGCGCGAAGGTGGTCGAAGGCGATGGCGCCCGGGCCGCACCAGAAGACCTCGCGGCGGTAGTCCACCGGGCGGTCGGCCGCGGCGATGCCGTTCACTTCCATCGTGCCCAGCAGCGGCGGCAGCGCACCGGCCAGCAGCTTCAGCAGCGTGGACTTGCCGCTGCCGTTGCGCCCGCGCAGCCAGGTGAGGCCGGGTTCGAAGCCGGCCGACCAGCCGTCGAAGACCGGCCGGCCGGGGTAGGCGAAGCTGAGGTCCCGCACCACGAGCACCGTCACGGCACCACCTCACTGGCCAGGGCGACGCAAAGCACCAGGCTGAACAGCCAGCGCGCGGCCTTGTCGCTCTCCTGGCCAGGCCGCGACCGCGCTTCCAGCGCGCAGCTGCCGCAGGTCGCCAACGCATACGACGCCAGCACCGCCGGACGCAGCGGCACGCCGGCGAGGGCCACGCCCACGGCCACACCCGCAGACAGCAAGGGCAGCAGGCACAGGGCCTGGCGGGCTTCTTCCAGCCGGCTGGCGCGCAAGGGCAGCGTGGCGGCGCCTGCGAAGACCGGTGCGTACTCGGCGCGGGACAGCACCGACAGGCGGGAGACGAGCACCAGCGCCGCCACCGCCAGTGCGGCCAGCCACCAGCCTGCCGCGTCCGGCCGCGCCTGCAGCCCCAGCGCCGGCAACAGGAGCGCCATGCTGCCGGCCAGCAGCCACAACCCGCTGCGCCGCGCCGGGCCCCGCCACAGCGGCAGCCACAGCAGTGGCCGGAGCCAGCCGCGGCCGGAGTACGAAGTCGGGAAAATCTGCTGGGTGCGGGACGGCTGCAGGTCGCGGCCCACCTTCACCCGCCGCAGGCCCTGCAGCATCAGCACGCCGGCGCTGGCCGCCAGCCCCTGGGCCAACGCCCAGGCCACGAGCGCCCGCGGGAGCACCGGCAGCAGCCAGGCGGGCTTCGCCTGCAGCAGAGCCAACAGCCCAGCGCCCTGCAGGGCCACCCAGGGCAACAGCGCCCAGGCCACGACGACGGCGTCCGACCGGCGAAGTTCGCGCCGGCTCAGCGGCAGCGCCCGCTCGGCCTCGCGCCAGTGCGGCGGCCACAGCAGCGAACGCGCTCCGGCCAGCAGGCCCAGCCCGAGCAACGCCTGCGCCACGGTGGCCGGCAGCAACCAGGCCCCCTGGGCGGCGGCGTGGGCCAGCGGCACCACGGTCCAGCCGGCCACGCCGGCCATGGCCGCCAGCGGGCTGCCGGAACCGGCGCCCACGACCAGGGCCGCGACGACGAAGTACACGCCCCAGCGCCGGACGAAGGCCCGCAGCGCGAGCCGGCACCAGGCCAGCCGAATCGCGTGGTAGGAAGGGGCCGCGGGCCGCGCCATGCGCGGCATTACAGCATGCAGCTTCAGGCCGGCTGCAGCGCCGATGCGGGCGTGAGCAGGCGCTCCAGCAGTTCGCGCACGCTGCGGATCTGGGCGCCGAAAGGCAGCTCGCCGGCGCCGCGGAAGAACAGGCCCTTCTTCAGGTCGCCGTGCAGGGCCGAAGCCAGCTGCTGGTCGATGCAGAACTGGCCCCAGCCGGCCAGGCCATCGCGCAGGCCGCATTGCGCCAGGCAGTCGAAGGCCTTGGTGCAGCGGGCCTTGGCATGCGCCACGGCCTGCAGCTTCGGCTCGGCCTTCAGGTACTGCCGCAGCCAGGGCGTGCTCACGGCCCGCGCCGGCAGGCCGGCGACGCTGGTGAACTCGACGATGTCCTCGGGCTGCGCTTCGGCCAGCACGCGCTTGAAGGCGGGGTCGGCATCGCTCTCGGCGGTGACGGCGAAGGCCGTGCCCAGCTGCACGCCGGCGGCGCCCAGGCCCTGCAGGCGGGCGATGTCCTCGAAGCTGCGGATGCCGCCGGCGGCGATCAGCGGCACGCGGTCTTCCACGCCCGCCGCGCGCAGGAAGGCGCGCGACTGGGGGATCACGTTCTCGAAGTCGAAGCGCGGGTCGTTCAGGTCGGCCACCTTGGCAGCACCGAGGTGCCCACCGGCCAGGCGCGGATGCTCGATGACGATGGCATCCGGCAGGCGCTTCTTGCGTTCCCACTTCTTGAAGAGCAGCTGCACGCCGCGGGCGTCGCTGAGGATGGGGATGAGCGCGGCCTGGGGGTGGTCGGCTGCCAGGTCGGGCAGGTCCAGCGGCAGGCCGGCGCCGACGACCACGGCGTCGATGCCCGCTTCCAGCGAACGCTTCACCTGTGCGGCATAGGCACTCACGGCGCGCATCACGTTGACGGCCAGCAGGCCTTGGCCGCCGCTGCGTTCACGCGCACCGGCGATCTCACGCGTGAGCGCCTCGAGGTTGGCGTCGTCGATGGTCTTCTTGGCGGCTTCGCCCGGGGTCAGGCCGCGCGTGCGGTCCATCAGGTCGGGGTGGTGGCGGCGCAGATCGACGCTCGACAGCGTGCCCACGGCCCCAGCGGCGGCCACGGCCCCGGCCAGGCGCTGTGCGGAGACACCCACGCCCATGCCGCCCTGCACCACCGGCAGCAGGGAGCGTCCCGCCAACTGCAATGCCGCCAGGCCGCTGACGGCCAGGCGCGCGGCCAGGCCGTCGGCGTTCGGCGCCGTCGTCAATGCAGCACCAGCAAGGGCAGCTTGCAGCGCGCCATCACGTTCTTGGTGTGCGAACCGAACAGCAGTTCGCCGAAAGCGCCGCGGCCGTGCGTGACCATGACGATGAGGTCGGCCTCGAAGACCTGGCCGGCCTCGACGATGGCGTCGTCCACCGCGTCGGTGCGCTTGTACTCGCCATGGAAAGGCACGCCCTGCTCGGCCGCCAGGGCGCCGAAGCGGGCCAGCACCTCGCGCGCATGCGCCTCGGTGCGCTGGCGGTGCTCTTCGGCAGTGCGCACGTAGGTCGTCATGCCGGAACTTTCGTTCGGCATGGGCGGCAGCGGTTCGGCCACGAAGCCCGTGATGCGCGCCCCCAGCTTGGCGGCCAGCGCGATGCTGGTCTGCGCGGCGCGCTCGGAGAGTTCGCTGCCATCGACGGGGACGAGGAGATGCTTGTACATGGTGTTGCGGCTCGATCACCCAGGGAGGGCCCGGGCTGTGCAGCCACTGTAGGGGCAGGACGCCGGGAGGGTCTTGACCGCGGTCAAGCGGTGCCGGGTGCGGGAAAGCCCGCGTGCCCGGAGCATGGGCCGGGTCGGATCATCGCGCAGCCATCGGTGAAGTGCCGGCAACGCATCGGTACCCCGCTCAACCCGCACGAGGAGACACGCATGAACCGCATCGGACGCATCGCCGTCGCCCTGGGGCTGGCTCTCGCTGCCGTGGTGGCCGCGCAGGCCACCAACTACAGCCTGTGGATCAACGGCCGTGGCGGCGGCGGGCAGGTGGGCAACCACGCCGACTTCAGCTACTGGGGCCCCGCCACCACGGCCGCGGGCGTCAACAAGAAGGCCGTCAACTGGGACGGCTACAACCGCATCAGCAGCACCAACGGCGGCATCCGCGACGCGCTGGACTGCTACTGCACCGGCACGAACTGGTGCTACGTGGCCGCCCACTCGGCCGGCAACCTGCAGATCGGCTACGCGCTGTCGCTCTACGGCACCAGCACGCGCAGCATCAAGACACCCAGCCCCAACGCCGCCGGCCAGTGCGGCAACAGCGGCGCCGGCACGCAGACGGGCTGGAACATCAAGTGGGTGGACGTCGCCGGCGGTGCCGGCGGCGGCAGCGAGCTCGCCGACGCCGGTGACTGGGCGCTCAGCGAACCGCTGGTGAGCGACCTCAAGACCAGCACCGCCCGCGCCCTCTACAACCACAACGCCACGGCCGGCAAGACCTTCTACATGTTCGCCGGCGCCAGCGGCACGCTCTACTCCTTCGTGCTGCCTGGTCAGGACGACGAGGCCGTGGCCTACCACTCCAGCGGCGGTGTCTCGGGCAGCAGCGGCGCCAGCTTCTGCAACCCCAGCGACTGGTTCTGCAACGACCTCACGCTGGGCACGGCCGCCAACCAGGGCGGGCGCGCGAAGTGGACCAACCACAACGTGAAGTTCCGCGACACCGGCGAGTCCTACAACCACTACACGGCGGGCAACTGGGGCGGCATCGTCTCCCGGGCGCGCGCCGACATGGCCGCCAACGCGCAATGACCCCCCGCCGCCCGGCCAGCGGCCGGGCCGGGCTGGGCGTGGTGGCGGCGCTGGCCTTCGCTGCGCTGCTGGTGTGGGCGCTGCGCGACCGCGGCGCCGAGGCGGCCGCCGGGCTGGCGCCGCAGGCCCGTACCCTTGCGGCGAAGGCTGCGCAGCCGATACCCGAACTCGAACCCGCGCCGGCGGCCAGCGCCGCAGGCCCTCCCCTGAGCCCCCTGGGACAGGCGCAGCGCCGCGAGCAGCTGACCTTGTGGCAGGGCCGGCTGGAACGTGCCCGCACGACGCTGGACAACTACCGCCAGGCCGCGCAGTACCCGCACGAGTCGCGACCGGCCGAGGAGCACCCCGACCAGCTGCGCCCCTTCGAGCCCATCGCCGAAGACCGCGCGCTGCGCATGCCCGGCGGCAGCGTCACCCAGGGCGTGCACCTCAAGACGACGCAGGAGCGGGTCTTCGCCAGCGGCGACGAGAGCAGCCGCGTCACGATGATGCTCACCGACGACCACGGCCGCACGCTGCCGCTGCGCGTGACGCGCGCCGTGATGCAGGAGGTGACGCCGCCCGGCCGCACGGCCGGCACGGTGCCGGTGCCGCTGGTCGTCAGCGACGACGGCCGCGGGCAGCTCTCGGCGCTGATGCACCCGGCGCGCCAGGGCTTTGGTTCCTTCGCCGGCACGGTGCGGCTGGAGCTGTCGCTGGACTACGCGGGCCAGCCCGGCTTCATCTACTTCGACCTGAACTACAGCCCCGAGCAGGCGGCCACCTGGCTGCCCGGCGTGCGGGAGGTGCACACCGCCGGCTCGCTGGACTTCTTCGTCAAGGCCCAGGTGCTGCTGCCCGGCCGCTACGTGGTGAGCGGGCGCATCGACGACGCGCAGGGCCGGCCCGTGGCGCTGGCGCTGTTCAACGGCGAGGTGCGTGCCGGCACGGTGGAGTTCCGCCTGCCCGTGTTCGGCAAGCTGCTGCGCGACAAGGCGCCGCCCTTCCCGCTGGTGCTGCGCGACGTGGAGGCTTTCCTGCTGAAGCCCGACACCTTCCCCGACCGCGTGATGCTGCCGCGCCGCGCTGGCGCGCAGCACACCTCGAAGAGCTACCCGCTGGTGGCCTTCTCCGACGCCGAGTGGAGCAGCGAGGAGCGCACGCGCTACCTCACCGAGCTGGGCCGCGACGTGGCCACGGCCGAGCAGCAGGTGCAGGCGCTGGGCGGGCCCTGAGCGGCATTCGGTATCCTGCGGCCCCTGCCCAAGGAGCCCGACCCCATGTCCCGCGTCTACAACTTCAGCGCCGGCCCCGCCGCGCTGCCCGAGGCCGTGCTGCAGCAGGCCGCCGACGAGATGCTGGACTGGCAGGGCTCGGGCATGTCGGTGATGGAGATGAGCCACCGCGGCAGGCACTTCATGGGCATCGCCGCCGAGGCGCAGGCCCTGCTGCGCGAACTGCTGGCCGTGCCCGCGAACTACAAGCTGCTCTTCATGCAGGGCGGTGGCCTGGCCGAGAACGCCATCGTCCCGATGAACATGCTGCGCGGCAAGGCCAGCGCCGACTTCATCGACACCGGCGTGTGGGCCGGCAAGTCCATTGCCGAGGCACGCAAGTACGGCGGCGTCAACGTGGCGGCCTCGGCCAAGGCCACGAACTACACCACCATCCCCCCGCGTGACAGCTGGCGGCTGGACCCGGACGCCGCCTACGTGCACATCTGCAGCAACGAGACCATCGGCGGCGTGGAGTACCACTGGACGCCCGATGTCGGTGAGGTGCCGCTGGTGGCCGACATGAGCAGCAGCATCCTGTCGCGGCCGGTGGACGTGTCGAAGTACGGCCTGATCTTCGGCGGCGCGCAGAAGAACATCGGCCCGGCCGGCTTGACGCTGGTGATCGTGCGCGAAGACCTGCTGGGCGGCGCGCTGCCCATCACGCCTTCGGCCTTCGACTACAGCGTCGTGGCCGAGAACGACAGCATGTACAACACGCCGCCCACCTACGCGATCTACGTCGCCGGGCTGGTGTTCAAGTGGATCCGCGCGCAAGGCGGCGTGGCCGCGATGGAAGCGCGCAGCGCCGCCAAGGCCGCGCTGCTCTACGACTGCCTGGACGGCACGGCCTTCTACCGGGCCCCGGTGGCCAAGGATTGCCGCAGCCGCATGAACGTCACCTTCTTCCTGCACGACGAGCGGCTGGACAAGCCTTTCCTGGAAGGCGCCGAGGCCCGCGGCCTGGTGCAGCTGAAGGGCCACCGCGTGGTCGGTGGCATGCGCGCCAGCCTCTACAACGCCATGCCGCTGGAAGGCGTGCAGGCGCTGGTGGCCTACATGAAGGACTTCGAGAAGTCGCATGGCTGAAGCCGAAGCCGGCCCGCCGCGGCTGGAACGCGGCGCCGACGGCCGCGCCACGATCACGCTGAACCGGCCGCAGCACCTGAACCGGCTGCACCGCGAAGACCTGGCGGCGCTGCAGGCCCACTTCGCCGCCGTTGCGGCCGACCCCACGGTGCGGGTGGTGGTGCTCGCCGGGAAGGGTCGCGCGTTCTGCGCCGGCTTCAACCTGGACGAGCTGAACCAGGCCGACGCCGCCGGGAGCGACCCGCAAGCCTTCGAGCGCATGGTGGAAGCGCTGGCCGCCCTGCCCCAGGTCACCGTGGCGCGGCTGAACGGCGGCGTCTACGGCGGTGCCACCGATCTGGCGCTGGCCTGCGACTTCCGCATCGGCGTGGACACGATGGAACTGCGCATGCCGGCCGTGCGCCTGGGGCTGCACTACTACCCCTCGGGCCTGCAGCGCGCCGTGGCCAAGCTGGGGCTGCAGGCGGCCAAGCGCCTGTTCCTGCTGGGGCGGGCGATGGACGCTGCGGCCCTGCGGCAGATCGGCTGGCTGGACGACGCCGTGCCCGCCGACGCACTGGACACGGCCGTGGACGGCACGGTGGCCGCCCTGCTGGCCGGCGCGCCGCTGGCGCTGCTGGGCATGAAGCGCTCGCTGGACGAGATCGCCCGGGGCGACTTCGAGCTCGGCCGCGTTCGCGAGCGCGAGGCGGCGTGCGCGGCCAGTGCCGACCTGCGCGAGGGCATGGCCGCGATGGCTGAACGACGCCCCCCGCGATTCAGTGGGCGTTGATCTGTAATCCGCGGCCCACCGGCGCGACCAAGGCGACATGACGATCCGCCATCTGCTCGCCGGCCTGCTGCTGACCACCGCCGTGTCCACCTGGGCGGCCGAGCCAGCGCCGGCCCCCGCTTTCGTGGGCGCCACGCTGGACGGCCAGCGCTACGAGCTGGCCGCGCGGCGCGGCCGCGTGGTCATGGTGGTGCTGTGGCGCAGCGACTGCCCGGTGTGCCTGGACAAGCTGCCCGAACTGCGTGCCAACGCCCAGGGCTGGATGAAGGCCCCCTTCGACCTCGTGCTCGTCAACCTGGACGCCGGGTCGGCCGACGCCGAAGCCTACGAGCGCGTGCGCCGCACCGTGGCCCCGGGCGAGCAGGGGATCTACAGCTTCTGGCACGGCCAGATGCAGCCGCCGCCCACGTGGCGCAACGGCGACAAGCTGCCGCAGACGCTGATCATCGACCGGGAAGGCCGGCTGGCGGCGCGCCACCTGGGGCGCATTCCGCCGGAAGCCTGGAACCAGGTGGCGGACCTGCTGCCCTGAAACCGGGGCAGGCCCGCGAGGCCGCTCGCCTTACAGGCGCTCGAACACCGTGGCGATGCCCTGCCCGCCGCCGATGCACATCGTGACCAGCGCGTAGCGCTTGCCGGTGCGCTGCAGCTCATAGATGGCCTTGGTGGCCAGGAAGGCGCCCGAGCAGCCGATGGGGTGGCCCAGGGCGATGGCGCCGCCGTTGGGGTTCACCTTGGACATGTCCAGCTCCAGCCCGCGCGCCACGGCGATGGCCTGGGCCGCGAAGGCTTCGTTGCTCTCGATGACGTCCATCTGGTCCAGCGTCAGGCCGGCCTTCTTCAGCGCCAGCTTGGTGGCCGGGATCGGGCCTTCACCCATCACGTCGTTGGGCACGCCGGCGATGGCATAGCTCACCAGGCGCGCCATCGGCTTGTGGCCGGCAGCAGCGGCCACGGCGGCGTCAGCCAGCACGAAGAAGGCGGCGCCGTCGTTGATGCCGCTGGCGTTGCCGGCGGTCACCGAGCCGCCTTCCTTCTTGAAGGCCGGCTTCAGCTTGGCCAGGCTCTCCAGCGTGGTGTCGGGCTTGACGTGCTCGTCGGTGTCGAACACCACCTCGCCCTTGCGGGTCTTCTTGGTGATGGGGACGATCTGGCTCTTGAAGCGGCCCTCGGCGATGGCCGCGGCGGCCTTGCGGT
Source organism: uncultured Rubrivivax sp. (assembly GCA_964495125.1). Classification (GTDB taxonomy): domain Bacteria; phylum Pseudomonadota; class Gammaproteobacteria; order Burkholderiales; family Burkholderiaceae_C; genus Rubrivivax. The sequence continues at coordinate 9,236 of CAZBUU010000139.1, forward strand.
GCGAGTCGACGGCCAGCTGGTCCTGCTCTTCGCGGGTGATGCCCCACTTGGTGACCAGGTTTTCAGCGGTGACGCCCATGTGGCCGACGCCGAAGGGGTCGGTCAGCGCGGCGACCATGGCATCGATGAGCTTGGTGTCGCCCATGCGCGCGCCGCTGCGCATGGCGGTGCTCAGGTAGGCGCCGCGGGACATGACTTCCACGCCGCCGCCGATGCCGTAGTCGCAATCGCCCAGCAGGATGTTCTGCCCCGTGGTGACGATGCCCTGCAGGCCCGAGCTGCACAGCCGGTTCACGGCCATGGCCACGCTGTCCATCGGCAGGCCGGCCTGGATGGCGGCCACGCGCGCCACGTAGGGGTAGCGGCTTTCGGTGGGGACGCAATTGCCCACCGTCACATAGTTGATGGCCTTCGGGTCCACGCCAGAACGCTCCACGGCCGCCTTCATCACGGTGCCGGCCAGGTCCGCCGGCTCGATGTCGGCCAGCGAGCCGGCAAAGGTACCGATCGCCGAACGCGCTGCGCCCAGCACCACCACGTCACGCTTGCTCATCGAAGTCTCCTGCTGTTGGCCCGGTTGGAAGGTGGGCCGGATTGGAAGTATGAAACAGATCCAAGTGGGCCCGCCGCGGCTGGCTGGCGCCTTACGCCCCAGCGGGCCTCTCGGAGGCGGGGCCCAGGAGCAATTGCGCCACCACGGCGATGGCGATCACCTCGGGCGCCTTGCCGGCGATGCCCGGCAGCCCGATGGGGCAGGCCATGCGCGCCAGCCGCTCGGGCGGCACGCCGCGCGCGGCCAGCCGGTGCTCGAAGCGCGCGCGCTTGGTGGCCGAGCCGATGAGGCCGAACCCGGCCACGTCGTCGCGCGCGAGCACGGCCTGGGCGATGGCCAGGTCCAGGTCGTGGCTGTGCGTCAGCACGAGGTAATGGCAGCCGGGCGGCGCCGCGGCCACTTCGGCTTCCACGGGCTCCACGCACACGCGCTCGATGTGCGGCGGCAACGGGTCATCGGGAAACTCGCTCTCGCGCTCGTCGATCCACCACACGCGGCAGGGCAGCCCGGCCAGCAGCCGCACGATCGCTCGGCCGACATGGCCGGCGCCGTACAGCTGCAGCATGAAGCGCGGCGGCTCCACGGGCCAGAGCGTGGGGTCGTCGGCGGTCAGCGGCGTGAAGCGCAAGTCCAGCGCGCCGCCGCAGCACTGGCCCAACGTGGGGCCCAGCGCGACGTGGCGCTGCACCGTGCCGCCGCCTTCGGCCAGCAGGCGGCGCGCGTCTTCGATGGCCTGCAGTTCCAGGTGGCCGCCGCCGATGGTGCCCAGCACGGCGTCGGCCGCCACCAGCATGCGCGTGCCGGCCCCGCGGGGCACGGAGCCGCGCGCCGCGGCCACTTCCACCACCACGGCCGGGCGGCCGGCGGCGCGCCAGCGCAGCGCTTCGTCGCGCAGCCCAGCCGTGTTCACGCCGCCTGCACCGCGGTGATGGCGCGCAGGATGGCCTCGGGCGTGGCCGGCGCCGCCAGCGGCGGGTTCACGCGGTGGCCGCCGACGGCCGAGACCGCGTCGCGGATCGCCAGGAACACCGAGAAAGGCAGCAGCAGTGGCGGCTCGCCGACGGCCTTGCTGCGGTGGATGCTGTCCTGCACGTTGTCGCGGTCGAAGAGCTTCACGCGGAAGTCGGCCGGACAGTCGTTGGCCGTGGGGATCTTGTAGGTGCTGGGCGCGTGGGTGAGCAGCAGGCCGGACTTCGGGTGCCAGACGAGTTCCTCCATCGTCAGCCAACCCATGCCCTGGATGAAGGCGCCTTCCACCTGGCCGATGTCGATGGCCGGGTTCAGCGAGCGGCCG
>CAZBUU010000140.1:0-11076 GCA_964495125.1 uncultured Rubrivivax sp.
GTCGCAGCTGCGCGCACTGGGCACGGCGGTGCAGGCCGGCGAAGCGCTGGCCCGCGTGCACGCGGCCGATGCCGCGGGCGCAGCCGCCGCCGTCGTCGCGGTGCAGGCCGCGCTGGGCATCGCCGACGCGGCGCCGGCGCCGCGGCCTCTGGTCGCCGAACGCATCGGCTGAAGCGCGCTGGCGCCGCTGGCGCCTGCAAAGAATCTTGTCTGCTCCGCGCGCTGCGGCCAGGGTGACAGCGCCGGTGGTAGGCTGAACCGGAAGCACCGTCGGACCCGACCCATGACCCCCTCACCGAACCCCCGCCCCTGCGCCACGCTCTGCGCCGCCTCCTGCCTGGCATTGGCGCTGCTGGCCGCCTGCGGCCAGCGCACCGAAGGCGCCGCACCGGCCGCGCAGGCCGCCGCTGCCGGCACCGCCGCCGCCTCGGGCCCGGCGCCGGCCGCTTCGGCCCCGCCGGTGAGCGTGGTCACGGTGCGCGCGCAGCAGCGCGACCTGCCCGTGCTCATCACCGCCACCGGCACCGTGGCGCCGCTGTCCAGCGTGGACGTGCGCGCGCAGACCACCAACCTGCTGGCCCAGGTGCACGTCAAGGAAGGCCAGTTCGTGAGGGCCGGGCAGCTGCTGTTCACCCTGGACGGACGCGCTGACGAAGCCAACCTGGCCAGGGCCCGCGCCCAGATGGCGCGCGATGAGGCCGCGCTGGCCGATGCGCAGCGCCAGCTCAAGCGCAGCCAGGAACTGCTGGCGCAGAACTTCGTTTCGCAGGGCGCCGTGGACACCACGCTCACCAGCGCACAAAGCCAGCAGGCTGCCGTGGCCGCCAGCCGCGCGGCGCTGGACGCCGCCAAGCTGGCGCTGTCCTACACCCGCGTGACGGCGCCCAGCGCCGGCCGGCTGGGCGCCATCAACGTGTTCCCCGGCAGTTCGGTGCAGGCCAACCAGACTTCGCTGGTCACCATCACCCAGCTGGACCCGATCACGGTCGCCTTCAGCTTGCCGCAGCGCCACCTGGCCGACGCCCTGGTGGCGCTGAAGGACGGCGGGGCGCCGGTTTCGGCCACGCTGCCGGAGTCGGGGGCGCTGCCCGGCCGCGTGAAGTTCGTCGACAACAGCGTCGACGCCAGTACCGGCACCGTGAAGGTGAAGGCGCTGTTCGACAACAAGGACGGCAAGCTCTGGCCCGGCGCCTTCGTCAATGTCTCGATGACGGCCCGCACGATCAGCGCTGCGGTGGTGGTGCCGCAGGCCGCCATCATCCAGACGGCGCGCGGCCCCATCGTCTACGCCGTGCGCGACAACCAGGCCCAGCCGCGGCCGGTGCAGGTGCTGCATGCCCAGGGTGACGACGCCGCCGTCTCGGGCGTGAAGCCCGGCGAACGCATCGTGCTGGACGGCCGCCAGAACCTGCGCCCGGGCTCCACCGTCGTCGAGCGTCCGCGTGAGGGCGGGTCCACCGCCAGCGGGGCCGGCCGCGGCGGGCGCGGCGCCTCCGACGCCGGGGCCGGCGGCGCGCCGGCCGGCAGCAAGGCGCCCTCGCCATGAACCTCAGCGAACTCTTCATCCGCCGTCCGGTGATGACGGTGCTGCTGAACGCCGCCATCGTGCTGGCCGGCGTCATCGGCTACCGCAGCATCCCGGTGGCGGCGCTGCCCAGCTACGACACGCCGGTGATCAACGTCAGCGCCAACCTGCCCGGCGCCAACCCCGAGACCATGGCCACCAGCGTGGCCCTGCCGCTGGAAAAGCAGTTCCAGACCATCCCGGGCCTGAAGACCATCAGCAGCAGCAGCACGCTGGGCGGCACCAGCCTGACGCTGGAGTTCGAGGAAGGCCGCAACATCGACGCCGCCGCGGTGGACGTGCAGGCCGCACTGCTGCGCGCCCAGCGCGCGCTGCCGCAGGACATGACCAGCCCGCCCAGTTACCGCAAGGTGAACCCGGCCGACGCGCCGGTGCTGCTGGTGGCGATGACGTCTCCCTCGCTGGCGCCGGCCGACCTGCAGGACTACGCCGAACACCTGATCACGCCCACGCTGTCCACCATCGCGGGCGTGGCGCAGGTCAACATCTTCGGCAGCAAACGCTTCGCCGTGCGCGTGCGCGTGCAGCCCGACGCGCTGGCCGCGCGCAACATCGGCCTGGACGAACTCAGCGCCGCGCTGCGCGCCGCCAACGTCAACACGCCCGTGGGCACGCTGGAGGGCCCGCGCCAGACGCTCACGCTGCAGGCCAACAAGCAGCTGAAGAGCGCGGCCGAGTTCGCCGAACTGATCGTCGCCAACCGCAACGGCAACCCGGTGCGGCTGAGGGACGTGGCCCAGGTCATCGACAGCCTGGAAACGCTGAAGAGCTGGGCCACGCTCAACGGCGAGAACTCCATCACCCTGGCCGTGCTGCGCCAGCCCGGTGCCAACACCGTGCGCGTGGTGGACGCCGTGCGCGCCGCGCTGCCGGCGCTGCGCGCGCAGCTGCCGCAGTCCATCAACATGCGGCCGGTCAACGACCGCTCGATGAGCGTGCGCGAGGCGCTGCACGACGTGACGCTCACCTTGATGGGCACCATCGCGCTGGTGGTGCTGGTGATCTTCCTGTTCCTGCGCCGTTTCGTGGCCACGGTGATTCCCACGCTGAGCCTGCCCGTCAGCCTGGTGGGCGCGGTGGCGCTGCTGTGGGGGCTGAACTACAGCCTGGACAACATCTCGCTGCTGGGCCTCACGCTGGCCGTGGGCCTGGTGGTGGACGACGCCATCGTGATGCTGGAGAACATCATGCGCCACGTGGAGAACGGCGAGCCGCCGTTCCAGGCGGCGCTGCGCGGCTCGCGCGAGGTGGGCTTCACCATCATCAGCATCAGCAGCTCGCTGATCGCGGTGTTCATCCCGATCTTCTTCATGCCGGGCGTCATCGGCCTGCTGTTCCACGAGTTCGCGGTGGTGGTGGGCCTGGCCATCCTGGTCTCCGCCTTCGTCTCGCTGACGCTGGTGCCCATGCTGGCCAGCCGCTTCCTCAAGGACGAGGCGCATGCGAAGAAGCCGGGCTGGCTGGTGCGCCAGTTCGAGCGCGGCTTCGACGCCACGCTTTCCGGCTACACCCGTTCGCTCGACTTAGCGCTGGCCCACCGCAAGAGCGTGCTGCTGGTGGCGCTGCTGACCTTCATCGCCACGGCCTGGCTCTTCGTCGTCATCCCCAAGGGCTTCTTTCCGGAAGAGGACATCGGGCAGATCCAGGTCAGCACCGAAGCCGCCGAGGACACCTCCTTCCCGGCCATGGTGCAGCTGCAGGAGCGCGCCGCGGCCATCTTCCGCAACGACCCCAACGTGCTGGCCGTCAGCTCCTTCAATGGCGGCGGTGGTTCGCAGAACACGGGCCGCATGTTCATCACGCTCAAGCCGCGGGCCGAGCGGCTGCCGATGAAGCAGGTGGTGGAAGGCCTGCGTCGCAAACTGCGCGAGGTGGCGGGCCTGAACGTCTTCATGCGGCCGGTGCAGAACCTGCAGCTGGGCGGGCGCCAGAGCAAGGCGCAGTACCAGTACATCCTGCAGAGCGTGCGCGCCGACGAGCTGAACGACTGGGCGCAGAAGCTGCAGGAGCGGCTGCGCGCCGACCCGATGTTCCGCGACGTCACCAGCGACAGCCAGCTGCGCGCGCTGCAGGCGCAGCTGAAGATCGACCGCGACCGCGCCAACACGCTGGGCGTGTCGGTCGACGCCATCCGCACGGCGCTGTACAGCGCCTTCGGCGAGCGCCAGGTCAGTACCATCTACCTGCCGACGGACAGCTACCAGGTGATCATGGAAGTGGCGCCCGAGGCCAAGCGCGACGAGAGCGCCTTCGGTGGCATCTACGTGCGCGCCAGCACGGGCACGCTGGTACCGCTGTCGGCCTTCGCCACCGTGGAGCGCACCGTGGGCGCCACGGCCATCAACCACGTCGGTCAGCTGCAGGCGGTGACGGTGAGCTTCAACCTCGCGCCGGGCGTGGCGCTGGGCGACGCCACGAAGAAGATCGAGGCCGCGCGCGAGGCGGTGCGCATGCCGGCGAGCATCATCGCCAGCTACGGTGGCGACGCTGCGGTGTTCAAGAGTTCGCAGAGCAGCCAGGCCATCCTCATCATCGCGGCGCTGCTGGTCATCTACGTGCTGCTGGGCGTGCTGTACGAGAGCTACATCCACCCGCTCACCATCCTGGCCGGCCTGCCCTCGGCGGCCGTGGGCGCACTGGCCACGCTGATGCTCTTCGGGCAGGACCTGACGCTGATCGCCACCATCGGCATCCTGCTGCTCATCGGCATCGTGAAGAAGAACGCGATCATGATGATCGACTTCGCGCTCGACGCGCAGCGGCATCACGACGCGGCGCCGCTTCAGGCCATCCGCGAGGCCTGCATCCTGCGGTTCAGGCCGATCATGATGACGTCGCTGGCCGCGCTGATGGGCGCACTGCCCATCGCTTTGGGCATCGGTGCCGGCGCCGAGCTGCGCCAGCCGCTGGGCCTGGCCGTGGTGGGCGGGCTGATCTTCAGCCAGGCCATCACGCTGTACATCACGCCGGTGATCTACCTCGCGCTCGACCGCTTCAGTGGCAAGGGCCCGGTGACCACGCCCGAGCGGCTGGAGGGCGCGCCGGCGGGGGCCGATTGAGCAGCGCGCCGCGGGTCAAGGTCTGCTGCATCGCCAGCCTGGACGAGGCGCGGGCCGCGGTGGCGGCCGGCGCTTCGGCGCTGGGCCTGGTGTCGGCCATGCCCAGCGGGCCGGGCGTCATCAGCGACGAACGCATTGCACAGATCGCCGCGGCCCTGCGCGGCCAGCCGGTGCGCACCTTCCTGCTCACCGCCCGTGTCGAGGCCGAGGCCATCGCCGAACAGCACGCGCGCGCCGGCACCACCACGCTGCAGCTGGTGGACCAGGTGCCGCACGACGAACTGCGCCGCCTGCGCCGGCTGCGGCCTGGCGTGGAGCTGGTGCAGGTGGTCCATGTCACGGGCGAAGCCTCGGTCGAGGAAGCGCTGGCCGTGCTGCCTTTCGTCGACGCGCTGCTGCTCGACTCCGGCAACCCCGCGCTGGCCGTGAAGGAGCTGGGCGGCACCGGCCGCACGCACGACTGGGCACTGAGCCGCCGCATCCGCGACGCCGTGCACCCGCGGCCGCTGTGGCTGGCCGGCGGCCTGCGTGCGCACAACGTCGCCGAGGCCGTGGCCGCCGTGCAGCCCCACGGCGTGGACCTGTGCACCGGCGTGCGCAGCGAAGGCCGGCTCGACGGCACGAAGCTCGCGGGCTTCATGCAGGCGCTGCGCCCGCTTTGATCACCAGGCGTGCGTGCCGAGCGCGCCGTCGCGCCAGTAGTACAGCTGGCTGCCGATCTGCAGGCTGCGCTGGTGGCCCACGCCCCAGGTCGAATCGGCCACCGGGTCCAGCAGCGGCAGCGTGCGCAGGCTGCGTGCCGCCAGGTTCACTTCCAGTCGCTGCAGGCCCTGCTGCCAGCCGCTGAAGTCGCCGGTGGTGGCCAGCGCCACCGGCAAGGCGACGCGGGCCACGCCGCCCGTCGTCAGCCAGTTGATGCCGTGGGGCGACGTGTCCAGCGCCGACATGCTGCCCATCCGCCCCAGCGTCACGCTGTCCAGTGCCAGGGGCCGGGCGGCGTCGCGCACGTCGAACAGCGCCAGCTTGAGGCCGGCCACGCGCCCGGTGACGGGGTCCACGTCGCGGCCGACGCCCAGCAGAAGGTCGTCGGCCAGGGGCAGCAGGTGGTCCGAGAAGCCCGGCACTTCCAGCTCGCCGGCGGTCTTCGGGTCGGCGGGGTCGGCAAGGTCCAGCACGTAGAGCGGGTCGATCTGGCGGAAGGTGACGACGTAGCCGCGATCGCCCACGAAACGCACGGCGCGCAACTGCTCGCCGGGCTTGCCCAGCAGTTCAGGGCGGCGCGTGTTGGGCAGCGTGGCCACCGTCTGCAGCGTGGTCTGGCCGGCCCGTTCGCGCAGCACGCTCAGGCGCGCCGGTGAGGCCGGCGTGGCGGGATCGGCCACATCACCCCAGCCGAAACTGCCGGTGAAGGTGACGACGCGCAGGTCGCCGTTCCATTCGCTGAAGCGGTAGCTGGACTGACGGGCGTCCCAGCCCAGGTGGCCCGGCACGTCGCCGCTGGCGCGGTAGCTCACGCCCTGCGCGCCGAACGCGAACTTGTGGATGTCGGTGCGGATGTCGGCCGGATAGCCGGCGAGCGCGATGCCGCCACCACCGCTGGTGTAGACCCAGCGCGTGGTGGCCAGGTACAGGCTGCCGCTGGTCATGTACAGCGCCTGCGTGCCGCCCACGAAGCAGCGGCTGCGCGGCGCGAGGTCGGCAGCACGCAGGTCCAGCAGCGTGATGGTGGTGACCTGCACATCGGTGCTGGCGTTGCCAGGCTGCGTCCAGCAGTCGGTCTCGCCCAACAGCGCCGTGGGCGCACCGCCGTTGCGGCGCATGCGCGGCAGGATGTCGGCGGAGGTGGTGCCGGCGATGGCGGCCTCGCGCTCGGCGGCGGTGGCGTTGGCCGGCAGACGGTCCACCGGCAAGCTCGGCACCCAGGTCGTGACCAGCACCATCTGGTCGCCCACGCGCCGTGCGGCCACCAGCTGGCCGTCGATGGCCAGCCGTTCACCCGCCTTCGGCGCGGCCGCGTCGGTCACGTCCACGCGGTGGACGGCCACGCTGGAGCGGAACCACCAGAACGGCAGCGCCACCGTCGCGCCGGCCGGGCAGATGTCGAAGCAGATCACGCCGCCTTCGTCGCTGCGGTGCCAGCGCTGGCTCAGCACCGCCAAGCTGCGGCCGCTGTCGCCGAGCACCATGCCTTCGGCGCTGATGGTCACGGCGTCGTCCGACGGCAAGGCCAGCGCCGCCGCGCGCGCAGCCACGCCGTCGCTGCCGCGCTGCCAGGCCTGCACCTCGGCGAACCCCGGGCCGCCCTCGGCGGGCCACTTCGCCGACAAGGCGAAGAACGCGTCGTCCCGGCCCTGCAGCAGATCGGGTTCGTCGACGCCGGCTTCCTGCAGCGTGGTCGACGAGCGCGGCACCGGCGCGGCGCCCGCGGTGGGCGCGAACTGCACGTCACCGGCCAGCGCGGCGCCACCCGCCGGGCGCTGGCGCAGGCGGCTCTGCACGTAGGACGTCAACTCGCCCGGCCGCGAGACCGCCAGCGCCATCGCATCGGCCGCCGGATCGGCCGCGGGCGCGCCGCCCCCGCCGCCGCAGGCCACCAGCCACGACGCGGCAGACGCCGCGACGCCCGCCTTCAACAGAAGCCACGCCCGGATGTTTGCCATCTTCGGTTCCCTTTTCATGTCGCACTTCCCTTGCGGATGACAGTGTGGGATAATGTCCCACACATTCGGAACCCCTGTCAACCACGTCCGGTGAACACACCCCAGCCCACGCTCATGCTCGACCGCGTGCTGCACGTCCTGCGGCCGCTGGTGCGGCTGCTGGTGCGCAGCGGCGTCACCTACCCGGTGCTGGCCGCCGCCCTCAAGCGCGTCTTCCTCGACGCCGCGCGGGCCGAGCTGGCCGAACGCGGCATGGCGCAGACCGACAGCGCCGTGACGCTGCTGTGCGGCGTGCACCGCCGCGACGTGCGCAACCTCACGCGCGCCGCCCCCGAGGCCGAGCCGCCCCCGGGGCCACTGGGCATGGCGGCGCAGGTCGTGGCGCGCTGGATCAACGCCGAGAGCTACCAGGACGACGCCGGCCGGCCGCTGCCGCTGCCGCGCGGCGGCGCCGCACCTTCCTTCGACGCCCTGGTGGCCGGCGTCAGCCGCGACGTGCGGCCGCGCGCCGTGCTGGAGGAGCTGCTTCGGCTGGGCATCGCCGAGGCCGACGACGCCACCGTCACGCTCAGCCGCGCCGGCTTCGCACCGCGCCAGGGTGTGCCCGAGATGGCGCACCTGCTGGCCGCCAACCTGCACGACCACGCCGCGGCCGCCGTGGCCAACCTGCAGGGCGGCGACAACTTTCTGGAGCAGGCGCTGTACGTCGACCAGCTCTCGGCCGACTCCGCGCATCGCCTGCACCAGGCGTCCACCCGCGCCTGGCGGCAGGCCGCGCGCAGCGTGCTGACGCAGGCGCAGCAGCACTTCGACGCCGACGCCACCCTGCCCGAGGGCACGCCGCGCCAGCGCGTGCGCTTCGGCGTGTACTTCTACTCCGAACCGCAATGAACACCCTCCTGCATGCCTTCGTCGCCGCGCGCGTCCTGCAGCCGGGCCGCGCCCGGCTGGCCCTGCTGGCCTTGCTGGCGGCCCTGGCCGGTTGCGGGCCCGGCCTGGGTGGCACGGGCACGGGCGCCGACGATGCCGACGGCGCCCCCGGTGCGACGCTGGCGCCGCTGGCGCTGTGCGACAGCGATCTGGCGCCGCTGCTGGGCTGCGTGGCAGGCGCCAGCGCTGCCGGCAGCACGCTGTCGTGGTGGGTCGACGGCACCACGGCGCGCGGCGCCCAGCTGCGCGTGGAGGGCAACGGCGCCGAGCTGGACGCCACCTGCAGCGGCTGGCTGTTCAGCGGCGTGTGGGCCGCCCAGGGAGGTCAGTCGCCGCGCTTCCACGGCACGGCCCGCTCGGCGGCCGGAGGCCCGCTGCAGGCCGCCACGCTGGCGGCACAGCGGGTGGACACGACGCTGGTCGTGCAGCTCCTGGATGCCGCCGGCCGCCCGCTGGCCGGGCCGTTCACGCTGCGCGCCACGCCGACGGCGCTTCCCGCAGGCGGATGCCGCTGACACTCGGGGCCTCGGCGCGTTAACGCCCGCCTTTTGGCGGGCAGTTCTGCACTTGGGTCCGGGGCGGAAGGCGCCAGAATCGGGCTCTTATGGGCTTTGCCGCTCTCTGGCGCCCCGCGACGCGAGCCTGGGTCGCGCTGGGCACCGCACTCCTGCTTGCACTGGCCGTGCCGGCGGCCCACGCCGCGCGGCCGGAATGGGTGCGCGAGCTGCAGACCATCGCGCAGGACGACCCGCGCGACGCCATGGCCCGCGCCAATGCCCGCGAGCGCGAAGCCACGGACATCGGCGACCGCTTCTGGGCCCAGTTGACGCTGGCGCGCGCACACGGCGTCTTCGACGCCTACGACGACGCCGCCGCCTCGCTGCACCGCGCCGAGGCCACGCTGGCCGCCTGGCCCGCGGCCACCGAGCAGCACCGCCTGTGGGCTGCGCTGGTGCGGCTGGACACCACCTGGACGCACATCGAACCAGCGCTGGCGCAACGCAGCATGGTGCGGCTGAAGGACGGACTGGCGAAGCTGAAGCCGGCCGACGCCGCGCTGGACTGCGAGGCCCGCGGCGTGGACCTCACGCTGCTCATCGACATCGACAGCCTGGACGAAGCCTGGCTGGCCGCCGAGGCACTGGAGCGCTGCGCGCGCGAGCTGCGCCTGGCGGAGCTGGAGGCCTACGGCTCGTACTCGCTGGGCCTCATCGCATCGCGCGGCAAGGCGCGAACGCAGGCCGACCCCGACGAGCATTTCGCCCGCGCGCTGCGCGTGCTGGGCGACCGACCCTTCCGGCTCTTCCGCACCACGCTGCTGAAGGAGCGTGGCGTGGCGCTGCGCAACGTCAAGCGCTGGGACGAAGCGCTGACGCACCTCACGGCCTCGGCCGAGCTGGCGCGGTCCATCGACTTCGCACCTGGGCTCGCCGGCGCCAACATCTCCACCGCCGTGCTGCACGTCACGCGCAACGAGCCCGCCCGCGCGCTGCCGCTGCTGGACGAGGCACGCCGCCTGCTGGAAGGGCACGACGACGGCTTCCGGCTGCTCTACGTCGGCCGCTACACGGTGGCCGCACTGGCAGCCCTGAAGCGCCCGGAGGTCGTCCAGGCCATCGAGTTCGCGCGCCGCTGGGACAGCACCTCGGTGCCGCCCAACGAACGCGCGCTGCTGGCGCGCGCGCTGGCCGCAGGCTACGCCTCGGTCGGGCGCTACGCCGACGCCTTCCACGAGGTGGAGCGTGCCGAGCGCTTGCAGGAAGACGGCCAGGCCATGGCCGCCGACGTGCAGGTGCTGCGCCTGCAGGCGCGCTACGCCGCGGCGCAGCGCGACGCCGAAAACTCCGAGCTGCGACACCGCAGCGAGCAGGCGCGGCTGGAACTGGAAACGCAGGCGGCCAAGCAGCGTGCGCTGTGGGCCGCCATCGGCACGCTGGCCGTGCTGCTGGCCGTGGTGGCCGGGCTCGTGGTGCGCATGCTCAGGCGCCGCCGCCAGCTGGCCGACCTGGCGATGCGCGATGAGCTCACCGGCCAGCCCAACCGGCGCGCCATCCGCGCCTACGCCGAAGCCTCGTTCGCGCAGGCGCGGCAACTGGGCCTGCCCCTGACGCTGGCGCTGATCGACCTGGACCACTTCAAGCGCGTCAACGACACGCTGGGCCATGCCGCCGGCGACGCCGTGCTGCGCGCGCTGGCGCTGGCCGCGCGCGAGGTGCTGCGCGGCCAGGACCGCTTCGGCCGCTGGGGCGGCGAAGAATGGCTGCTGGTGATGCCCGGCACGGGCGTGGCCGAGATGCCGGCGGTGTTCGAGCGCCTGCGCGAACGCTTCGCCAGCACCTCGGCCGCCGGCGTGGGAGGCCGCCACGGCAGCACCTTCTCGATGGGCGCGGCGGCGCTGTCGCCACAGACGGCCACGCTGGACGCGCTGATCGCGGCTTGCGACGAACAGCTCTACACCGCCAAGACCGACGGCCGCGACCGGCTGGCCTTCGTGGCGGGCTGAGCGGGCGGGCGCGGCCCCGGCCCGGGCGCCGTCACCGCTCTCCGGGGCGCCAGGGCTTCATCAGGGCCTGCGGCACCTGGGCCCGGCGCGCCATCAGCACCAGCGCCACGATGGCCATGACGTAGGGCAGCATCAGGTACACCTGGTAGGGCAGGTCCAGCCCCAGCACGCCCGAACCCGCCTGCTGCAAGCGCAGCTGCAGGGCGTCGAAGAACGCGAACAGCAGCGCGCCGAACAGCGCCTTGCCCGGCCGCCAGCTGGCGAACACCACCAGCGCCACGCAGACCCAGCCGCGGCCGTTGACCATGTTGAAGAAGAAGGCGTTGAAGGCCGCCAGCG
>CAZBUU010000141.1:0-10987 GCA_964495125.1 uncultured Rubrivivax sp.
CTGCAGTACTTCTTCACCAGCACGCCGCACCACAAGGTGCACTACGTGATGCTGGCCGGCGGCACCGCCACGCTGCCGGGACTGAAGGACCGTGTCACCGACCTGACGGGTTTCGCTTCGAGCGTGGTCAATCCTTTCGACCAGATGCAACTCGGCTCGGCGGTGCGTGAGAGCCGCGTCCGGCGAGAGGCGCCCGCCTACCTCACGGCCTGCGGGCTGGCGATGCGGAGGTTCCTGCAGTGATCCTCATCAACCTGCTGCCTCACCGCGAGGAAAAGCGGCGCCAGCGCAAGCGCGCCTATTTCATCAGTCTGGGCATCTCGGCGCTCGTCGGCGCCGGCATCGTGCTCGGCTGGTACACCGTGCTGCAGCAGATGACGGCCAACCAGGAGTCGCGCAACGCCTTCCTGAAGGCCGAGATCGCCCGGCTCGACGCGCAGATCAAGGACATCGCCACCCTGCGCAGCGAGATCGAGGCGCTGAAGGCCAGGCAGAAGGCGGTGGAAGACCTCCAGACCGACCGCAACGTGCCTGTCTACCTGCTCAACGAACTGGTCAAGCAGACACCGGAAGGCGTCTACCTCACCAACATCCGCCAGAACGGGCAGATCGTCTCGCTCACGGGCGTGGCGCAGACCAACGAGCGCGTCTCCGAGTTCCTGCGCAACACGCTCTACAACAGCACCTGGCTCGAACGGCCGGAGCTGGTCGAGATCAAGACGTCCAGCACCACGAGCGCACGTGACCAGCGCAGGCTGTACGACTTCTCGCTGCGCGTGACCATCAAGCGCCAGCAGGCTGCTGCCGCTGCCCCGGGCGTCCCCGCGTCGGGTGCCGCGCCGGCCGCCGCACCCGCGAAATCGAGCTGAGGCAGCCATGGCCAAGCCTTCCACCCAGGGTTTCGATGTCACCGGCTTCGTCGATCAGGCCGCGTCGCAATTCCGCAACCTCAACCCCAACGAACCCGGCCAGTGGCCGCCGCTGCCCAAGGTCGCCACCTTCGCGGCCGCCGCCGCGGTCGTGGTGCTCATCGGTTGGTTCTTCCTGTTGTCTGACGCGTCGGATACGCTGGAAACCCAGCGCCAGGCCGAACCCGGCCTGAAGACCACCTACACCGACCGCCTGGGTCAGGCCGTCAACCTGAGCGAGTACCGCAAGCAGAAGCTGCAGGTCCAGGAGTACGTGACTCAGCTGGAAAAGCAACTCCCCGGCAAGGCCGAGATGGACGCGCTGCTGTCCGACATCAACCAGGCCGGCCTCGGCCGTGGCCTGCAGTTCGAACTCTTCAAGCCCGGCCAGCAGGCCGTGAAGGACTACTACGCCGAGTTGCCGATCTCCATCCGCGTGACCGGGCGCTACCACGACGTCGGCAGCTTCGCTGCGGACGTGGCGAACCTGTCGCGCATCGTGACGCTGCAGAACCTCTCGATCACCCCTGTCGGCTCCAAGGACCTGCCTTCCGGCTCGCTGTCCATGGATGCCACGGCGCGCACCTACCGCTACCTCGACGCGACCGAGATCGCCGAGCAGCGCCGTGCCGCCGCCGCCGCCAAGACCCCGGGAGGCGCCAAGTGATGACCGCCCGCACCCTGGCCAGCCTGTTGCTGGGCGCCGGCCTGCTGTCCGGTTGCAGCGCCGACCACGACGAACTGCGTGGCTGGATGGAGCAGCAACGCCGCGAGGCACGCCCGAACGTCAAGCCGCTGCAGGCGCCGAAAAAGTTCGACCCGCAGCCGTACACCGCGGCGCAGGCGGTCGAGCCCTTCAGCAACCAGAAGCTCTCCGTGGCGCTCAAGCAAGAGGCCAAGCAGCCGAATTCCCTGCTGGCGGCCGAACTGAACCGCCGAAAGGAACCGCTGGAGGCCTACCCGCTGGACAGCATGTCCATGGTCGGCAGCATCACCAAGCAAGGGCAGCCGTTCGCCCTGCTTCGCGTCGACAACCTGCTCTACCAGGTGAAGGTCGGCGAATACCTGGGCCAGAACTACGGCCAGATCCGGAAGATCAGCGAGACCGAGATCGTCCTGCGCGAGCTCGTGCAGGACTCGGGCGGCGAGATGATCGAGCGCCCCGCCACGCTGCAACTGCAGGAGAGGGCGCGATGACAGCAGCAAACGAGGAGATCCGCACCATGTTGCACTGGCGAGCCGCCCTTGCCGCACTTTCCGCCGCCGGCGCGCTGCTGTCGCCATTGGCTGCATGGGCGCAGAGCGCCATCCAGTCCATCACCAGCACCCAGCAGGCTGGCGGAGAAGTCGTCCGCATCGAACTGAGCGAGGCGCTGTCGGCCGTGCCGAACGGCTTCGCCGTCCAGGCCCCTCCGCGCATCGCCATCGACCTGCCCGGCGTCACCAACGGCATGGGCCGCAACACGGTGGAGATCAACCAGGGCAATCTGCGCTCGGTGAGCGTGGCGCAGGCGGGTGAACGGTCCCGTCTCGTTCTGAACCTGAAGCAGGCTTCCAGCTACCGGGCACAGCTCCAGGGCAAGTCGCTCTTGCTGTTCCTGGACAACGGTGGCGCGCCCGTGGTGGCCGCGGCCGCCCCGGCTGCGGCGGCTGATCAGCCGGTGCGCTTCAGCCCGGCCCAGACCGACACCGTGGCGCCGCTGCGCGACATCGACTTCCGTCGCGGCCAGGATGGCGCCGGGCGCGTGATCGTCAACCTGCCCAGCTCGCAGGTGGGCGTGGACATCCGCCAGCAGGGCCAGTCGCTGGTCGTCGAGTTCATGCGCTCCAGCCTGCCTGACAACCTGCGCCGCAAGCTGGACGTCACTGACTTCGGCACCCCGGTGAAGACCGTGTCCACCTTCAGCAGCGGCGACCGCGTCCGCATGGTGGTGGAACCCACGGGCGCCTGGGAGCACAGTGCCTACCAGAGCGACAACCAGTTCGTGCTGGAAGTGCGGCCCGTCAAGATCGACCCCAACAAGCTGACCCAGGGCCCCGGCTTCCAGGGTGAGAAGCTGAGCCTGAACTTCCAGAACATCGAAGTCCGCGCGCTGCTGCAGGTGATCGCCGACTTCACGCAGTTCAACGTCGTCACCAGCGACACCGTGACCGGCACCGTGACGCTGCGCCTGAAGGACGTCCCTTGGGACCAGGCGCTGGACATCATCCTGCAGAGCAAGGGCCTGGGCGTGCGCAAGAACGGCAACGTGCTGTGGATCGCGCCCAAGGACGAGCTCGCCGCCAAGGAGCAGGGTGACCTGGAAGCGCGCCGCAAGGTGGCCGAACTGGAACCCCTGCGCACCCAGTCGTTCCAGTTGAACTACACCAAGGCCGAAGTGGTGGCGCGCGGCCTCACGGGGCAGTCGCAAGGCTCGGGATCCACGGGCACCAGCGCGCAGTCCTCGCGCATCCTGTCGGCGCGCGGCAGCGTGCTGTTCGAGACGCGCACCAACCAGCTCTTCGTCAACGACATCCCGTCCAAACTCGAGGAAGTGCAGGCGCTGATCGCCAAGATCGACATCCCGGTGCGCCAGGTGCTGATCGAAGCCCGCATCGTCGAGGCCGACGACAGCTTCGGCCGTTCGCTCGGCGTGAAGCTGGGCGCCACCGACCTGCGTGGCCTGCGAAGCGGCATTCCGGGCTACAACGTCGGGGGCAACAACTACGTCGCCATCGGCGGCAACTACTCAAACACGGGTGTGCAGACCGGCCAGACGCCGAACACGTCGACGAGCTACATCCCCGACTCGCAGTTCGTGAACCTCCCGGCCAGCACCACCACTTTCGGCGGTGCCTCGGCGGCCACGTTCGCACTGTCGCTGTTCGGCGCCACCGCCAACCGGTTCCTGAACCTGGAACTGTCGGCGCTGGAGGCCGAAGGCAAGGGCAACATCGTCTCCAGCCCGCGCGTCATCACGGCCGACCAGACCAAGGCGCGCATCGAGCAGGGCGAAGAGATCCCCTACCAACAGGCCACGTCCAGCGGTGCCACGGCGGTGCAGTTCAAGAAGGCCAGCCTGAGCCTGGACGTCACGCCGCAGATCACGCCGGAAGGCAACGTGATCCTGGACCTGGAAGTCAACAAGGACAGCCGCGGCGAACTGACGAACGCCGGCCCCGCCATCAACACCAAGCAGGTGAAGACCCAGGTGCTGGTGGAGAACGGCGGCACGGTGGTGATCGGCGGCATCTTCACGCTGGACGAGCAGAGCACCATCAACAAGGTGCCGCTGCTGGGTGACATCCCGTTCCTCGGCTACCTGTTCCAGAACCGCGTGAAGAGCACCCGCAAGACGGAACTGCTGGTCTTCATCACGCCGAAGATCGTGACCGACCGCTCGGCTGCGCGCTGATCGAGAACGCCCCTTCGTGCCCTTGTCCGTACGGCCCTTTCGTGGGCGCCGGGGAGATGCAGGACAGACCATGATGACTCTCAAGAAACTGATCTCGATCCTCGCGATGCTCTCGCTGGCCGCCTGCGGCGGCGGTGGCGGCAGCAGCGGCACCAACCCCTTCCCCGGAGACGGCAGCGGCGGCGGTGGGACGACCCCGCCCACCTCGGTGGCCGACCTCGACGTCAAGTTGTCGGCACCGACCATCACCAACACCATCTCCAGCGTCGTCACGGCCACGGTCACCGCCCTGGACGCCAACCGCACCACCGTGGCTGCCGTGCCTGTCACGCTGAGCACCGACAGCGGCGTCATTTCGGTCAGCGGCACCGATGGCTCGGTCACCAACGCGTCCGGGATCCTGCTGGCCACCGTCTCGCTCGGTTCCAACCTCACCGCGCCCCGCGTCATCACCATCACGGCCAAGAGCGGCAGCATCACGAAGACCACGACGCTGCAGGTGGTCACCAGCACCACCACGTCGGTGCCCGCCAGCATCGAGGTGATCGCCGGCGCCACCACGGTGGGCACGGGCGGCGACACGGTGTCGATACGCGCCTTCGTCAAGGACGCCAACAACAACGCGCTCGTGCTGACACCGGTGTCGTTCACCACCAACACCGGCACGCTCACGTCCGTGGGCACGGTCACCGACAGCACCGGCACGGCCACGGCCACCTTCTCGGCCGGCGCCGACAAATCCAACCGCACCGCGGTCATCACGGTCAGTGCAGGCACCATCAGCAGCCAGCTCTCGCTGCCGATCACGGGCACCAAGCTCACGCTGTCCGGCCCGTCCTCGCTCATCGTCGGCAGTTCCGGATCCTTCGACGTGGTTCTCACCGACTCGAAGAGCAACGTCGTTCCCAACGTCACCATCACCGGCACCAGTTCGCTGTCGAACGCCGTCACGGCGACGGGCACTGCCGTCACGAACTCCAACGGCCTCGTCCGCTTCGCGTACACCGCCACCAATTCCGGCAGCGACACGCTGGTGTTCTCTGGCGCCGGCGCCACGGTCACGCCGAGCCCGGCGCTCGTGATCAGCAGCGAGGACTTCGCCTTCATCTCGCCGGCGGCATCCACGACGATTCCGGTCGGTGTCGCCCAGGCCCTCCAGGTGCGCCTGCGCAGCGGCGGCGTTGCCCAGGCCGGCAGGACCATCAACTTCACGGCCACCGGCGGCACGCTGTCGGCTTCGACCGCCGTCACCGACGCATCGGGCATCGCCACCGTCTCGCTCACCTCCCAGGCCGCCGGTCCGGTGACGGTGCAGGCCGCCGTCGCGAACAGCGCGACCAGCACCACCCTGCCGCTGAACGTCGTCGCCACGGTGCCGACCAAGCTGGTGCTGCAGATCAGCCCGACAGCGATCGCCCCGAACACCAGCGCCACCTCGGCGAACCAGGCCCAGGTGGTGGCCAAGGTCACGGACGCCAACCTGAACCCGGTCCAGGGCGTCACGGTGAACTTCACGCGCGAAAGCGACCCCAGCGGCGGCAACCTTCTGCAGGCCTCGGCCACCACCGATGCCAACGGCCAAGCCACCGTGGCCTACCGCTCTGGCTCCGAGAGCACGGCCAACAACGGGGTCGTGCTGCGTGGCACGGTCGCTTCGGCGCCCGCCGTCACGTCCACGGCCACGCTGACGGTGAACCAGACCGCGCTGTTCATCGCGCTGGGCACCGGCAACGTCATCCAGAACGTCGACGCGCAGACCTACCGCAAGGACTGGGTCGTCTACGTGACCGACTCCAACGGCGTGGCGGTGAACGGCGTGACGCTGACGATCAAGGTGATCCCGACCCACTACCTGACCGGAGAACTCGTCTACGACGACGCGAACAGCGTCTGGGTGTACGCAGCGCCGATCAACGTCTGCCGGAATGAAGACCAGAACACCAATGGCGTGCTCGACGCCGGCGAAGACGACAACACCGACGGCGTGCTGTGGCCCGGCAATGTCATCGCCGTTTCGCCCGGCACGGTCCAGACGGTCAACGGCTCGGCGACCATTTCCCTGACCTACGCCGAGTCTTACGCGCCCTGGGTGCGGGTGCGTCTGACGGCTTCGGCCACCGTCACCGGCACCGAGTCGCGCACGAACCAGGAATTCATCGTCGGTGGTTCCGCGGCCGACTTCGGCACCAAGGCCAACCCGCCCGCCGGCGTCGTCAGCCCCTTCGGCACCGGTCCGAAGGCAGGCGCCGTCTGCGCGGCGTACCCGGCGCTGCCCTGACGGCCCCGTGCAGCTCTCCGTCGTCGGCATGCCCGGCTGCGGCAAGTCGACGGTGGGCCGCCACCTCGCGCGGCAGCTCGGGCTGCACTTCGTCGACAGCGACACCGAGATCGAGCGCCGCGTCGGCATGCCGATCCGCGACTACTTCGCGGCGCATGGCGAGCCGGCGTTCCGCGATGTCGAGCAGGACGTCATCGACGCCCTGACGCAGGTCGAAGGCACCCTGCTGGCCACCGGCGGCGGCGCCGTGCTGAGGCCGTCCAACCGTGACGCCCTGCACTCGCGCACGCACGTGTTCTACCTGCGCAGCACGCCCGAGGAACTGTTCCGCCGCCTGCGCCACGACACGCACCGGCCCCTGCTGCAGGTGGCCGACCCGCTGGCCCGGCTGCGCGAGCTCTACCGCGAGCGGGACCCGCTCTACCGCCGCACGGCGCACTTCGTCGTCGAGGCGGCCCGACCTTCGGTGCCGGCCCTCATCGGCATGGTCATGATGCAGCTGGAACTGGCCGGGCTCATCGACCCCGAGCCCGGGCCCGCGCCAGCGCACCCGCCGTCCCCGCGGGAAGGCACGCACTGAAGGAGTGCCCTCGGATCGCGCCGTACACTGCGCGCCCATGCCCTTCGCGAGCCCCCGCACCGTCACCGTCAGCACGCCCGGCAACCGCTACGACATCCTCATCGGCGGCGGCCTCATCGGCTCGGCATCGACATGGTCCGGCCTGCCGGCCGCCCACCACGGCGTCATCGTCAGCAACCCGACGGTCGATGCGCTCTACGGCGAGGCCGTGGCCGCGGCGGTAGCACCCTTGCATCGGCATGTCAGCCGCGTGCTGCTGCCCGACGGCGAGGCCTTCAAGACCTGGGAGTCGCTGAACCTGGTGTTCGATCACCTGCTGGCCCAGGGCTGCGACCGCAAGACCGTGCTCTACGCGCTGGGTGGCGGCGTGGTGGGCGACATGACGGGCTTCGCCGCGGCCTGCTACATGCGGGGCGTGCCCTTCGTGCAGGTGCCGACCACGTTGCTGGCCCAGGTCGACTCCTCGGTGGGGGGCAAGACCGCCATCAACCACCCGTTGGGCAAGAACATGATCGGCGCGTTCTACCAGCCGCTGCGCGTGGTCTGCGACCTGGACACCCTGGCCACGCTGCCGGCCCGCGAGCTCTCGGCAGGGCTGGCCGAAGTGATCAAGTACGGTCCGATCGCCGACATGGCCTTCCTCGACTGGATCGAAGCCCGGCTGCCCGCGCTCCGCGCACTGGACCGCGACGCCCTGGCCCATGCGGTGCAGCGCTCCTGCGAGATCAAGGCCGAAGTGGTGGGCCAGGACGAACGCGAGAGCGGCCTGCGCGCCATCCTCAATTTCGGCCACACCTTCGGCCATGCCATCGAGGCCGGTCTGGGCTACGGCGCCTGGCTGCACGGCGAGGCGGTGGGCTGTGGCCTGGTGCTGGGCGCCGCCTTGTCGGCCGAGCTCGGCCTGGTGCCGCAGGCGCTGGTGGAACGGCTGGAGCACATCGTCCACGCGGCCGGCCTGCCGGTGCGTGCGCCGGCCATGGCCGGCTCGCGCTGGCTCGAGCTGATGCGCGTGGACAAGAAGGCCGAGGCCGGCGAGATCCGATTCGTCCTCATCGACCCGCCTGGCCGCGCCGCACTGCGCCCGGCGCCCGACGCGCTGGTGCTGCGCGTGATCGAGCGCTACACCGCCACCGCGTGAACCTGGACGCGCTCGCTCCCTGGGCCAGCGACCCGCGCCGAAGCCGGGGGCGCAGGCTGCCCGAAGCGCCCTCCCCACCCCGCAACGAGCACCAGCGCGACCGCGACCGCATCGTCCACAGCAACGCGTTCCGCCGCCTGGTCTACAAGACCCAGGTCTTCCTGAACCACGAGGGCGACCTGTTCCGCACGCGCCTGACGCACTCGCTGGAAGTGGCGCAGCTGGGGCGTTCGGCGGCGCGCGCGCTGCGACTGAACGAAGACCTGGTGGAGGCGCTGGCGCTGGCGCACGACCTCGGCCACACGCCTTTCGGCCACGCCGGCCAGGACGCGCTGCACGCCTGCATGCAGGATCACGGCGGCTTCGAACACAACCTGCAGAGTCTGCGCGTGGTGGACGACCTGGAAGCGCGCTACGCCGCCTTCGACGGGCTGAACCTCTGCTTCGAGACGCGCGAGGGCATCCTCAAGCATTGCTCGCGCCGCAACGCCGAGCGGCTCGTGGCCGGCGAACCCGGGCACCCGGCGTTGCGATTCCTGCAAGGGCATCAGCCCAGCCTGGAGGCCCAGCTGGTGAACCTGGTCGACGAACTGGCCTACAGCACGCACGACATCGACGACGGCGTGCGTTCAGGCCTGGTGACGATGGCGCAGATGGCCGCGGTGCCGCTGTTCGCCCGCCACCGCGACGAGGTCCTGGCCCAGCACCCCGCACTGGCGGAAAAGCCCGGCAAGCGGCTGCTCTTCGAGACGCTGCGCCGCATGCTGTCGGCCTTGCTCGGTGACCTGATCGCCCAGACGCAGGCTGCCGTGGATGAACATCAGGTCGCCGATGCGAACGAGGTGCGCCTTGCGCCCCCGTTGGCGCGCCTGAGCCCGGCCGTGCGCGCGCAATGCGAAGAGCTCAAGCGTTTCCTCTTCGCGCAGCTGTACCGCCATCCGCAGGTCATGGAGTCCACCACGCGGGGCCGCCAGGTCGTGAGCGAACTCTTCGAAGCCTACCGGGGTGCGCCGGGCGAGATGCCCGAGGACTTCGCCGCGGCCGACGATCCTGCCCGCGCCGTGGCCGACTACATCGCCGGCATGACCGACCGCTTCGCGCTGCGCGAGCACCACCGCCTGACGGGGCGGCGGCTGTTCGGCTGAGCGCCGGCCCGCGCCCATGGCCCGCCTGCCACGCCTGGACGTGCCGGGCGCCACGCACTTCATCGTGCAGCGCGCCCACGGCGCGCTGGCGGCAACGCTGGGCGCCTTTCCCGATGAGGCCGACCGCACGGCCTTCCTGGCCACTCTGCACGAGGCCTCCGCGGCAGAACAGGTGGCCATCCACGCCTATGCGCTGCTGCCCCAGGAGCTCCAGTTGCTGGCCACGCCCCAGCAGCACGGCGCGCTGGGACGGCTGATGCAGGCGATCGGCAGGCGCTACGTCGCGGCCTACAACCGGCGCCACGGGCATCGCGGCTCGCTCTGGGACGGACGATTCCGCTGCGGCGTGGTGGAGCCGGGCCCGACCAGGAGGGATGCGCTGCTTCTGATCGACGGGCAATCCGGCGAACCGGGCGTCACCAGCGCCGCCCACCGCAGCGGCGGCGCACGACAGCCCCTGCTGGTGGAACTGCCCGAGGTCTGGCAACTCGGCAACACGCCGTTCGAACGCGAGGCGGCCTATCGCCAGCTTCTGGAGCAAGGCCTGCCCGCCCCACGTGCAGACGCGCTGCGCCAAGCGGCCCTGGGCGGCTGGGTGGCAGGCACGCCGGCGTTTGCGGCCGAAATGGCCGCAGCGGCCTCCCGGGTGACCCGGCCGCGGCCTCGCGGCCGGCCGCGGCGCCTGGCGCCCTGAGCGGCGCCCGTCAGGGCGCTGGCACGCAGCCTGCGTCGCTGACGCGACAGCTGACTTCACGCACCCAATTGATGTGTCCCCATTATTTTCTCAGCGCATCAGCGACGGCTTTATATTGACTCTGACCCCATTTAACTTTGCTTGCCGCTGATGCTGCACTGCGATAGGCTCCTGCCCGTTTTGCCTCTCCCCTTCCACGCCCCTGCCAGGAGCGCGCCATGACCCGACCCGCCGCCCCCGAATCCACCGCCGCGTCCGCCGCCGAGATCACCGACCTGGCCGAGCACGGCCTGTACCGCCCGGCGGGCGAGCACGATGCCTGCGGCGTCGGCTTCGTGGCCCACATCAAGGGCCAGAAGTCGCACGGCATCGTCGAGCAGGGCTTGAAGATCCTGGAGAACCTGGATCACCGCGGCGCCGTGGGCGCCGACAAGCTGATGGGCGACGGCGCGGGCATCCTGATCCAGATCCCCGACGACTTCTACCGCGCCGAACTGGCTGCCCAGGGCGTGACGCTGCCGCCGCCGGGCGAGTACGGCGTGGGCATGATCTTCCTGCCCAAGGAACACGCGTCGCGCCTGGCTTGCGAACAGGAACTGGAGCGCGCCATCAAGGCCGAAGGCCAGGTGCTGCTGGGCTGGCGCGACGTTCCGGTGGACCGCGACATGCCCATGTCGCCCACCGTGCGCGCCAAGGAGCCGGTGATCCGCCAGGTGTTCATCGGCCGCGGCCACGACGTCATCGTGCCCGACGCGCTGGAGCGCAAGCTGTACGTCATCCGCAAGACGGCGAGTGCCGCCATCCAGGCGCTCAAGCTCACGCACAGCCGCGAGTACTACGTGCCCAGCA
>CAZBUU010000142.1:0-10925 GCA_964495125.1 uncultured Rubrivivax sp.
GCCGCGCAGCTTGAAGCTGAACACCGGCTGCTGGTCCTCGCGCTTGAGCAGCACCAGGTTGCCCAGCCGGCGCGACAGCGAGCGCGCCGGGTCCAGCGGGGTCTCGCGGGCGACGTCGTAGACGCGGGCCGTGAGGACGCGCTGCAGGTAGGCCGCGGCCAGGCGCCGGCCCTTCGGAGACAGGGTGCGCGCCGCAGGGGCGACGGGCTCGGGCTTGCCGGCGGGCATCGGGCGAATCCAGGGCTGACGAAAGGGGCGCGAATGATAAGGCGGCCCCCACAGGCTGCCGGGCGCGATGCGCCGGGGCGACGCACAAGAAAAAAGCCCGGGGCTTTGGGGCCCCGGGCTGAATCCACCGTTGATGGAGGTGGAGGAGACAATCGGCGGACAGTGCCATGCAAGTCACCGTCCATGCGGCCAATATAGCATCGGTTTGCTGCGCTGCAATATGTTCGTTCGACGGCTTTTCTAGTGAGTCGTCTCCAATTCATCACGGCGCGCCGGACAGCGCGCCAGCCAGGGGCACACGCACCATGGAATGCACCATCAACTGGATGCCGGGCACCGGCATGGGCTTCGTCGCCGAAACCGGCAGCGGCCACTTCCTCACCATGGACGGCGCGCCTGACGGCGGCGGCAGGAACCTCGCCCCGAGGCCGATGGAGACCGTGCTCGCCGGCACGGGCGGCTGCACGGCCTACGACGTGGTGCTGATCCTCAAGCGAGGCAGGCACGACGTGCGTGGCTGCACGGTGAAGCTGCAGGCCGAGCGCGCGGAGACGGACCCGAAGGTCTTCACTCGCATCGCGATGCACTTCGTGGTCACCGGCCGGGGCCTGCAGGCCTCGGCGGTCGAGCGCGCCATCGCGCTCTCGCACGAGCGCTACTGCTCGGCCAGCATCATGCTGGGCAAGACGGCCGAGATCGTCACCAGCTTCGAGATCGTCGAGGGCTGAGCCCTCGCGCCGCTAGATGCGGTGCGCCGTGGTCGTCATGACGCGCGCCGCGCCACGCATCAGCCAGCGCACCGGCAACGGCAGCGCCATGCCGCCGGCGTTGGCAGCGGCGTCGCCGTGCCGACGCTCGTCGTCCTGCATGACCTGAACGATGGCGCGCGAGCGTTCGTCTTCCACGGGCAAGCGGCTGAGATGGCCGGCCAGGTGCTGCTCCACCTGCCGCTCGGTCTCGATGACGAAGCCCAGGCTGACGCGGTCGCCCAGCCGGCCGGCCAGCAAACCGACGCCGAAGGCGCCGGCGTACCACAAGGGGTTCAGCCAGCTCGGTCGGTCGCCCAGTTCGTTCAGACGCTGCTGCGTCCAGGCCAGGTGGTCGGTCTCCTCGCGCGCGGCAGCGTCCATCTGCTCGCGCAGCTCGGGCGTGCGGGCGGTGAGCGCCTGCGCCTGGTAGAGCGCCTGCGCGCAGACCTCGCCGACATGGTTCACCCGCATCAGCGCGCCCGACAGTTCCCGGGCGGCTTCGTCCATCGCATCGGCATCGGCGTGCGGCGCGGGTGCCGGGCGGCTGGCATGGACGGTGCCGAAGACCGTTCGCAAGGCGTTGTCGACGCTGGAGATCAGCCGGTCGAATGGCTGCTCTGAACGGCGGGCTCGAGGCGACATTTCGATGATCAGTGCGGGTTGATACCTAGGGAGCATAGCGGAATGACGTTGCCAAGACGGCCGTAGCCACGTTGTTGTCAGACAACAGCGTTCCGCGTTTTCTGGGGCAAGCCTTGGCAGCGGAACGACCCGTCTGGTGCAATAGCCGGAACTTCCGAAATGGAGGTTGGCCTGATCCGCCCGACGCCCCGGGTGCCTCCCGATCGGGGCCTCACGTTCAAACCTAGGAGATAGTCGCAATGAACAAAACCCTGCTCGCCCTGGCAGCGCTCACCGCGTTCGCCGGCGTGGCGTCGGCGCAATCGTCGGTCACTGTGTTCGGCATCGTCGATCTGGCCGCGCAAAGCGTGAAGACAGGCAACTCCACCAAGAAGCTGCTCACCAGCAATGGCAACTCGACGAGCCGCTTCGGCTTCCGCGGTGTCGAGGATCTTGGCGGCGGCATGAAGGCCGGCTTCTGGTTGGAATCCCAGCTCGGCGCCGACACTGGCGTTGCCGGTGGCTCCAACGGCAGCGGCGGCAGCACGAGCGCGATGTGGAATCGGCGCGCCACGGCCAGCCTGATGGGCAACTTCGGTGAAATCCGCCTGGGGCGCGACTACACGCCGACCTTCTGGAACCACACCACGTTTGACGTGTTCGGCACCAACGGCGTTGCCAACTCGAACGACTTCAAGAATCAAACGCTGGGCTCTGCCGCCAGCACGTTCGTGCGTGCCAACAACACCATCGGCTACCACCTGCCCTCGCTCGGTGGCATCTACGGTCAGGTGATGTTGGCCGCCGGCGAAGGTGTTGCGGGCAACAAGTTCCAGGGTGGTCGCTTTGGCTACGCCGCGGGCCCGGTGAATGTGGCCGTTGCGTTCGGCAAGACCGAGACTGCGACCAACAACGACTTCAAGGAAACCAACGTCGGCGGTTCGTTCAACGCAGGTTTCATGACGGTCATGGGCCAGTACTCGAACCGAAAGTACGGCGCGGTTGACCAAAAGACCTGGGTCCTCGGCGGCCTGGTGCCGATGGGCGCCGGCACCTTCAAGGTGTCGTTCGGCAAGTCCACGGGCTCCAGCGGCATCGCCGGCGACGATTCCAAGCTTTTGGGCCTGGGCTATGTCTACGATCTGTCCAAGCGGACCGCCGTGTACGCTCACTACGGCAAGCTGGACTTCACGAACAACGCGAAGGACCGCACCGGCTACGAGTTTGGTCTGAAGCACGCCTTCTGATCCGGTTCACTCCCGGGGCAAGGTTGCTCCGGTTGAAGAGAGCCTGCAGGGCCACCATCCGGTGGCCCTTTTTCTTGGCCGCTCGGTGCTGGATGACGCACTGCCGCTTCGCGAGGGCCCGATCGCGCGGGATGGGCCTCGGAACGTAGGGAAACTGAGCGTGTCGGGGCTGCAACAGCGCAACGGGCCGCGCTGCAGGCATTGGACAATCCGCCTTTAGCGATCGTCTGCTGCGGAGATTTCACCAATGAAGAAGCTGTTCACCCTTTCGGCGCTCGCCCTCGCGGCGACGGCCTCGTTTGCGCAATCCAGCGTCACGGCCTACGGCATCGTGGACGCGGGCGTCACACGCGTGTCGGGCATCAAGGGCGGCTCGATGAAGCAGTTGTCCAGCGGCATCATGGATGGCTCGCGCCTCGGGTTCCGGGGCAATGAGGACCTCGGCGGTGGCTACCGCGCGATCTTCACGCTGGAGCATCGCCTCGAGCTCGATACCGGCGGCACCAGCAACCGCCCGCCTTCCGGCTCGCAGTTGCCTGACCGCGTCTCGCAGGCCGCCGCGCTGGGCCTTCCCACGGCGCTTCAGCCGGTGGTCACGGCGGTCTCCGGCAGCATCGGCAACACGATCGGCGTGAACCTCGGCGGCAACTTCTGGGACCGCCAGGCCTTCGTCGGGCTGATCACGCCCGTCGGTGCCGTGCTGGCGGGTCGGCAGTACACGCCGGCCTATGAAGTCAGCGCCACCTTCGACACCATGGGCACGCAGTCGGCCCTGGCTTTCGGTCAGGTGGCTTCGATCCCGGCGTCCGTCGACATCCGCCTGTCCAACACCCTGGCCTATCGCGTCCAGCAAGGTGGTTTCAGTGCGTCGCTGATGGTGGCCGCAGGTGAAGGCTCCACGTCCACCGGCCAGTTCATGGGCGGCATGGCGATGTACAAGACCGCCATGTTCTCGGTCGGCCTGGGCTTCAACAAGCGCGAGAACGAGAAGTCCCAGAAGTCGCTCACCAGCACGGTGTTCGGCGCGTCGGCCAACCTCGGCCCCGGCACGCTCTCGTTCGAGTTCGTGCAGGTGAAGGACGACAACCCCACCGGCCTGTCCGGCATCGCTGCGCAGGTGACGCCTTCGGTCGGCGCCGCCACCGCCGCCATCGTGCAGAACGCCTACCTCAATGCGTTCAAGCAGGATGCCAACGCCATGCACGTCGGCTACAAGGTGGCGATGGGCCAGAACACCTTCTACGTGGCCTACAACAAGCTCAACGACAAGCGTGCGGCGAACGCGGACACGTCCTCGTACGGTGTCGCTTACACGTATGCGCTGTCCAAGCGCACCGACATCAATGCCGTGGTCACTCGTTTCGTGAACACCCAAAACGCCCAGGCCGCGCCGGGCGCGGCTGGCTACCTGGGCGGTGTCACCACCTCCGCCGGCGTCGATGCCAGCAGCTTCGCGCTGGGCCTGCGTCACCGCTTCTGAACTTCACCGCGCCGGGCGTTCCCGCCCGGCTGCGGCGCAGTTCATGCTTCTCCGCTGAAGCTGCAGGGCGCCCCCGGGCGCCCTGCGCGTTCCTGGACGCCACGCACGCCGCCTGACGCGATGCTCCCCTTCATCCTGCGCCGCCTGATCCAGGCCATGATCGTCATGCTGACGGTGGCCTTCATCGCCTTCATGCTCTTCCAGTACGTCGGCGACCCCATCAGCAACATGCTGGGCCAGGACGCGACGCAGGACCAGCGCGATGCGCTGCGCAAGGACCTCGGGCTCGACCAGCCCTTCCCTGTCCAGTTCGCGCGCTTCGTCGGCAACGCCATCCAGGGCGACTTCGGACTCAGCCTCAAGCAGGGGCGAAAGGTCTCGGTGCTGATCGTCGAACGCCTGCCCGCCACGCTGGAACTCGCACTCGCAGCCGCCGTGCTGGCCCTGGCGGCCGGGGTGCCACTGGGTGTCTACGCCGCACTGCGGCGCGGCCGCTTCGGCGCGCAGATCGTGATGACGGTGTCGCTGCTGGGCGTGGCGCTGCCCACCTTCCTGATCGGCATCCTGCTGATCCTGGTCTTCAGCGTGACGCTCAAGTGGCTGCCCAGCTTCGGCCGCGGGGAGACCGTGGCCCTGGGCAACTGGACGACGGGGCTGCTCACCACGGACGGCTGGAGGCACCTGGTGCTGCCGGCCATCACGCTGTGCGTGTTCCAGCTGGCGCTGATCCTGCGCGTGGTGCGCTCGGAGATGCTGGAAGTGCTGCGCACCGACTACGTGAAGTTCGCGCGTGCCCGCGGCCTGCACGACCGCAGCGTGCACTTCGGGCATGCGCTGAAGAACACGCTGGTGCCTGTGATCACCATCACCGGGCTGCAACTGGGTTCGCTGATCGCCTTCGCCATCATCACGGAGACCGTGTTCCAGTGGCCCGGCATGGGCTTCCTGTTCATCCAGGCGGTGCAGTTCGCCGACATCCCCGTGATGGCCGCCTACCTGTGCCTGATCGCGCTGATCTTCGTGATCGTGAACCTGGCCGTCGACCTGCTCTACTTCGCCGTCGACCCCCGCCTGCGCATGGACCGCGCCGCAGGTGGTCACTGAGCCCATGAGCACCGAAAGCGCTGCCGAACCGTCGAGGCTCAGCCGCTGGCTGGACAGCGATGTCTGGTTCAGTTTCCGCACCAGCCCGGTGGCCATGGGCGCTGCGCTGGTGGCTGCCGCGTGCCTCTTCTGTGCCGCGTTCGCCCCCTGGGTGGCGCCGCACAACCCCTTCGACCTGGCGTCGCTCAGCCTGTCCGATTCACGCCTGCCCCCGGCCTGGATGGCGGAGGGTTCGCGCAAGTACCTGCTGGGCACCGACGACCAGGGCCGCGACATCCTCTCGGCGCTGTTCTACGGCGCGCGACTGTCGCTGATCGTCGGCCTGGCCTCGGTGGCGCTGTCGGCGCTGGTGGGCGTGGCGCTGGGGCTGGTGTCGGGCTTCGTCGGCGGTCGGCTGGACGCCTTCCTCATGCGCCTGTGCGACGTGATGCTGTCCTTTCCGTCCATACTCGTCGCACTGCTCATCAACGGCGTGGCCCGCGCGATGTTCCCGAATGCGCCGGACAACCTGGCGCTGGGCGTGCTGGTGCTGGCCATCGCGCTGCCGGGCTGGGTGCAGTACGCGCGCACGGTGCGCGGCTCGACGATGGTGGAGCGCAACAAGGAGTACGTGCAGGCCGCCCGCGTGATCGGCGTCGCGCCCCGGCGCATCATGTTCGGCCACGTGCTGCCCAACGTCCTGGGCCCGGTGCTGGTGCTGGCCACCATCCAGGTGGCCTCGGCCATCATCACCGAGGCCACGCTGTCCTTCCTGGGCGTGGGCGTGCCGCCGACATCGCCTTCGCTGGGCACCTTGATCCGCATCGGCAACGACTTCCTCTTCTCCGGCGAGTGGTGGATCACCATCTTTCCGGGCGCCATGCTGGTGCTGATCTCGCTGTCGGTGAACCTGCTGGGCGACTGGCTGCGCGACGCGCTGAACCCGAGGCTGCGATGAGCGGCGCGCCGCTGCTGGAAGTGCGCCACCTGCGCGTGGAGTTCCCGACCCGCCGCGGCACCTTGCTGGCGCTGGACGACGTGTCCTTCGACATCTCGCCCGGCGAGGTGCTGGGCGTGGTGGGCGAGTCGGGCGCGGGCAAGTCGCTGACGGGCGCCGCCATCGTCGGCCTGCTGGAACCGCCCGGGCGCATCGCCGGCGGCGAGATCCGCCTGGGTGGAGAGCGCATCGACACGCTGCCGCCCGAGCGCATGCGCGCCATCCGCGGCAAGCGCATCGGCGCCATCTTCCAGGACCCGCTGACCTCGCTGAACCCGCTCTACACCATCGGTCGGCAGATCACCGAGACCATCCTGACCCACCTGCCCGTCGGCGCCCACGAAGCTCGGCAGCGCGCCATCCGGCTGCTGCAGGAGACCGGCATCCCCGCCGCCGAACAGCGCATCGACCAGTTCCCGCACCAGTTCAGCGGCGGCATGCGGCAGCGCGTGGTCATCGCGCTGGCGCTGGCGGCCGAGCCGGAACTGATCGTCGCCGACGAGCCGACCACGGCGCTGGACGTCTCCATCCAGGCCCAGGTGATCGCGCTCATCAAGCGCCTGTGCCGCGACCACGGCACGGCGGTGATGCTGGTCACGCACGACATGGGCGTGATCGCCGAGACCTGCGACCGCGTGGCCGTGCTCTACGCCGGCCGCGTGGCCGAGATCGGCCCGGTGGCCGACGTCATCCACGCACCGCAGCACCCCTACACGCGCGGCCTCATGGGTTCGATCCCGGCGATGGACGAAGACCGCGAACGGCTGCTGCAGATCGACGGTGCGATGCCGCGGCTCACGGCCATCCCCACGGGCTGCGCCTTCCACCCGCGTTGCTCGGAAGTCTTCGACCGCTGCCGCACCGAACGGCCTGAACTGATCCAAGCCGGCGCCACGCGCGCCGCCTGCTGGAAGGCGCAACGGTGACGCCGCTGGTTCAGGTGCAGGACCTCGCCAAGACCTTCGACGTCTCGGCGCCCTGGCTCAACCGCGTGCTGGAACGGCAGCCGCGCCGCTTCGTGCATGCGGTGGACGGCGTCTCCTTCGCGATCGAGCGCGGGCGCACGCTGGCGCTGGTGGGCGAGTCGGGCTGCGGCAAGAGCACGGTGGCACGCCTGCTGGTGGGCCTGTATGCGCCCACGGCCGGCCAGGTGCTGTTCGAGGGTCAGCCCGTCGGCCAGCGCAACGCCGCCGACCTGCGCACCCTGCGACGGCGCATGCAGATGATCTTCCAGGATCCCTATGCCAGCCTGAACCCGCGCTGGAAGGTGGCCGACATCGTGGCCGAGCCGCTGCGCGAACACGGGCTCGCCCAGGGCGCCGCTTCCCGCGAGCGCGTGGCCGAACTGCTGCGCCAGGTGGGCCTGGCCGGGGCCGACGGCGCCAAGTTCCCGCACCAGTTCAGCGGCGGCCAGCGCCAGCGCATCTCCATCGCCCGTGCCCTGGCCACGCAGCCGGAGTTCCTGGTCTGTGACGAGCCCACGTCGGCCCTGGATGTCTCGGTGCAGGCCCAGGTGCTCAACCTGATGAAGGACCTGCAGAAGAGCCGCGGCCTGACCTACCTTTTCATCAGCCACAACCTGGCCGTGGTGCGCCACGTGGCCGACGAGGTGGGCGTGATGTACCTGGGGCGGCTGGTGGAGATCGCGCCCAAGGCCGAGCTCTTCGCGCGGCCGCGCCACCCGTACACGCGCATGCTGCTGGATGCCATTCCCGACATCCGCATGGCCGGCCGCGCGCGCACGCCGGTGCAGGGTGAGGTGCCGAACCCGTTGAATCCACCATCGGGCTGCAGCTTCCACCCGCGCTGCCCGCATGCCAACGAGCGTTGCAAGGCAGAGAGGCCGGCGCTGGCGATGTTCCAGGGCGTGCAGGTGGCCTGCCACGCCGTCGGCGAAGGCCGCGTCTAGAACGCTAGAGCAGCCGCTCGTCGGCGAACAGCGTCTCCACGCGTTCGCGTTCGCGGATGAGGTGCACGGCATCGCCATCCACCATCACCTCGGCGGCGCGCGGACGCGTGTTGTAGTTGCTGGCCATGGTCATGCCGTAGGCGCCGGCCGACAGGATGGCCAGATGATCGCCGGCCTGCAGGGCCAGAGCGCGGTCGCGGCCCAGCCAGTCGCCCGACTCGCAGATCGGGCCCACCACGTCCCAGCTCACGGCCGGCTCGGCCCGGGCCACGCAAGGCTCGATGGCCATCCAGGCCTCGTACATGGCCGGCCGGACGAGGTCGTTCATGGCCGCATCGACGATGCAGAAGTTCTTGGTCTCGCCGGGCTTGAGCACCAGCACTTCGGTGAGCAGCACGCCGGCGTTGCCGACCAGCGAACGCCCCGGTTCGAACAGCACCTCGCGGTGGCCGTGGCCACGGGCATCCAGCCGCGCGAGCAGCGCACGCACCATGTCGGCCGCCGGCGGCGGTTGCTCGTCGGTGTAGGTGATGCCCAGGCCACCGCCGACGTCCACGTGGTGGATGGGGATGCCGGCGGCCTCCACGGCCTCGACCAGGTCCAACAGGCGGTCCAGCGCATCGAGATAAGGGCCGATCTGCGTGATCTGCGAGCCGATGTGGCAGTCGATGCCCACGACGCGCAGGCCCGGCAGCGACGCGGCCCGGCGGTAGGTGGCCACCGCGTTGGCGTGCGCGACGCCGAACTTGTTGCCTTTCAGCCCGGTGGAGATGTAAGGATGCGTGCCGGCATCGACGTCCGGATTGACCCGCAGGCTGACGGGGGCGACGCGACCCAGTTCCAGCGCCACGGCGTTCAGCGTCTCCAGTTCGGGCTCGCTCTCGACGTTGAAACAGCGCACGCCGGCCAGCAGCGCCTGACGCATCTCGGCGCGGGTCTTGCCCACGCCCGAGAACACGATGCGGTCGGCACGCCCACCGGCCGCCAGCACGCGTGCCAGTTCGCCACCGGACACGATGTCGAAGCCGGCACCGGCCTGCGCGAAGGTCTGCAGCACGGCCAGGCTGGAGTTGGCCTTCATGGCGTAGCAGACCAGGTGCGGCCGGCCGGCCAAGGCCTGCTCGTAGGCGTCGAAGGCCGCGCGCATGGCGCGGCGCGAATACACGTACAGCGGCGTGCCGAAGCGGCGGCCCAGATCGGCCAGCGAGTGGCCGTCGAGCCGCAATTCACCGCCTACGCGCGTGAGAAAGGGTGCGCCGGGCAGGCTCATCGGGCGCCCGACGACGCCGCGGAAGCCGGCGCCGCGGGCGCGGCCGGCAAGTACAGCGCGCCCTTCTGGCCGCAGCCCGCCAGAAGCAGGCACAAGCCCGCGGTCGCGGCTGCCAGAGCCCGGGTCGATAAACTGTGTGCAACAAGCCAACGCATTCGAGGCATTCTATGAGTACGGTCCCTGCTGCCGACCCGTTGTCGGCACTCGACTACCAGCGTGAAACGAGCGCGCTGCTCGGCCGCATCGAGGCCGCGGCCGACGCCTGGCTGCAGGACGACGTGATCGACATCGACACCCATCGCACTGGCGGGCTGCTGGAACTGCTGTTTCCGAACGGCAGCAAGATCATCATCAACACGCAACCCCCTCTGCAGGAGGTGTGGATGGCGGCCAAGGCAGGCGGCTTCCACTACCGCTTCAGCGGCGGGCAATGGCGCGACACGCGTGACGGCAGCGAGTTCGTCGCGGCGCTGTCCAGACACGCCAGCGCACAAGGCGGGAAGCCGCTGAGCTTCTAGCGCTTGAAGAGGTCGAGGATGCTGCTGCGCTCTTCGCTCGTGGCAGGCTGCGGGATCTTGTCTTCCAGCCCCAGGCTGGCCACCCCGGCGCCTTGCGCGAACTCGTCGAACATCCAGTAGCCGCCTGACTGCACCACGCCCTCGGGCGGGGCGATCTCCTGCACCGGCACGCCCTTCAAGGCGTACTGCATGAACTCGATCCACACCGGCAAGGAGAGGCCGCCACCGGTTTCACGATCGCCCAGCTTGCGCGGGTTGTCGTAGCCGATCCACACCACCGCGGTGAGGGTGGGCTGGAAGCCGGCGAACCAGGCGTCCATGGAGTCGTTCGTGGTGCCGGTTTTGCCGTAGAGGTCAGGACGCCTGAGTGTGCCCTGCGCACGGGCCGCGGTGCCCGAGCGCGTGATCTCCTGCAGCAGCGTGTCCATCACGAAGGCGTTGCGTGCCGGCAGGGCACGCTGGCTCTCGTCGAAGGCCGGAGGCTTCACCTCCAGCAGCAGGCGGCCCTTCTGGTCGGTGATGCGTTGGATGAGCATCGGTGTGACGCGGAAGCCTCCGTTGGCAAACACGCTGTAGGCGGTGGCCATCTGCAGCGGCGTCACCGAGCCGGCGCCCAAGGCCATCGTCAGGTAGGCCGGGTGCTTTTCGGCTTCGAAGCCGAAGTTCTGGATCCACTCCTGGGCGAACTCGGGGCCGGTGGCCTGCAGCACTCGGATCGAGACCATGTTCTTGGACCTGGCCAGCGCCGTCTGCAAGGGCATCGGGCCATCGAACTTGCCGTCGTAGTTCTTCGGCTCCCAGGGCTGGCTGCCGGTGGTGCCGG
>CAZBUU010000143.1:0-10851 GCA_964495125.1 uncultured Rubrivivax sp.
TGCCGTTCAAGGTTCTCAAGAACTGCCCGACAGCCCCGGCCCGCCAGCACGCGTTCGCGCCCAGGAAGCAGCCGCTCGCGGCCTCCGGGAGTCGGCCATCACCGGTCCCCCACTGAAGGCAGCTTCATGGCAGCCCACCGACATTGATTGGGGCGGGTGATGAGAATGAGGCCGGCCAGCAAGGCACCCGGCGGGCGCAGGACGCTCACGCGGGACGCGATTATTGGACAGCGTCGCCCGGTGTGCCCACGGCTGTTGACTCCTGTCATCGCCGCTGCGGATTCGGGTGAGACCGTCGGGTCAGCGTTGCCTCAGCAGCCCTCGCCGGTTACATTGCAGACCGTATCGCGCCAAGGGATGGCACGGTTTGGCCCCGGGGATGCTTGGATGAAGCACTCCCCGGATGGTCTGACACCAGGCATATCCCGGCATCGCGATGCGAAGACCTCTTCACTTCACATCCTGGAGTCCTATGCATCTGCCACGCCTTCAGGCGGCGCTTCGCGTCGTCGCGCTCGTTGCCACCAAGAACCGCCACGGCCTTCTTGCCGCACGTGCCCTTCCCTCCATTGCGTCCCAGCGGCGCCCCTGCGACGAACTGATCCTCGTTGACGACGCGGGCGATGCGTCATCACTCGATCGGTGTCGGAGCCTGGCCAGGTCTCTGGGATTGCCGGTCAGCGCACTGCACAACCGCCGCACGCCAGGCGCGGCCGGGGCCTGGAACACCGGGCTGGACCATCTGGCCCGACAGACAGGCGACCCGCGTACCGTGTTCGTCGCGTTTCTGGACGACGATGACGAGTGGCGGCCAGAGCACCTGGAGCTCTGCCTCAGCGCTGTGCAAGGTGATGCGTCCATGGTGGCCAGCGGCTTCCTGCGTGTCGTCACCGGACTGCCGGACGAGGCGGTCGTTCCGCCGGCCCACGTCACGCCGGCAGAGTTCTACGTCGGCAACCCTGGAATACAACCCAGCAATCTGGTCGTTCGCCTCGACCGATTGCTCGAGGCGGGCTGCTTTGACGAGGCGCTGTCCAGTTGCACGGACAGGGATCTGCTCATTCGCTTACTGCGCATCTCGGCCACAAGCTACCGCCGCGTGACGCAGCACACGGTCCGACACTACGCCTGCCCCGACCGGCAGAGGCTCAGTTCCCCCGGCTCACCGCAGCGCCTTGCCGGCTTGGGCGCCTTCTTTTCCAAGCATCGACCACACATGACGGTCGAACAGTGGGAGCAGGCGCAGGCCCGCGCCGCCAGGCTGTTCGGATGGCAGGCTCCTCAGGAGTGCGCGCAGCTCGAAGAACCCATGGACAGCCTGCGCCTCATGCCGTCGCCAGCGGTCGATCACGGTATGCACCTCGTTGTGGGGCTGATCACCGATTCCCAACGCGTGGAGGCACTGGAAGGGCTGGTGCGAGATCTGCTGCTCCTGCAAGAGGAGCCCGGGCTCGTGGGGTTGGATGTGCTTGTGCTGGACAACAGCGCCGACGCTGACTCGGATGCGCTGAGCAAGGCTGCCGACCGCTGGCGCGCGCTGGGCCTGCGACTGCACGTCATGGGCCACGCCGCACGTGACGCTGCCGCGCTGGCAGGCGAGTTGCCGGCCATGGCCCGGGGTCGGCTGGCGATCGGCCCCGCCCGTACTTGCTTACAGACCTATCTCTACCGCTTCTGCAAGGCCAGGCCCGGTGCGGTGGCCTGGGTCCTGGACGACGACATGCGGCTGGACCCGCTGGTTGCCTTCGGCTCGAAGCTCCGGCGTACGCGCTACGCCTTGATCCCCTGGCTGGCAAGGCTCAGGGACGAAGGTGTCGACATCGCCATCGGCAGCTACACCGGAGCAGCCCCGCTGCCCACGTTGTCGACGCTGCGCGTCCAACTGGTGGATCTGGTCGCGACCTTGCGCTGGCTGGCACGGCTTGACCCAGGCGAGGCGCTGCCCGACCGTTCCTCATTGAACGCGGCGATGCGGGAGGGTCGACGCGACCACTACTACGACCTTTCACATCGAGAGACTGACCGGCTGGAGACGCCTTTCTGGCTGCAACCCGAGTTCCCGGGTGAGACCGTGGGCGCAGCCTGCGAGAGGCTCTGTTCGAACCTGGGCCGGCTGCTGGCCGGAGAGCAACTGTTCCGCCCCTTGGTGATCGACTCCGCGACGATGGAGTCTTTCGAGTACCAGCACAGCCTGTACCGTGGCGGCAATACCTGGGTCTTCGACATCGAGGCCTTGAGGGACGCACCCAATGCGGTGCCCGACATCGGCGAGCGCGCCACGCGCCGTTCCGACATGATCTGGGCCTGGCTGCAGCGCGACCGGCTTCAGCGCAAGGTTGTGTCGGTCCCGCTGGCCGTCTATCACGCTCGCGAGGCACAGGTTGGCGACCCGGCGCGGGACGAACGCACCCTGGTCGACGACATCCGGGGCTTTGCCGTGTTCTCGGCGCTGCAGGACCGTAGCCAGGATGCACAGCTGGACCTGGCGGCGCGCGCGCTGAAGTACCGTGAAGAGCGTCTGGCTGCGTTCAGGCTGTCGATGCACCGCATTCGGGGGCTGGCACACGAACTGGTGGTCCTGGCGAGGTCGCAAGGCTGGCTTGGTGGTCACGCGGACCGACTGCTGGCATTCTCAGATGCGGTACTCACTCGAGTCGACGCGGCCATGCTGGCCCGCGTGTCCGCGGCCGTGCGCCAGTTGTCAGGGGCCGATGTGGTTGCATTCGACCAGAGCCTGTCGGCAACGATGTCCCAGCACCAGGCCCGCCTGGGAGCTGGCGACCTGATCGATGGACAGTTGTGCGACCAACGTCAGCTCAACGCCGAGTGCGTTGCACGGCGGCTGGCCAGTGAGCAGCTTCGCGCCGGTACGGAACTGCAACGCCTGGGACAAGGTTCGGAAGCGGTGGTCTTCACCGATGGCCTGTCCGTTCTGAAGGTGATCGATTACTGGAAACCCAGGGCGGCCGCCAAAGCCCGGGCCCGACTGCAGGCGCTGGTGGGGCGATGGCCCACGGGAGCGGGGCTGTACGGCATCAAGCAACTGCTGACCGAGGGGCCGCACAGCGTTCTGGTCTACCCCTTCGAGCCCAGCGAGCCGTATGCAGGCGGGCGGGGACCGGGGCTCGTTGAGCTGATGGCCGAGTGCCATGCCCATGGCCTTGTCTGCCGCAACATCCACCCCAAGAACCTCCGCCAGGTCGGGCAGCAGGTACGCCTGATCGACTACGGTGGAGACCTGCTATTGGCAAACGAGCTCGAGGACTTCGAGGCCGAGTTTGTGGCCATGTGCCGCCGGGCTTACATCTCCTGGCGACACGCCCACCGGGCTGATCTGGACGGACTGCTGCGCGCCAGCTGCCGCGACCCCGACTTGCCGGAGCTCTGCGGCTTCGAGCAGTACTTCATGCGCGCCGTGCGCGAATCAACGGGCCAGTTGCCGCCGTTAGACCCGCTCTTGCCGATTGCGGAAGGCATGGCGCCGCAGCGCGTTCTGGACTTCGGCTGCGGCAAGGGCGAGATCAGCCAGCTTCTTGCCCGCATGGGGCACTCGGTGGTGGCGTACGACCCCGACTTTGCGCTTGTCAACCGGCTGGGCGGGCTTCGAGCACGAAACCTGGAGCCGGTACACCACCTGGACGAGGTGCTGGCCCATGGGCCTTATGACCTGGTGGTCTGCCGACGCGTCCTGTGCCTCTTGGACGACGGTGCTGCAAGAGAAGTCCTGACGCAGCTGCGCCGCTGTGTATCCGACCAGGGACGCGTGCTGCTGGGTTTGTGCCATCCGACGTACGCCCCGCTGATCGCCACACCTGAAGCGCTGCCCGAGCGTACAGGGCACAACGACCCGGACAGCAGCTACAGCTGGGTCAAGCGCCATCGGCTCAGCGGGCGGACACTTGTCGAATTCCATCGACCAGAGCGTGTCCTGCGCAGGCTGCTCCAGCGTGCTGGCTTCGAACTGGTGCGTCGACTGGAGCGCGAGACCATCGACCAGTTCAGGTTCGAGCTAGCCAGCGACATGCTGCTCTACGAACTCCGGCCCGCCGCGGCGCCGGACTGCACGCTGCTGATCAAGGCTTGCGCGATGGAAGCCGACACGCTGTGCGCGAACGTGCGCCACCTGGTCGGACAGTTGGAATCGCCGCGCGGCTTCCACGAAGTGATCCTGGTGCTGGACTCCAGGGAGGAAGGCTTCCTACGCCAGTACAAGGACGGAAGCCTCGCCAAGCTCAGAGCGCAGGCTCTGGTGCTGCAGGCCCAGGGCTGGGTCGACCGCGTGCTCCAGGCTCCGACGGACAGCGCGACCTGTTCCGAGCTTTCCCTGAAGTGGCTCGGGCGCGCGAACCCCGGCACCCACGCCGGCAACGGAGCGCCTCTGGCGGCGGTTCTGACCGGCTTCGAGGCTTGCAGGACCCGCTACCTGCTGCATACAGACTTGGACGTGCTTATCGGGCGGCACGACCCAGGGCATGACTACCTAGGCGACATGGTCCAGGCCCTGACCAGCGACCCGTTGGCGGTGACAGTGGCCTTCAATATCGCCCATGCCGAGGACTTGGCCTACACCGCCAATGGACCGGCCGGCCCTTGGCGCGTGGAGTCCAGGATCGGCTTGCTGCACATGCAGCGATTGAGGGCTCTGCTCCCCATGGGTAGCCCATCCCCCGTTGAAGCAGAGGTGCCTGCCTGGCATCGTGCGCTGGATGGAAACGTCAGGCGAGGGCAGGCGCGCTCGTTGCGCGGTGGTGACCGCCGCAGCTTCTTCATCCATCCATCCAACGAGCGCAAGAGCGACCCCATGGCATTGGCGCGCATCGCGGCCCGCGTGTCCACGGGTTCGGTGCCTGCGTTCCAGCTCGACTCCGTCGACCTGGTGGGAACGGCGTCGCAATGGGCGCGGCCCACGCGCTTCGAGCCGTTCGTGTTCATCATTGCCGGCCGAAACGTCGAACCGGGCCGTTTTCGGCGATGCCTGGCGTCGGTCAGACAGCAGGCACGCGGCGACTGGGGAGCGGTCGTGATAGACGACGCCTCCTGCCCGGCCTGGGAAGAGGCGCATCGGCAGCTGTGTCGAGGCATTGGCGCTCAGGTGACCTACCTGAGCAATCCGCTGCGGCAAGGTCTGATGGCCAATACGGTAGAGGCCATCAGGGTCCACTGCGGGAATCCTGACACCGTCGTCATCACCTTGGACGCCGACGACTGTCTGATGGGCGACAACGTGCTCGACATCCTGGCGGCCGAGTACAACCAGGGGGCGGACCTGACAGTCGGCTCGATGTGCCGTACGGACAAGCGCGCAGACTACCCTGCGAACCTGGACGAACCACGAGCGAACCGCGGTGGCAACGCCTGGCAGCACCTGCGCAGCTTCAGGAAGTCGCTGTTTGACCAGATCCCGGACGACCATCTCAGACTCAATGGCGCTTATGTCGAGTTGGCGAGCGATTGGGCGCTGATGCTGGCGATGGTGGAGCTTGCACGGTCACCCCGCTGGATTCGACAATGCCTGTACTTGCATGAACCCGGCGGTGCCCGCGACACCGAGACTAGCAGGCAGCGCGAAAGCGTCATTGCTGCGCTGATGGCCAAGCCATCGCTGCGGCGTACAGCGCTTGCTGTGGTCAACGCGGAGTGACTGGCATGACCGAGCCCGTTGGCAGTCCAAGGCGGGTCTGCATTGCCGTCGTGGGCGATGCGCGGCTCGAAGCCGGCCATCCCCGGGAAGCCCTGGCCGAGGCCCTGGGTCACGCCCTGGTCGACGCAGGGTTCCGCGTCGTCACCGGTGGCATGGGTGGCGTGATGCGGGCGGCCCATCGAGGGGCACGCGCTTCTCCCGGTTGGTTCGACGGCGCGGGCGTCGGAATCCTGCCGGGGTCTCACGTCGACCAAGCGAACGAGTACGTGGACATCGCCATACCTACCGGGTTGGATCACGCCAGGAACGCTATCGTGGCGCAATCAGCTGCCCTAGTCGCCGTCGGTGGCGGCTCGGGTACCCTGTCCGAGATGGCTCTTGCATGGTCATTTGGCCGGCTGGTCATAGGGCTGCGTTGTGGCGGCTCCAGCGAACTTCTGGCCGGGCGGCGTATCGATGCGCGCGAGCGCTATCCCACGTTGCCTGACGACCAGGTGTTCGGCGCCAATACCGCTGAGGAGGCAGTGGGCTTGCTGCAGCGCTGGTTGCCACGGTATGCGAAGGTGCATGCGGGGATACGGTCCAGCCGGTAGCGGGAAGGCTGGGCTAAGTCACCTCTGGCTTGACGTCGCCGGCGACGACCTAAGCTACCTGCCGACCGGGCAGTTGGCCACTGATTGGTGGGGTGACCTGCTGATCGGCCAGAGATTTCGCATGTTCCGTGTGGCTCATTGGAACCCCGGCAGGTGGCTCAGATCGGTGGCAGTGGGAACAGGCCGCGTGCAAGAAGGGCTCCCGATGGAGTGTCCCGCACGCCATCAGCGCAGTCCTTCTCGCCTCAATCACGTGCGCTGCGCGCCGATATGTGCCCTCCGTTTCGGGGTTTCCTTCGGGTGCATACGCTCAGGTCCGAACGGCACCTTTGCGGCAGCGAGATCAGAACGGCGGACGACTGGTGCGGGTCGTGGACTGCCTCACGCAGGCCGGATCGCTTCACCACAAAGCAGCCGTTGGACTTGCCGGCAGCACAGCTGACGTCAGGG
Source organism: uncultured Rubrivivax sp. (assembly GCA_964495125.1). Taxonomy (GTDB): domain Bacteria; phylum Pseudomonadota; class Gammaproteobacteria; order Burkholderiales; family Burkholderiaceae_C; genus Rubrivivax. The sequence goes on from CAZBUU010000143.1 coordinate 6,685, forward strand.
CCCAGACCCGGGAAACCACCATGGTGATGCGCCGCTTCAAGTGGCCGGCGGCCAGCCTGACGTAGGACGGCAGTGCCCACATCGACGCAAAAACGCGCCGAGAACGACAAGCTCTAGCGCGTCGACCCCGCCCCACAGCCGCAGAACGTGGCCTTTGAGCGGTCACCGCGTGGTTGGCGGCGTGGTCCGCGCGGGCGTTCGATCCGACGCCGCTGGAGCCATCGCCGGTCGCAGCCGGCGTTCGAAGTCGGGCGGTGCCACGTACTGCAGCACCGCCTTGCGCCCCGGCTGCAGCGCGATCGCCAGCCCGCGGTCCGGGTAGAGCCAGGTCTGCAGGCCTTCACCCCTGGCCTGCACCGCGGCAGGTGCGCCGAAGCGCTGCTTCACGTCGTCGGCGCTCAGCGACAGGGTCGGCACGAACGTGGCCCCCGCCAGCCGCACCGAGGCCGCCTCGCGCGCGCTGTCGGCCGACAGCGTGTAGCGGTGCGCGCCGGTATCCATCACGTCGGACTTGGCGGCGCTTTCGCGCCACCGCGCCAGCGCATCGGCCGGCGCGTCGAAGGCCAACACCAGCCGCCCTGCGACGAAGCCGGCGCTGAACGGGTCGACCAGCGCCTCCAGCGCCCCCGTCTCGCCGCCCCGCGCGACGATGGCCAGCTGCAGCGCCTCGCCCAGCCGCCCCTGCAAGCTGCCCAGCGTGTCGGCACCCGGCTGCAGGCCCATCACGCGGCTGGTTCCGTCGGGGCGCACGTCGATGCGCCAGGGTTCCTGCGCCTGCGCGGACGGCGGGCCCGGTGGCGCGGCCAGCATGTGCCAAGCCGTTGGCAGGAAGGCCGCCACCAGCGACAGCACGCCGGCGATCAGCGCCCAAGCGAACGGCGGCAGGCGGCGCCACAGCGGAAGTGAAGGGGTCGGGGCCGGCATGGCCCGCATTGTGGCTGTCGCCTCAGGGCCTGGCGCCACGGCAGTGGCGCGCCGGCCAGCGTAACCATGTGAACCCGAGCGCCGTTCACGGCGCCTTCGAAGTGACCACGGACCGACTGCGCAGGCGCCCGGCCATGCGCAGGCCGTCGCGCGCGTTCAAGCCCATCAGCATGAGGTTCGTCGCACCAGCGATCAGTTCGATGGCCTGGAGCCCGTAGAAACCGGCGTCGAACGACCCTGCCGCGGCCCATCGGTCGAGCACGATCGCGCACGGCACCAGCACCAGCAGCCCGTTGGCGGCGATGAACGGCATGCGCTTCTTCTTGACGTCGACCAGTCGGCCCTTGCGCGACCTGGCGAGGAACATGCCGCTGCCGCCCGCCACGACCATCAACGGCACCATGATCCACAGGCCGGGCGTGACGATGAGCGACTTGAGCTGAGCCACGGCGGCGTGCGAGCCGAACAGTTCGGTGAGGATGGTGGCCAGGAAGAAGGTGGCAATGCACAGCGGGGCGAGCAAGCCCGCGGCGAGATGGGCACGTCGGGGCATGTCGTGGCTGCGGCCGGAGCTCAAGTCAGGCCGCGCAGAGATTGGGTACGGCCATCCTGGCGAAAAGGTGCGGCTGCGCGACCGCGCTCGACGGGTAGGCGGCCAGCGCACTCACGAAGTCCGGGTGCGTGAAGGCCGCGCGAAAACTCGCCACCGACTCCCACACGGCGTAGTTCATGAACATGTGGCTGCCGCCGATGGCGCGGTGCAACTGAGTGGACAGGAAGCCGGGCTGCTGCTTCATCCAGAGGGCGTCGTTCGCCCACGCCGACATCAGCTGCGGAACGTCGGCCTCCGCCACGCTGAACAGGTTGACCAGGACCACCGGGTCGGCCGTGGCCTGCAACTGCTGGGCAATGGGGCAAGCGGGGTCGAGCGGGCGAAGGTTCAGCATGGCGCCTCTCCGGTGGGGGTGGGTGGGCGCACTGTAGGCGCCGCCCTCCGACGCGCCCAGATCGAAGGCCACGACACACTGTTTGGCGAAGGCCGACAATCGGCCTCCGCCCGACCGGAGACACCGAGTGGACCGATTCGATGCCATGCGCGCCTTCGTGCAGGTGGTGGAAAGCGGCAGCTACACGCAGGCGGCGCTTCACCTGAACCTGCACAAGGCCACGGTCAGTCAGCAGATCCAGCAGCTCGAGGACAGACTCGGCACCAGGCTGCTCACCCGCACCACCCGATCGGTCGCACCGACGGAAGAAGGCACGGCGTACTACGGCCACGCGTGTGCCATCCTCCAGCAGGTGGATGACGCGGAGTCCCAGCTGCGCAAGGGCAGCAGCACAGCGGCGGGGCACCTGCGCGTCGACGTGCCGGTGGCCATGGGCCGGCTCCTCTTTGCGCCCGAGATTCGAGACTTTCTGGATCGCTACCCCAAGGTCACGATCGAACTGGGCTGCACCGACCGGGTCGTCGATCTGGTGCAGGCCGGCGTGGACTGCGCGCTGCGAGGCGGGCCCTTGCCGGACTCGCGGCTGTCAGCGCGCCGTGTCGGTGAGCTTCGCTTTGCGCTGTGCGCGGCGCCACGCTACATCGAGCAGCACGGCCTGCCCGGCACCCCGGACGACCTGATGCGTCACCACCAGGTCGGGTTCGTGCTGGCGTCCACCGGCAAGCTGCGACCCGTGACCTTGCTGCGTGAAGGCCTGAAGCTCGAGTTCGAGGTGCCTGCGCGCTTCATCACCACCGACAGCGCCGCCGCCTTGAGTGCGGGTCTGGACGGACTGGGCATCGTCGTGCTGGCGGAGTTCGTCGCCGCCCACTACCTGACCAGCGGCGCGCTGGTGCGCGTGCTGCCCGGCTGGCATTGCCCGTCGCTGCCGCTGCACCTGGTGACGCCCACCACCCGAAAGCGCGCCGCCAGAGTGCAGGCCTTCATGGACTGGGCGCACGCGCTGCTGCTGCAGCGCCTGGGGTCGCAGCTGGACACCCGCTGACGCGACAGCAAGGCGCCCGCCGCGGCCTCATTGGCGCACCATCTCGATCAAGCGGCCAAGCACCCGGCCCGAGTGCAGCCCGTCGTGCTCGAACTCGTTCGTGATCCAGGGCCGCAGGCCACGGATGGCGCGCGCCGTCTGCTCGGAAAACGCCCGCGGCACATACATGTCATTGACGTAGACGGCCGCAGCGCAGGGCACCTCGTTGACGGCCAGCACGGCGGGGTCGTAGAGCGGGCCCCAGGGGCGGTCGGCCAGCAGCCGGGCCGCTTCGCGAAAAGGCGTCAGGCCGGCGAATTCGTCGAACATCCACGGGTAGACATGTTCGCCCGTGAGCAGCGTGGGGTCGTCGGCCCAGGCAGCCGGCGACATGCGCTGCGCCGACCAGGCGCTGGCCTGGCCGTTCGCATAGCAGGCCTCGTGGATCACCGCGTACAAGGGGTTGCGGGCGAAGGGCGAGGCCCGCTCCACGTCGTGCAGGAAGGCCGGGCTGGTGGGCGCGAGTTCCAGCAGGTGGTGAAGCTTCTCCGAGCCCGAGCCCATGCCCAGCATCAGCCCGAGCTGACGCAAGCGCTGCGGCGTGAGCCGGTCGCCGCCGGGCAGCCGGACATCCTCTTGCGCCAGCCGCGCCACGAGGCTGCGAACGCGCTCGCGGTCCTGCGGATAGCGCTCGTAGTGCTGGAGGGTCTTCTCCTGCGTGGTCAGGTAGGTCTCGCGGTAGACCTCGTCGATGCCGGCCTGCAGCGGCGGCAGCCCGCCGGTGATGAAGGCCTCGCGCAGCGAGCCCGGGAAGGTGGACAGGTAGCTCACGGCGCAGAAGCCGCCGAAGCTCTGGCCCAGCACCGACCAGCGGTCGACGCCCAGCGCCTGCCGGAAGCATTCGGCGTCGCGAACGATGGCATCGGCGCGGTGCAGGGCCAGGCGCTCGGCCAAGGCCTGCGGCGTCATCGCGCGGGCCTCGGCCGGGCCCAGGGGTGTCGAGCGCCCCATGCCGCGCTGGTCCAGCAGCAGCACGCGGTAGTCGGCCAGCGCGCGCGACAACCAAGGCGGTGAATCGGGCGAGACGGGCCGCGGGCTCTCGAAACCGGGCCCGCCCTGGAGGAAGACCAGCCAGGGCTGCGCGGCATCGGCCTTCTCGGCCAGCACGACGGCGCGGGCGAAGACCTCGATGTGCTCGCCCTCGGGCCGTGCGTGGTCCAGGGGCACCTGTAGGAGATGTTCGGTCACCCGCAGGCCGGGCTGGCGGTAGGT
>CAZBUU010000144.1:0-10824 GCA_964495125.1 uncultured Rubrivivax sp.
ACCGGCGTCTCGGCCAGGCCGTAGGGTGTGCCGCGGCCGGTGGTGAAGACGTGCACGTTCATGCCGGCGGCCAGCTGCAGCGTGCCGCAGATGAAGTCCGAAGCCGGCGTGGCGGCGTAGACCAGGCCCTTCTGGCCGTGCTTGAGCCTTTCGCCCGGCGCCAGCACGGCGCTGATGGGCATGCTGCCGCTCTTGATCACCGAGCCCATGGCCTTCTCGACGATGTTGGAGAGGCCGCCGGCCTTGTTGCCCGGCGTGGTGTTGGCGCTGCGGTCCACGCTGCCGCGCTGCAGGTAGGCGTCGTACCAGGCCATCTCGCGCACGATGGCCTCGGCCACCTCGCGCGTGGCGGCGCGGGCGGTCAGCTGCGCCACGGCGTCGCGCACCTCGGTGGTCTCGCTGAAGAGCACGGTGCCGCCGGCGCGCACGATGAGGTCGGTGCAGAAGCCCACGGCCGGGTTGGCGGTGACGCCGCTGAAGGCGTCGCTGCCGCCGCACTGCACGCCGACCACCAGCTCGCTGGCCGGCACCGTCTCGCGGCGGCGGGCGTCCAGGCGCCGCAGGTGGTGTTCGGCGCGCTCGCAGATGCGGTCCAGCATGGGGCCGAAGCCGGCTTCGTCCTGCAGCACCACCACGTCCAGGCCGGGCTCGGCGGCATCGCGTTCGTCGCGCAGCGGGATGCTGCCCGGGGGCAGCAGCCGCGCCGGCGCCAGCTTCTCGCAGCCCAGGCTCACCACCATCACCTCGCCGCCGAAGTTGGGGTTCAGGCTGATGTGGCGCAGCGTGCGGATGGGGATCACGGCGTCGGGCGCGTCGATGGCCACGCCGCAGCCGTAGCCGTGCTCCAGCGCCACCACGTCGTCCACGTTCGGGTACTTCGGCAGCAGCTCGGCGCGGATGCGCTTGACGGCGTGCTCCACCACACCCGCCACGCACTGCACCGTGGTGGTGATGGCCAGCAGGTTGCGCGTGCCCACACTGCCGTCGGCGTTGCGGAAGCCCTCGAAGCTGAAGCCTTCCAGCGGCGATCCGGGCGTCTTCACCGCCGTGGCCATGGGCAGGCCTTCCAGCGCGTTGGCTTCGGGCATGCGCAGCAGGCGCTCGTGCACCCAGCGGCCCGCCGCGATGGCTTCGGCAGCAAAGCCGATGGGCACGTCGTAACGGCGCACCGCAGCCCCTTCGGCAATGTCCACCAGCGCCACCTTGTGCCCTTGAGGCACCTTCTCCCGCAGCACCAGGCCCGAAGGCAGCACGGTGCCGGCGGGCAGCCCGCTGTCGTTGGCGACGATGGCCACGTTGTCGCGGTCGTGCATGCGAAGGATCAGCGGCGGCATCGGCACAGGGGGCTCATGGTTGTCCTACAACATTGGACGCGGCAGGCCCGGACGTGTCAACCGAGGCCCCGGAAGCCCGCTTCTGCGCACCCGTAAAACGGGGTAAACCCGCTGCGGCCGGGCGTCGGCCCAGTCATACGATGACTGCCGAAACCTCGATGCTGCTGGAGACCCGCATGACCGCGTCGCGCCGTACCCTTCTCGTTCGTTCGCTGACCCTGCTGGCCGCCGTGCCCTGGGCCGGCGCCGCCCTCGCCCAGGCCTGGCCGGCCAAGCCCATCACCTATGTCGTGGCCTTCCCGCCCGGCGGCACCACCGACATCCTGGGCCGCCTCATCGCCGACAAGCTGGGCCCGGCGCTGGGCACCACCATCGTCGTCGAGAACAAGGGCGGCGCCGGCGGCAGCCTGGGTTCCGAGCAGGTTTCGCGCGCCGCGCCCGACGGCCACACGCTGCTGGGCGGCACCATCAGCTCGCACGCCATCAACGTGCACCTGTATCCCAAGCTGGGCTACGACCCGGTGGCTTCCTTCATCCCCGTGACGCTGATCGGCACCAACCCCCTGGTGCTGGTGGTGCGCGCCGACAGCCCCTACAAGACGCTGGCCGACGTGGTGGCCGCGGCCAAGGCCGGCAAGACCCTCTCCGCGGCCTCGGCCGGCAACGGCACCTCGCAGCACATGGCCCTGGAGCTGTTCAAGTTCAAGCTCGGCGCCCCGGGCATCACGCACATCCCCTACAAGGGCAGCGGCCCGGCGCTGCAGGACACCATCGGCGGCCAGGTCGACATCCTCTTCGACACCACCGTCGCCGCGCAGGCGCACATCGACGGCGGCCGCCTGCGCCCGCTGGCCGTGACCTCGGCCAGGCGCCTGGCCACGCTGCCCAACGTGCCCACCATCGCTGAAGGCGCGCTGCCGGGCTTCGAGGTCGTCTCCTGGCAGGCCATCTTCGTCCCCGCCAAGACGCCGGCGGCGGTGGTCACGCGGCTGAACAGCGAGATCGGCAAGATCCTCACCGGCGCCGACATGCAGGAGCGCCTGGCCAAGCTGGGCATGCTGTCGCAGCCCATGAGCTCGGAGCAGATCTCGGCGTTCCAGAAGGCCGAGATCGCGAAGTGGGGCGAGGTCATCAAGGCGGCCAACATCAAGCTGGAGTGAGCGGCCTGGGGGCTGCCCAGTCCTCGGACATCCGATGACTCAGCCGCCCGACGCAGCGGCGGGCCCGCTGCCGGTGGCCGCTGCGGCCGCGCGCCGTCGGCGTTCGCGGCTGTTGGCCAGGTGCGTGCGCATGGCGGCGCGCGCGGCCTCGGTGTCGCCGGCGGCGATGGCATCGACGATGCTCTCGTGTTCGGCGTTGACGCGCTGCAAGTAAGCGCGGGCTTCGCTTTCGGTGGTGGTGTCGCCGTCGAGCCGCGCCCGCGGAATGATGCTGGCACCCAGCGTGCCCAGCAGGTCGCTGAAGTGGCGGTTCTGGGTCGCCCGGGCCACTTCCAGATGGAACTGGAAGTCAGCGCCTACTGCGTCTCGGCCCTTTGCCACGGCTTCACTGAAGGCCTCCAGGGCCTGCCGCATCGCGGCCAGGTTCTGGGCCGTGCGCCGCTGCGAAGCCAGCGCCGCGCCTTCGGTTTCCAGCCCGATCCGCAGCTCCAGCACGGCGATCACGTCGTGCAGCGTGGTCAGCCGATCCTGCGCGATGTGGAAGGCGCCGCCCTGCCCGAGGCCGACGACGAAGGTGCCGATGCCGTGCCGCGTCTGCACCGAGCCGGCGGCCTGCAGCCGCGAGATGGCCTCGCGCACCACGGTGCGGCTGACGCCGAACTCTTCCATGATGGCCGCCTCGGTGGGCAACTTGGCGCCCTGGGCCAGGCGGCCGTCGCGGATGCGGTCACCCAGCGCTTCGACCAGCTCCTGGGCCAGGCTTCGCGGGCGGCGGCGGGGAAGGGCGTCGGGAGCGTTCACGGCGGTGCACGGCAGAGGCGGCCATCATACGAGTCGTACGATGAGTCGGTGCGTGCCGCAGCATCATCAGGCCACGCTGGCCTGCAAGCCGTTCACGTAGGCCAGGCGGCCGGTGCGCGGGTCCACCACGTAGCTCAGGCTCTGCCGCCGGTTGCTGCCGCGCCCGGGTGGCACCAGGGACACGTGCACCCAGCCCGAGTTCGGGCCTTTCCGGGGGTCGTAGCACTCGCAGATGATCTGGTCGAACTGCGCCAGGTGCCTGGCGCACCACTGCGCCAGCTCCAGCGTCGGCTTGGCCACGATCTCCACGTCGCAGGCCCAGCCCAGGGTGTGCTGGCTGGTCGACATCCAGCTCGAGGGCTTGTTCTTCAGCGCCCGCTCCAGCGCCTGGCTGCGGAACACGCTGTTGGGGCTGTACGAGCCGAAGGCCTCGCGCAGCGGGTCCAGCACCTGGCGCGCCAGGTTCACGGCGCTGCGCAGCACCTCGTCGGTGGGGATGCGGTTGTCGATGCGCTGGCGGTCGGCCGTCTCGCTCTTGGTGAGTTCGTAGAGCTTGAAGTAGCGCGCCACGCGGTCCTCGGGCGCCACGCGCGCCAGGGACAGCTGTTCCAGCGGGGTCTGCGAGAAATCCTTGCCTGACATCGGGTTCTCCTGGCTCGCCGTTCAGAGCGCTGCCGTGACGGCCGCAATCGCTTCGCCCACCGCCTCGGGCCAGTCGGCCGTGAGGTCGTCCAGGAACTGCAGGTGCTCGCGGATGGAGCTCAGCTCGCGCAGGCTGGCGCCGCGCGAGAGCGCATCGCGGTAGTCCTCGGCCGCTGCGGCGCCCCAGGCGCGGCAGGCCGCCGCGTCGGGCGCCGCCATCAGCAGCCGCACCAGGTTCAGGTCGCCCTGGCCGGCGGCGGCCCAGAAGTCGGGCGTGGTGGAAAGCCTGTTGGCGTTGCGTTCACGCTGGCGCGCCAGCAGTTCTTCCAGCGCACCATGCCAGTCGCCGACGGCCAGGTCGGGCGCCAGGCGCTGCAGCAGCAGGCAGGCGGTGGCCCAGTTGGCCATGGACTGGCTGTCATCGCCGCCGCGCAGGTCCAGCGAGCTGCGGTAGTACTGCGCCATGTTCAGCAGCGCTTCCACGCGCGGCGCGCGGTCGCGGCGCACCCAGGCCAGGCGCTTGCACGCGCTGCCCAGCAGCAGCAGCCGTTCGGGCGTGACGGCGCGCTGGTTGATGAAATCCAGCTCGCGGATCGTGCCTTCGATTTCCTCGGCCACCGCGTCCAGCGCCTCGGTGTCGCCGCGCGGCAGCGTGGCCGCCTTGGCCGCCGCCAGGCGCACGCGCAGGTTGGCGGCCTGCTCAACGGCACGCACGGGGCAGTCGCCGTCGCGCGCGCCCAGCGCCCGTTCCAGCCACTGCAGCGCCTCGGCGAAGAGCCGCGCTTCGGCGAACGCGAAGCCGATGCCGGCGGCGACATCGGCGCGGCCCTGCCAGGCTTCGCGCGCGGCGCCGGGCACGCGCTGCAGCACGCGTTCGATGGCCTGGCGCTGCGCGCGGGCCACGGCTTCGTCCGAACGGCGCTCGCGGCTCGTCTGCACGCGGGCGCTCTCGGCCAGGTTGTCCAGGTCGGCCAGCATCTCGCGGGGCGAGACGTAGGGTGGGTCGGCCGCGCCGTCCCAGCCGCCGTTGCCGCGCTCCAGGCGCCAGCCAGGGTCGCCATAGCAGTGGTACGCGCCCCAGGTGTTGACGCCCGGGTGCTGCTCCCAGGTGGCGCGCCGCGCCAGCTTCACCGCGCTGCGGAAAGGGCGCCCGGCGAAGAGCGCCTCGTAGAAACGCGTGGCGAAGGTCTTGGCCGCCGCATCGTCCACCGCCCAGCCTGCGCACACCACGGCGCGCACGCCGTGCTTGATGAACTGCGCCCCCAGGTTGGCCGCCAGTTCGCCGAAGCGCCGGCCGCCGGCCGTGCCGCCGGTCTTGCCGAGATGGCAGCAGTTGATGAACACGAGTTCCGGCACGCTGCGCATCTGCGCCACGTCGCCGGGCGTGAGGAAGGTGCCGCGCCCGATCACCATGCCCGACATCGGCGGCGCTTCGGGCGTGGCGCGGAACCCGTGCTCGCCGTGGCCCGCCAGGTGCAGCACGCGCCACGGGCGGCGGTGCAGCGCGGCCACGATGGTGGCGGCCTTGGCGTCGATCAGGTCGGCCACGTCGGCGGCGGGCACGTGGCCGCGCAGCAGGTCGCGCACGGCGCCGGCTTCCTCGCGCGCGCCGGGGAGATCAGGGAACGAGGGGTCGCCTTCCAGGTCGGGGTTGCCGATGACCAGCGCCGTCTGCTCCACGGCCTGCACCGGCCGCGCGTCGGCGCCGGTGCGGAACTGGCGCACGATGCCGGCCTCGATGGCCAGCGGCAGGCCATTGCGGCTCCAGCGGTCTTCCAGCAGCTCCCAGGGGAAGCGCGCCGAGCCTTCGTCGACGATCATCACCATGTCGCGCTGGTCGGGCGCGCTGGCCTTGAAGCTGGGCGGCAGCAGCAGCTCGAACAGCGTGCCGGCGACTTCACGGTCGGTGGTGACCGTCGTGCAGGCCTGGCGCACGAAGAGGTCGGCCAGCTTCAGCTGCCCGGTGGCCAGCACGTCGTCGGCGCGCGCGCGGTTGGTGGCCACGGCGAAGCGCAGCGCGTCGCCTTCCTCGCGGATGTCGATGCGCTGGTCCCAGCCGACGTCGGCGTCGAAGTAGCGGCGCTTGCGGCGGCCCGGGCCTTCGGTCACCTCGGCCGGCGCGAAGCGGATGGCGGCCTGCAGGTCGCCCGCGGCGGCCAGCGCGCCCACCTCGCGCGCCGCGGCGATGGCCATGTCCTCGAAGAGCTCGATGAACTCCAGGCCCGTGAACAGCACCTTGGCGTCCAGCTGCGTGGCCACCAGGCGCTGGTTGGCGCCGGCCGCGGCGCGCAGCATGGTCTCCACCGACTCGCGCACCGACAGCCCCGCGCCGCCGCTGCCCACCAGCAGGCAGCTCAGGCGCGCCGCCACGCGGCCGGTGGCTGCACCGCCGGTTTCGGCACCGTTGCGCTGCACCAGGCGCAGCGCGTACTCCAGCATGGCGTCGCGCAGGCTGGTCTGCAGCCGGCCGGCGGCCAGTTCGCCCACCGTGCCCAGGCCGACGACCACCGCGCCGGAGGGCGAGCGCCCCGGGTCGTCGTTGAAGAACACGGCGTGCGTGCCGTGCGCGCCGGGGTACAGGCCCAGGTCGCGGCGGCGCGCCAGCGCGCCGTCCAGCCGCGCATCCAGTGCCGCCTCGGCGCTGACGATGGTGTCGCCTTCGTAATGGCCCACCAGCACGGCGTGGCGCGCGTAGGCCAGGTCGGCGTGGCGCACGGTCACCTCGATCAGCGGCACGGCCGTCGAAGCGCGCCGCGCGCGCCGCCGCGCACCGCTGAAGCTCAGCGAGCGCAGCGTGGCTTCGTCGGGCACGTCGTCGCAGGGCGGCAGCACGGGCAGCACGAAGCGCGCCCCGGCCACGGCGCGCGCGCGCTGCGGCGGCGTGGTGGGCAGCTGATCGGTGCGGCCGGTGGCCAGCAGGTCGACGTAGCCGCGGAAGATGTGGCGGTCTTCGGCGTTGCTGCAGAGCTCGTCGTGCGGCGTGTCCTCGGCATACCACATGGGCACGTCGTCCAGCCGGCCCGAGGCCCAGGCCACGGTGCCGTCGCCTTCGGCCGTGGCCACCCAGTCGATGCGCCGCGGGCCGGGCTCGCCGGTCTCGGGGCCAAGTTCGAAGTCGATCACCGTGGCGTTGGCGCAGCCGGCCACGTAGCGCATTCGCTCGGGGTCGGGCGCGGCGGCGCGCAGCAGCTTCCAGGTGGTGGCCGCGGCGTCCAGCGTGGCCTGCTCGATGAGCGGGAAGCCGCCGCCGGTGGACTTGCGCAGCTGCTCGTAGGTGGCGCGCTGGCCGAAGGGGTTGGGGGCGTCGAAGAAAGGCAGCAGCTCGGCCATGCCGGGGTAGCGCCGCACGATGTCGATGATGCCGTGCGTGCCGTGCTTCAGGTCCAGCAGCGTCAGCTTGGCCTGCGTGGGGTTGAAGCCGGTGAGCCAGCGCACGGCCTCGTGGGAGCCGCGGTTGGGCGTGCCCAGCATCAGCAGCCGGCTGCCGGCCTTGAGCTTGCCCATGCGCTGCCACACGGCGCTGCCGGCGCCGCCGTCGGCGATCATGCTGCGGGCCACCAGCCCGCCCATGGAGTGCGCGCAGATGTGCAGCGGCTGGCCGGTGCGTTCGGCCTCGGGCAGCAGCCGCGCCAGCAGGCCGGCCAGCGCCTGCGCGCTGTCGCGGACGGAGCGGCGCCAGTCGTAGGGGAAGATCTCCACGCGGTGCTCGCGCGCCAGGTGCTCCAGCAGCGGGCCGTAGAAGTCGTCCAGCAGCTCGGCGGGCTGCACGTCGGCGGCGTCCCAGCCCAGGTCGGCCAGGCCGCCGCGCAGCAGCGACCAGTAGCTGAGCCACACGCGCCGGTCACCCACCTTCAGCTCGCTGCCCATGGTGCCGGGAATGACCACGACGATGGGCCGCGGCAGCTCGCCGCTGCGGCTCTTGGCCACGGCCGAGCGCCAGCGCGGTTCTTCCGTGCGTGCTTCGACGAAGGGCGAGTAGCCGCCGGGCTGGCCGTCGGCGCGCACCAGGCCGTTGATCAGCCAGCGCAGCGAGCCCGGGTTGCTGAAGTAGCGGAAGTGGTTGACGTTGGCGCCGCGGTCCATCAGCCAGCGTGCGTTGTCGCCGCTGCGCTTGATGCCGCCGCTCATGGAGCCGGTGTTGACGACGAGGTCGTGCTCGGCGCCGTAGAACCAGTCGGTGACCAGCCACTTGAGCTTGCCCCAGAGGCTGTCGCCTTCGATGTCGCCGGCGATGACGCTGAGGTCCGCACTCGTCACCAGCCCTGGCAGCTGCAGCAGCCGCGTCAGCGCCGAGCCCGGCATCATGGCTTCCACGCCGGGCATGGTGCGCGGGTCGGTGCGCTGCTTCAGCACGCCCAGGAGAAAGTCAGCCGCGTCGCCGAAGAGGCCGTTGCCGGCCACCACGTCCAGCACGCTCAGCCAGCGGTCCAGGCGGCCCGAGGCCAGCGTGGTGCCGCGCGCCGGGCAGGCCACGCGCACGAAGCGGCGCACGCGCACGCGCTTGGCATCCAGCTCGGCCAGCAGCGCACGCAGGTCGCGCAGGTCGGCCGCGCGCGCGGCGGCGCGCGCCTTTCGGTCGTCGTCGGGCAGCGGCAGCAGGCCCAGCGGCTGCTCCAGCGTGCGGTCCTCGGCGAACAGCGCCTCCAGCATGCCGGTGGCCAGCGGGTCGCTCGTGCGGTCGCGCTCGGCCAGGCACAGCAGTTCGCCCACCAGGCCGCCGCGCGAGTGGGAGACGAGATGCAGTTCGGCGTCCGCCGGCAGGCGCTTGGCCAGCGCCAGCGCGTTGGCGATGGGGCTTTGCGTCAGCGTGAGGTGCTCGAAGGCGAAGATGTTCTCGCCGTAGGTCTGGCGCAGCGTCTGCCGCGCCTCGCGCGCGGTGGTGCCGGCGTCGCCGGCGGCATCGGCCTCGATGTCGCCGTAGCTGCCGCGGAAGCAGGACATGGTGCCGTGCAGGAACACCAGCAGCGGCGTGCGTCCCGGCAGCGCGGTGGCCGGCGGCACCGGCACGAGGGGCTTGTCGGCGGCCAGCGCGCAGCGGTAGAGCCCTGGCGCGTTGCCCTTGAGCAGCCGCGTTTCCACCTCCGACGCCAGCTTGCCGGCCACCGTGGCCGTGACATCGACGCCGAAGAACTCCAGCACCTTGATGCCCAGGCCCAGCAGCCCGCGCGAGGCGGCGGTGGTGGGCTCGGCGTTGAGCCCGGCGCGCGGCGCGGTGTCGATCTCGTAGACCGGCTCGCCGCCGCCGCCGCGCGCGGCAGCGACGCGGCCGCGCTCGCGCAGCAGGTCGTCGGCGCGCATCCACAGCTTGATGCCGTTTTCGTACTCCACGCGCACCAGTTCGTCGGGCGCCACCTGCACGGGCGGCTGCGCGGCGCCGCCGTCGCGCGCCGCGGCGCCGGGCTGCACGCGGCGTGCGCGCGTCACCGTGACCGCGCTGCCGGTGGCCGGCGCCGTGGCCGGGCCGAGTTCATGGCCGCGCAGTTGCAGCAGGCTCTGGGTGCTCATCGTTGGGGCTCCGCATCGTTCTCGCCGCCCTCGCCGGGCGGGTGGCCGGCGAGCATGGCCACAACGGCCGGCGCTGGCAAGGGGCGCCAACCCGGTGCGTTAGGGGGCCGACTCAGGCCGAGGCAACCAGCGTGCGCGTGTCGATCCAGTGCACGGCCCCGCCGGCGGCGCGCACGGCCGCCACCATGTGCGCCGTGCCGCCGGTGCCGCCGGGTGCGCCGTCCCACAGCGCGATGCAGCGCAGGCGGCCCACGCCGTGGGCCAGCGCCGCGGCCAGCAGCCAGCGGTTGCAGCGCTCGTAGATGTCGCCATCGCCCGGCGCCAGCACCTGCGGCGGCGTGGCCGCACCGTCACGCACGGCGCACCAGCGCGCCTGCCAGGCTGCGCCGACGGCGCCGGCACGCACCGAGGCTTCGACGAAGGCCGGCTCGGCCTGCGGCAGCAGCAGATGCAGCGGCACGCCGCGCGCGAGGCAGGCTTCGGCGAAGAGGATGTCGCCGCCGGCCGCGCCTTGCGTGAGCGCCAGGTCGGCCGGCCCGGCGCCGAGTTCGTCCAGCACGCGGGCGATGGCCGCGGCGGCGGCGGCCACGCGCGACCCCGGGAGCCGTGGCGGCACGCGGCCGGGGGCGTCCACCACATGGCCACTGAAGAGCAGGACCTGGCGCGGGCTCACGGCAGTTCGAAGAGGCGGTCCTCGCCCAGGGTCTGCATCAGCAGCGCGACGGCATCGGGCGCCGGCGCCTGCGCCGCCTTCCAGCGGCCGCTGCGGATGTCGTCGAAGGTCAGCCGCCGCAACTGCACGGGTGCCACGCCGTTGAGCACCCCCAGCTTCAGCGCGGCGACATAGCTGAGGTCGATCACGCGCCCCGCCGCGAAAGGCCCGCGGTCGTTCACGCGCACCACGATCTCGCGCCCGTTGGCCGGGTTGCGCACGATGGCATAGCTGGGCAGCGGCATGGTCTTGTGCGCGGCCGTCATGGCGTACATGTCGTAGACCTCGCCGCTGGCCGTGGGCTGGCCGTGGAACTTGCGGCCGTACCAGGAGGCCAGGCCGCTTTCCGACAGCGGCGCGTCGGCGGTCAGCGGCACGTAGCGCTGGCCGAAGATCTCGTAGGGCTTGTTCGGGCCACCCTGGCGCAAGGGCTCGATGCGCGGCTCGGCGTCGGGCACGCGGGCCAGGTTCGGCGGCGGGTTGAGCGGGGGGCCGTCGGTGCCGGGACGCGAAGGCGGTCCGCTGGCGCAGGCGGCCAGCAGGGCCGGCAACAGCGCGACGGCCAGCCGGGGGCGGTGGCCAGGGGCAAACGGAGCGCGCCTTGCGGCGGCAGGCAGGTCCATGCGGGCGCGGAGAAGCGGCGACAGCCCCGATTCTGGGGCGGTTTCCG